>JAGQSS010000022.1 GCA_020439405.1 Ilumatobacter sp. | reverse complement strand
GAGATGCGCCTCCGCGACTACACCGCCGCCGACCTCGCCGCCGTCCACGCGATCAACCAGGCCGAGGTGCCGGCGGTCGGTGACGAGACGCTCGAGGCGTTGGGCCGGATCGGCGAACTGTCGACGATCGCCCTCGTCGCCGACGACGAGGCCACCGGCGAGATCGGTGGCTTCTGCATGGTGCTCGAACCGGGCACCGGGTACGAGTCGGGGAACTATCGCTGGTTCGAGGAGCGCTACGACCGGTTCGTGTACCTCGACCGCATCGCGATCGCGCCGTCGTTCCAGCGCCGCGGGCTGGGGCGTGCGTTCTACGCCGCGGTCGAGCGGCTCGCCGCCGAGCGCTGCCCGGACGCCGGACAGTTCACCCTCGAGGTCAACCTGCGCCCCCGCAACGACACCTCGCTCGCCTTCCACGCCGCGCTCGGCTTCGTCGAGGTCGGCCAACGCGAGACCAGCTACGGCGCCCTCGTCAGCCTCATGGCCAAACCCCCTTAGCCGGGCGGCGCCAGAAGGGGTCAGGCACCTTCTGGCGGCAAGGCGCTGATGACCTCGGCCTCCGTTGCCAGAAGGTGCCTGACCCCTTCTGGTCTGACATCAACCGACCCCGTCCTGCGCGACGATGTTCGGCATGGCCGGAGCATTGACGGGGCGGAGGGTGTTGATCACGGGGGCGAGTTCGGGGATCGGCGCAGCAGTCGCCGATGCGGTGGTCGCCGCGGGCGGACGGGTCGCGCTCGTCGCCCGCTCGGCCGATGCGCTGGCGGAGCAAGCCGACCGACTCGGTGACGCGGCGATCGCCGCACCCGCCGACGTGACCGAGCCCGCCGATCTCGCCGCCGCGATCGAGCAGGCTGCCGAGCGGCTCGGCGGGCTCGACGCCGTCGTCTGCTCGGCCGGGATCGTCCGCACGGGCGGCGTCCTCGCGTCGTCGCCCGACGACTGGCAGGCGATGTTCGACGTCAACGTGCTCGGTGTGCTGAACACGGTCCACGGTGCGGTCGAACGACTGCGGTCGGCCGACCTCGCCGACGTGATCGTCGTCTCGTCGATGTCGGGTCGTCGCCGCACGTCGGTCGCGCTCGGCTTCTACGCGGCGTCGAAGTTCGCCGTCCACGTCCTGTCGGACACCCTGCGCGAAGAACTCGCGCCGGAAGGCGTTCGGGTGACCGTGATCTCGCCCGGCTTCGTCAACACGCCGATCTTCGACGGCGTTCCCGACGACGAGACCCGCGCCACCTATCAGCAGGCCGTTGCCACCCAGGGGCTCGACCCGGCCGCGGTGGCGGCCAACGTCGTCCACGCGCTCGCCCAGCCGGCAGGTGTCGACCTGGTCGAGATCGCGATGCTCTCGACCGACCAGCGCTGAAGCGAGCCGCTACCGGATCGTCGGGAACACGAACAGCCCGAACGTGCCGGGGCCGGTGTGCGCGCCGACGGACGGCCCGACCCGGTAGTGGACGACGTCGTCGATGCCCGGCACCTCGGCGAGCGCGGCGGCGAGTCGATCGCTCAGCGTGCGGCTCGGCTCGTCGGCGGTCCCGATCGCGACGGTGACACCCTTCGGTTCGCGTTCGATCCACGACGTCGCGTACGTCGACATCACGTCGATCGTGTCCTCGATGGTGCTGACCTGCTCGAGCACGCGCACGTCGCCGCCGTTCATCGCCAGCACCGAGATCGCGTCGTCGTCGAGTTCGAGGTGCGCGGCGCGTCCGCCACGTTGGGTCAGGAGTGGGACGCCGACCATGAACGCCGTGCCGAGTCGGGCGACGAACCCGTCGATGCGGCGCCGGACGTCGTCGACGTCGCCGCCACGGTCACGCACGACGCCGGCCGCCCACACGCACGCCGCGACCCCGAAGCTGGCGCTGCCGGTGTCGATCACGTGGACGGGCACGTCGACGGCGTCGGCACCCAGCCGCGCCGATCCGACGGTGTCCGACATCGCCTCGGCGAGGTGGATCGACCAGATCTCGGTGCAGCCATGGTCGGCGAGCCGGCGGTACGCCGCGGCGAACGCGCCGGGCGACGGCTGGCTCGTCGTGACCTCGGGCGGGTTCCCGTCGTCGAAGTGGGCGTAGAAGTCGTCGGCGTCGAGGTCGACCCCTTCGAGGTGGTCGTCACCGTCGATCGTGACGGTCATCGGCACGACCTCGACCCCGAACCGTTCGGCGAGCTCGGCGGTGAGCTGGCTGTTCGAATCGGTGACGATGCCGATCGTCGGGTCAGCGGGCATCGGCGTCACTCGTCATGGCGCAGAGAACCCTGCGCGGCCAGGAATCGTTCCGCGATGACGACACTGCTCACCGCGGCGGCGATCGGGAGTGCAGCGGTCGGGCGCGGTCCCCACCCGTTGCCCCAGCCGCGTCGCCACCACACGACGCCACCGGCGACCCAGCACGCCGACGACACCATCGTCGCCCCGAAGGCGCGCCGGCGCCACCAGGGCATGGCGGCGGTCGCAGCGCCGACCGCGAGGTCGATCGGGAAGTAGGCGGGAAAGGTGACGAGGCACTGGCCGATGCTCGCCGCGACCCCCTTGCCGCCGCGGAACCCGTTCCAGACGGGATGACAGTGGCCGACGACGCTCGCCGAGCCGGCGACATGGGCGCCGACCGGTCCGGCGACTGCCCCACCGACGACGCTCGCGATCGCGCCCTTGCCGATGTCGCCCACCAGGACCGCGACCCCGGCCTTGGCCCCGAGCACGTTCACAGCGTTGAGGGTGCCGGGGTTGCCCGATCCGCTCCGACGCAGGTCGACCCGTCCGGCCGACACGCGCCGGGCGACGAGATCGGCGGTCGGGAACGTGCCGACGAGATAGCCGATCGCCGCTGCGGCGAGGAAGGAGCGGGACCGCATCGGCGGTACGTTAGAGGACCACAATCGTTTCTTCTCAGGGTGGAGTTTTCGGTGCCTGCTGCTAGGTTTTCGTCGCTCCTCAACGAGATGAGGCTCCAAGCCCCCATCGTCTAGTGGCCTAGGACACCACCCTTTCAAGGTGGCGGCACGGGTTCGAATCCCGTTGGGGGTGCCACATACAACTTGGTCTCGTAGCTCAGTTGGTTAGAGTGCCGGCCTGTCACGCCGGAGGTCGCGGGTTCGAGTCCCGTCGGGACCGCTGCAGGGCCGCTTTCGAGCGGCCCTGTTGCACATACGGCCCACGTTTCGTGGGTCGGTTTGGTCGAGTAGCTCAGTTGGCAGAGCACACGCCTGAAAAGCGTGGGGTCACCGGATCGACGCCGGTCTCGACCACCCAAGAAGCCCCTGGTAGATCGCAAGATCGGCCAGGGGCTTCGTCGTGTTCGGGAGTCGGCTTTGCGAATATGTCCGTTATCTGTCCGCATGGAACTGGCGCGGAGGACGATGAGCCGCTTGTCAGGTGCCGAGTTTCTTGAGCGCTGACCACGACATGGCGGCGTCGGTGACGTCCTGTTCGGAGACGAGGAGGTAGTGCCACTCGCCGTCCGTCGAGTCGGCCGTGTTGACGTGGTTCGCCCACCGCTTCGCGGCGAGCCGCTTGGCCTTGACGTCGTCGTTGCTCATGTCGCGGTCGGCCTTGACCTCGACCACCCAACGATCCGCGGAGTGCTCGACCACGACGAGGTCGGCGTTGTACTCGCGGTTGTCCGAGCGCCACAGGACGGGCAAATCGCCGGTGAGGAGGCGCACCCAGCACAGCACGTCGGGTGAGTCGTCGACGATGTTCGCGACGGCGCGCTCGGTGGATGAGTCGAACCAGTCGGCGGAGTACATCGACCGCTGCCGGCTGTTGTACGCCACGGCCTTGGAGAACGGTTCGTGCGGATCGAGGCTGACCCGGCGCTTGGACTTGCGAACACCGGCGATCGGCGTGTGCTCGACGACCGTCTCGTAGGTGGGGGCGTTGAGGTGCTTGCGGTGCTCGTCGGTCACGAGCTGCACGAGTCGTCCGGCCGCCCGGTCGCCGTAGGCGGAGAGGAGCTTCTCGGCGTCGGGGCCAAGACCTTCGAGGAACGCGTCGATGATCGGCACAACGGCGCGTGCTTCGGCGACGCGCGACGGCACGACCGGCGCCGCGAGAATCACGTCGGTGAGCTGCTCGGTGAGCGTGTCGAGCGGGAGCCGTTGCGTCGATGCGCGCAGGGTGTCCGACGCCGACATGGTGACCATCTGCGTCCGGCGGAGCCCGTCAAGCGAGGTCACGACCTGGGCGGTGACCTTGGTGCGGGTGAACTCCTGCTCGGGTTGGGCGGCGAGTCGCCGACCGAGTTCGCGGAATGGTGCCAGGTCGACGATGTCGGCGAGCGAGAACCGGGCCTCCACACGTGACATCGCAAGCCGGGGCACGTTGATCGCGGGGAGCTCGGCGTTGGGCCCGTACTCGGTGAACAGCGTGAGGTCCTCGGTTGCGGCGTTGATCTGCTCGGCTCGGTCCTCGACCGCGGCGACGACCGGCTGGCCCGGGTGCTCGGCCGGTGCGGGGCGATGCGCGTCCGGTGGCGTCGGCAGGTCGGCGACACCCGCGCCGACCTCGGTTGTCTCGGTGACGACGACGGTCTGTCCGGTCGAGTTCTGCCGCAGCACCGCCCGCGTACGATGGTCGACGAACTGCTCGTTGAGGACGCCCTTGGCCTTGAGGAGGTCCTCATAGCGTTCGTGGGCGAGAACCTCGAGCGTGTCGAGCATCTCGTTGCCGGTCGGCTTGCCGAATGGCAGTCGGAGACCCCGGCCGAGTGTCTGCTCGGTGAGCACGACCGACACCGACGCACGCATCGACGCGATGACGTACACGTTCTTGGCGTCCCATCCCTCTTTGAGCATGCCGACGCTGATGATGATGCGGACCTGGGAGTCGGCGGCCTCGATCTGGCCGAGGTCCTCGAGCGCCGCTTCGAGGTCGGAGCCCGACAGCTTGGAGTGCACAGTGAGGATCGAGCCGACCCACTTGCCGCTATCGAACGACGACGATTCGAGGATTCTGCGGTACTCGTCGGCTTCGTTGGTGTCGCGGGCGATGACGAGCATCACTGGGTTCACCGATTCGAGATCGTTCTCGGTCGTGAACGCGTCGAGGAACTCTGCCTTGTACCGCAGCATCGTGACGCCGTCGGTGAGCTTGGTGAGGTCGTCGTGGCGGTCGTCGCGTCGACCGACGATCACCGGTGTCTTGACGTATCCGTCCGCGATCGCTGCGGCGAGCGGGTACCGGTAAACGATTTGGTCGTCGGGCGTCTTCTTGTGCGGCGTCGCGGTGAGCCCAACCATCATGTGCGGCGTCAGGTCCTCGATCGCGCGCGAGAACGCCGCGCCGAAGTAGGTGTGGTGCTCGTCCGCGAGCACGATCAGGTCGTCGAGGTCGGCCAGGTGCTCGTAGAACCCGGCGCCGAGTCCCTCTTGGAAGGTGTGCGTCTTGCGGCCCTGCTTGGTCGTTGGCTTGGTCAGTGACTGGACGGTGAACACATGCAACTTCGTCGTCGTGTCGTCGTCGAGCAGCGTCCGCGTGGCGGGGGTGTTGAAGTTCTCGGCGGTGATGATCGCGGGGTGCGACTCCATGGACCCCGCGATGCTCTTCATGTGGCCGGGCGTGAAGTTGGCGATCGTCTTGGTGAGGATCGTCCGGTTCGGGCAGATCACCGCGAAGTTGCGCGTCGCGTGCGCAGCGGCGAAGTACTCGATCAGCCCCGCGATGATGTACGTCTTGCCGACACCGGTCGCCGAGTCGACGACGCACTCGAATGGTGCGGGCCGCTGTTCGAGGTCGAACCATCTGGCGTGCTCGAAGACGACGGACTCGACCGCCTCCCGGTTGGGCTGGCGAAGGTCGAGCCGTGCGGCGACCTCCTCGATGCGGTCGACGTCGATGCGCAGCTCGGTCATGACGCGGCGACGCCCTGATCGTCGTCCGACACTGTTTCCGCCGTCGGCAGCCGTAGGACCGAGCGGCGCGACTGGCGGTAGTCGTCGAGGAGCGAGTCGGGTACCTTGCGGGCGGTTGAGCCAGGGCTGCGCTGTCGGAGCACGGGCCGGACGGCAGGGTCGAGAGCGGTGCCGGCGACGCACAGCTTCGAGTCGGCGGGGAGCGCGTCGAGGAGCAGATCGACGACGGCTTCGTTCACGAGTCCGTCGATGACCGCGAGCCGGAACTTGCCCTTGCGGCCACAGAACGGCGGGTCAAGTTCGTACTCGTAGCCGAGTTGTGCCGCAGTTGCCTCCGCAAGCGCGCCGTTCACGGCCCACTCCGCCAGGTACACGCGGCCACTGACCTCTTCGAACATCGACGGTCCGACCTCCACCACGGTGAATCCGCCGCCGCCTTCCCACACGACCTCCCGCTCGACCCGGTCGATCGCGCGGAGCTCATTCATGGCCCGCCTGATCGCGTCCGCGTCGACGTCGTCGAACGCCTCCGCCGCGAGCATGCGGTGAAGGGTCGTCGCAGCGGACCGACACTCGCCAGGGTCGATACCGTCAGGCAGCTCGTCGACGACTGGTCTCTCGACGACGGAGACGCCGCCTTGGTCTTCGCCGCTGACGACCTTGGTCAAACGAGGGAGCGTGTACCGCTCGATGATGTCCGCGGTTCGTTCGATGGTGACCCAGCGTCGGTTCAACTTGTGCGCGACCGCGGCGGTCGTACCCGACCCGGCGAAGCAATCGAGCACGAGGTCGCCTGGTTCGCTGGCGATCTGGATGATTCGTTGCATGAGCCGCTCGGGCTTTGGCGTCGAGAACGCGAGCCCGCCGAGGAGCGCCTTGATCTCGGCCGCGGACGTTCGCGTCGAGCCAACCTCCTCGAACGTCCAGATCGTTTCCGGTGGGCGCGTGGCGTCGTCGGACTCATAGATGCGGTAGTACGGATTCCAGCCATTGCGGCCGTCGACCCACTCGATGAGGTGCGCGTCGGCTTCGACCTTGTCGGGGCTCCACCGCCACGCTCCGTCGCCACCGTCGGGCAGCCGTGGGTGGACCTCGTGCCCCTCGGGGTCGATCATCGGGAAGTAGAGGTTCGGTCGCGCCGCGCGGGTGGAGCCCTGACCCCCGCGGGCTCGGAGCGGGTTCAGGTAGTAGCGGCGACCGTTGTCGTCAGTGCGGTTCGCGTTTGACCTCGTGGACGGCAGCTGGTTGACAAGCGGGTCGTCGCCGTTGGCGTACACGAGGATGCTGTCGTGACGTACCGAGAACCCGTCGGCGTCCATGCGGGGACTGTCCGTCTTCTCCCAGATCACCGTGGCGACGTGGCGAGAGGGCCCGAACTCACCGTCGAGAACCGCCCGGGCCCGGTGCACTTCGACGTCGTCGAGGTGCACCCACACTGTGCCGGTCGGTGACAGCAGTGGGTGGATCTGTCGCACCCGATCGCGGAACATGGTGAGCCACACCGAGTGCTCGAGCGCGTCGTCATAGTTGGAGAACGCCTGCCCGGTGTTGAACGGTGGGTCGATGTACGCCACCTGCACCTGTCCGACGTGCGTGGCGGCGAACTCCGGAAGCTCGTTGAGCGCCTGCAGACCGTGCAGCGCGTCACCGCGGATAAGCAGGTTCGTTTCGTTGCGGTCAGCCGGCAGCCCATCGCCCACCGTCGCCAGCGTGTGCAGAAGCCGCACCTCTGACACGCGATGGTCGCTCGGCTCGACCCACTTGTAGACCCACTCGTGCTCGTCATCGTCAGCGGTCAGCAACGCCTGATGATCGTTCGTCCAGGTCAGTTCCAGGCGTCCTCTCACGGCCGCTGATGGTAGGTCACACGTTGATCGGCGCAGTCATGCGCCGCTCCGCGTACCCGCCGCGGGCCCGGAGGTCGGCGGCCTATCGACCGAACTCCCGGCCGCTGTACCGGTGGTACGACGGGTTCGGCGACGCACCTTGTGTGGACGGACGCAGTGTCGTCGCGAGCGCCCGGGCGAAGGTGCGTCCAGCGGTCGGCTGGTTCCAAGGGGTTGAGCGAATCGCGAGGCGCACGGCTTGGCGCCGTTGTTGATCGCTTGTGGTGTGAGCGAGGGCGTCGATGACTTCGTGCTCGTGGCCGTCGAGAGCTGTGACGACCGCTGGGGGAAGATGGGGTCGGACTCGCGTCCACCGGACTCGAACGGGGCGCGAAGGTAGATCTTCGGCTGCTCCGTGATCCGGGTGCGCACCTCCATCCCGAGTGCCTCGCCGATGCGTGTCGCTGCCCGAGTGAGGTCGGCGATCCCGCCGCCGGTGCGACGGACGTAGTCGAGGTCCTCGCTGTAGCGCCGTGGCTGATCCATGTGCAGCTTGTGTAGACAGGTGCCGCCGCGGAAGATCAGCTCGTTGCTGAGGTAGTCGTCGCGTGCGATCGCGACGATGAGCCGCGACAGCAATAGATCCTGCTCGATCTGCTCCGGAGTCGGCCACGGCACCCGCGTCGCCCACTCGGTGATCGCCGCTCGAGGGATCACGACTCGAGCTCGAACTCCGCATTGGCGATGACATTCCAGCGCGGGTCCGGGTGCTCGTCGCGCGGCCCTGACGGATCGAGCAGCACCGACGATGCGCCGGCGACCAACGTGTGCAGTGGTTCGGTGTCGACGTCCACCCCGAGCGTCTCCGCCGCGTCGTCGATCATCCATCCCACCCGCTGAACGACCGCCGTTGGGTAAGTGTCGGCGGCCTCGACGAGCTCCACGATGTCGAGTGCGGTCTCCTCGAGCATGTCGCCGATGATGGTCCCGACGTTGTACAGCGAGCCGCCCTCGCTCGGCCGTGACACCAGGTCGAGCACGGTCACCTCTGGTGTGGACACGTGCATGGTGCCGGTCGGTGTGTTCACCTCGACCGTCGGCCGGTCGGCGGTGTGCCGTGAGGTCAGGAAGCGAAGATGGACGCGCTCGAATGATCGGTCACGCACGTGGGCGCTCGTCATCACCTGGAACACCTGGGGCCGCTGGTGGGCGAACCCGTGTGCCTCTGCAGCCGAGAGCAGACAGACGTAGTAGGGATGACCGAGGTGCCGCATCATGGCGTCGATGAAGTGCGCCGCCGGCACCGCGCCCCACAACCGATACTCGGCGGGGATCGCCACGTACAGTCCCCGCGCTGGGCTGAACAGGCGCCGCTGGTGCTGCCAACGCGCCAGAGTTGGCGACACGTGCGCCTCCGGAATGCGGAGGATCTCCGCTGCCTGGGCCGTGGTCACCCAGTGCCGACCGCGAGCGAGCAGCCAGTCGGCGAGGTCCCGTGGTGCCTCGGGTGGAGCGTCAGTCCGGGCCGACATGAGTAACAAGACTAAACGTCGTATTTAGTTTTCGCAAAACGAACCGGTCGGACCTAGCCGTCGTTCGGGGTCGAGTACGTCGCTGCGAACAGGGCCTGCGGGGTTCAGGTCATACGACGGGTAGCGGCGGCTGCGTCGGTGGCACGCGCCGCTGTCACGAAGCACACCGCCGAGATTGCCATGAAGACGATTCCGATCGAGAGGATGCCGAGTACTCCGGCGATCCCGAAGAGCACCCCAGCGGCCGATAACGCGACTCGTCGAAGTGCTCGGTGCGTGGAGAGCCCGACAATGGCAGCAATCGCGCCGCCGATTGCGGCTGCGAACCAGATGACGGCGAGCACCGTGGCCATGCCTCAGCCAACCGGACGCGAGGCCATGGGATTCCCACGGCCAACCGCCAAGCTAAGGGCCCTGCTCGTGTCCCGGACGGACCGCCTCTCGATGGCTGGCCGCGTCGGCGAGCGAAGCCCGCGAATCGCCTGTGACACCCTCGGCGTACCGTGGTCCACATGCGGAGGTTCCCAACTGATCTAGCGAGGACGGCATGAGCCTTGCGGGCCCCCCGTCGAGCGGCGCCGCCGACCGTGCCTACGCCGCTGCGGCGGTCGGGGCGAACCTGGTGCCGATCGTCGGAGGCGCTGCGGTCGAGCTCGTCAACAGCGTGTTCGGCCCCCCGCTGGAGCGCCGTCGACAGGTGTGGTTCGAAGAACTCGCCGACGCCATCCAGACATTGCAGGCGCATGATGTGCCGGTCGACTCCGACGAGTTCATCTCGGCGGTCGCGACGGCTTCGCGGATCGCGCTCGGCACCCACCTCGAGGAGAAGCTCCAGATGTTGAAGGCGGCCGTGACGCACGCCGCCTTGCCGGACCGGCCAGCGGATCTCCTGACGACGCGATTCCTTCGCTTCGTCGAGGAGCTCGACCCCGAGCACTTCGTGATGCTCGCGTACCTTCGAGATCCGGCAGGCCACTTCGAGCGCCACGACATCCCGAAGCCGAACATCACGATGGGCGGGCCGAGCGCAATCTTCGCCGAAGCGCGCCTCGACGTGCCTCACGTCGACATCGTGCTCGGCGACCTGGGCGCTCGCGGTCTAGCCGACACGGGCTCGTGGAATACGTTGATGACGGCCAACGGCGCGTGGGCCGCACGCACAACCCAGCTGGGAACCGAACTCATCGACTTCGTCACGATCGTCGACTTCGGAGACCCAGCATGAGCGAGTTCAGCGCCGACTACCTACGTCGACTGCTCGACGCAGTGGATGCTTTCATGACGGCCTTCGACGACTGGATGACCACGCAGCACGAGTCCGATCACATGCAGAGCCGAGGTCTGTGGCCGACGGCGTCGCAACGCAGTGGCGTCGACGACGCCGTGGTCCGCGAGCGTGAGCTTGCGGTCGCCGAAGCCGCGGGCCTCGCCGTCAAGGCCGTCGCGGTGACCGGGACGTACATCATGGTGCAGGGCGTCGGAGCGATCGACCCGATCGCGAACTGGACGACGATGAGCCAGCCCCGATCGCTGCTGTCGCCTGCCGACATCCGACGATCGGCGGCGGCGATCAGAGGACGGTTGAAGGCGATGATCGACGAGGCTGACATCGACGGAGGGTCTCCGTCGTTCGGTCCGTTCGCACTGCACGAACTCGTTTGGACCGCTGCGGCGCCTTACTGGACCTCCCACCGCCGACGGGTCGCCGTTCGCGAAGCAGCCGAGGCGTTGACCGTGCACTGGAAGGCGAAGCTGGGTCGCTCCGACGTGGAAGGCACGTCCTTCTGGCAGCAGACCCTGAAGAACGAACCACCGGCACCCGGCGTACCACGGCTGAGATGGCCAGGCGCGGACGACGACAAGACCGTCAGCAGTATTCGGGGCGGACTCGGCGGACTCGCCGCCGGCCTCAACCTCGTCGTTCGCAACGTCGCCACCCACGGCGACCACGAACCAACCGAGCAAGAAGCGCTCGAACAGCTCGGCGCGTACAGCCACCTCGCCCGCCTGCTCGATGAGTGCGAAGTCGTCCGCCACGTCGACGACGGATCGTCAGATGACTGACGCGCGCATTCCGGGTCCGGGCCTCGACGACCCAGTCGTCGTCGTGAGCGACGGCGGGTTCCGCGCCGAGATCGCTGCCGACGAGTGGCTCACCGTAGGCGCTAGCTGCCAAGTGTCGACCACCAAGCTCGGACCGTGGCCCGGCGACGTGATGAGTTTCGCCCGCTCGGCGTACATCGTTGCGGAATGGCGTTTGAAGTCGGGAGCGCACCGGGAGATGCGACGGATTGACACGTCGAGTCCAGGACTCCAACTCGGACACAACTTCCCGGTGCGACACGGAGCGAACACCTGGACAGCGACCGTCACGCACATCGAGCCAGCGACCACGGTCCGCATCGCGTACACGATCCAGAGCGGGGCTACTCGACAACGCGACTTCTTTCGGCGGGGTCGAATCGAGTTCTACGGCAAGCCGACCGTCGACGGCCAGATCGCCGTGTACCGATTCCGGGACTGAGAGGCGCCCACCCATCACGCCGACGCGAGGCCGCCAAGGCCCGATGTCCCCTGATCACATATCGACGCCATGCATACACTCGTTCGGGTGAGTGACGACGTGGATGAACAGCTCGAGGGCTGCCTTCGAATGGCCGAGGCACTCCTTGACGCGATGGAGTCGGCGCTCCGAAACTCGGACCCTTCAGACGTGTGGAGGTTCGGCGGCTTCCGCCCGTTCCTCCACAGGACGAACGAGCTGATCAAGATGGCATCGGCGATCGAGCCGATCAACGCCCCGCTCACCGTCTATGACATGGACAAAGTGCCGTCGAACCTCGACACGATCGCGCCGCAGCAACAGGACCTGTTCGAGGCAACACGGGCCAACCTACAGATCCTCCGCGCGTACCTGATGAACCGCGTCCATCCGAAGTCTGAACGGATCACAGAGCTCGCCGACTTCCTCCAGGCGAACTTGCGACGGGCAGTGCTGCGTCGCCCCGAGCGGGAGAGCGACGTGCAAGACACGGTCGAGCAGCTGCTGATTGGTCGCGGTCTCGCAAAGGGGCTCGATTACGACCGTGAGGTCGGTCGAGTCAAGACGTCTGTCAAGGAGGTGATACCGGACTTCGTCCTTCTTCAGATCAACACCGCAGTCGAAGTGAAGTTGATCAAGGAAACCACGCGTCTGGCGGCGGTCGTCGATGAGATCAACGCCGACATCCGGGCGTACGGCCAGCAGTACAAGGCCACGGTGTTCGTCATCTACGACCTCGCCGGCCAGATCCGAGACGAGTTCGAGTTTCGCCGCGACCTCGAGGCCGTGGATGGCATCAGAGTCGTGATTGTGAAGAACTGACGACTGAGGAGACCTACGAACGTGCAGCCAGCCTCAAGATCCGTCAGCGGACTGGGTCGGACAGGAGGCGAGGAGGTCGGTCGGGTTGCTGAAGCCAGAGTCACCGCGCGGGCGCTACTTGTCCGCTTTTTGTCCGCATCCAGAATTTTCCACAGCGTTCCGCGTGAGAGCGCCCGAGACCGCAGCAGACCGTCTACCAGGTGTTTCGTCTCCAACAAGTTCCGCGCGATTCCACAGAAATCCGCCGAAATCCCCGGACTTCGACCTGAAAAGCGTGGGGTCACCGGATCGACGCCGGTCTCGACCACATCGGAAGCCCCTGGTAGATCGCAAGATCGGCCAGGGGCTTCGTCGCGTCGGTCAGTACGGCAAGTTGCTGCCGGGTCGCAGCGAACACGTCGCCGACCGCCTCGACGCCCTCCACCGCGGCAGCGCCTGAGCCCTGGTGCGATCGGTCTCCGCTTCGGCGTACTGGGTGGGGGCGGTCAGGTGGTGCGCAAGCGGTCGATCAACTCGGCGATGACCAACTCGGCGGCCTCCAACCAGCGGAAGTCGAGCCCTCCGGGACGATTGTGTCGTTGACCTCAGGCGTCAGCCCCCGGACCGAGTGGCTTGCCGATCCGGATCGTGTTCCCGCTCGGGTCGGCGAGGCTGAACTCGCGCATTCCCCACGGCTTGGCCTCGACCTGGGTCGCGGGTAGACCTGCAGCGACGAGGCGGTCATGCCAGGCGTCGGTGTCGGCGCTGATGATGTAGCAGCCGGCTGCGTTGTGGGTCGGTGTCGCGCGGGTGTCAACACCGAGGTCGAACACGCTTTGGTCGTCGAGGGTGACGAAGGCGAACCCGTCGTCGTAGCGGCGCACCTCGAACCCGGCCCGCCGATAGAACTCTTCCGCAGCGTCCATGTCCGAGACCGGCAGTGTCGGTGTGACGTCGACGCCGCCGGCTTGTTGCATCAGCCAGCCGACGCATGTCTTGCAGATCTTGATGTCGTCGTGGCACAACAGTGCAGCCAGCGAGCCCATGTCGCGTTGTTCGCCGCAGCACGAGCACCGCATGCGCGAAGACTCTTCGACTCGGCCGGATGCGCTGGCGAGGGCATCACGAAGTTGTTCCAGCGTCGGGGAACCCGCTGGCCCGTTCGGGGTCATGTAGATCCGACACGACAATCCAACCGGCGTGTCGGAGGCAGCGAAGAGGTCGACACCATCGAGGCGGACCGTGGGGGAGCCGAGGAAGCCGAGCCGCTGCGCGGCCTCGTCGGTGTCCACGAACTGACGTGTCACCTTCAGATCGGGGAACTCGGACGTGAGCCTGTCGAGGTGCGATGCCGTTTGCTGCCAGTTGGGGCAGTCGTCGAAGTACAGCAACACCGCTTCCATGTCGCGAACCTACGACATCCCGCACGATCGGCGATCGTGCCCCGTCGGACGCGGTGCGTGCCACGCGCGTGGCTCGTGGTCGGATCGTCGTGGCGATCGGATCACGACCGGGCACTGGGCCGCGTCGCTACCGGCGCCGCTCGGATGCCGGGCGGGCGGTGGGTGCCGCGATGGGGACCACCTCGGCAGGCTCGGATGTCTGGCAGCGGTTTCGGCGTCGGGTGAGCACTACCGGGACGGCGAGCAACGCGACGAGCGCTCCAACGACGCCGAAGACGGCGACGCCGAGGACGGTTGCAGCACCGATCGCGCCGAGCACGGCGATGATCGGCCCGATGCAGCACGCGATGCACGCGAGGCCGGCTGCGCCGATGAGGGTCCGGGTGTCGCGGCTCACTGGTGTGCTCCGAATGCGGTGTGGACGATGTCGAGTGCGTCGGGAGGGGCGGTGACTTCGAGGGCGGCGCCGCGTTCGTCGATCGTGAGCCGGAACGAGAAGAACCGGCAACAGCTCTGCTCTGCGGCAGCAAGGCGAGCGACCTCTGCGATGTCGGTGTGGTCGTCGAGCTCGACCCGGACGCCACCATCGATCGCCAGGCGTGGCGAGTCGTCGAGGAGGTGGCTCCAGTCGTCGAGCCGGTCCGGGATCAGATCGGCGCTCAGGGTGCACGCGATCGGGACCTCGTCGCCGGCACCCGTAAGACTCCGTGAGCTGGTGAGCGCGATCAGCATCGACGCGGGAGTCGAGGTCGCGTCGAGCGGGGTGGGGGTGGTGACGCATCCGCACGAGTCGTCGCATGGCCCGGCCGGGCGGTGCTGTTCGAGCGATTCAGCGGCCTGTTGCAGCTCGCCGATGAGCGTGTCGAGTTCGACGATCTTGGTTCGTGCGGCGGTGAGCTTGTCGGCCACCAGTGCCCGGAGGCGATCCTGGACGGGGCCGCATTCGCCGCCGTTCCAGGCGGCGACGAGGTCGGTGATCTCGTCGAGGCTGCAGCCGAGCTGCTTGGCGCGGGCGATGAACTCGAGTCGCTCGACGGTGCGATCGTCGTAGACCCGATAGCCGTTACCGGCACGTTCGGGTTCGGGAAGGACTCCGATGTTCTCGTAGTAGCGGACGGTCGCGGTCGAGATGCCGACCCGATCGGCGACCTCGGCAATGCGCAACGAAGCGGACATGACCCCGACTGTAAACCTTGAAGTCGACTGCAAGGTCAAGAGGTTGTTCGAGAACAGTACGGTCCGGGGACATGCCCGACACGTTGCGTTCGATCCTGTTGTTCCTCGCCGCGGCGGTCTTGGAGATCGGCGGAGCCTGGCTGATCTGGCAAGGCGTACGCGAGCACCGCGGGATCGCCTGGGTAGGCGTCGGGATCATGGCGCTGGCCGGCTACGGGTTCGTCGCCACCTTCCAACCCGACCCCAACTTCGGTCGCGTCCTGGCCGCGTACGGCGGCGTGTTCGTCGCCGGGTCGTTGCTGTGGGGCGTCCTCGCCGACGGATTCCGACCAGACCGCTACGACCTGATCGGCGCAGCGATCTGCCTCCTCGGTGTCGGGGTCATCATGTACGCACCACGAGCCGCCTGACCGGTGACCGCCAGCGGGTCGAAGCGGGCGTCGGGGACCGGGCTCGAGGTCAGTCGGCGACCGTGATCAGGCTGCAAGCACCCGACTCGCACCTGGCCTTGGTTCGTCGGATCGTCCGGCGGACCGCCTGCAAGTCGGCGATGCGCTGCTCGACTCGTTCGAGCGCAACATCGAGACGCCAGCGTTCGCTGTCACATGTCGCGCCGCCAGCGTCGTGGGCGGCCAACGCGTCGACGATCTCATCGAGCGTCAGCCCGACTCCCTGGAGACTGCGCGCCAGGCGAATCCGCTCGACGATCTCGGCCGGGTAGTCGCGGTAGCCCGACGGGCGACGATCAGGTTCCGGCAGCACACCACGTCGCTCGTAGAACCGGATCGTGTCCACCGTCACCCCGGCCGCCACGGCAACCTCCCCGATCTTCACAGCAGACCCTTGACTCTGGACATGACTCCAGAGTTTACGGTGGACACGTGACCGACACCAGCCAGACACCGATCTACGACCCCGACCAACCGATCGCCTGCACGATCGAAGCCCGTGATATCGCCAACCACATCGACGTCCTCGAGCGCATCCGCCAAGAACTCACCTCGATCGAACGCACACCCCACGGCGTGATCCTGCGCCTCCCACCCACGCTCGCGAACATCGACGACCTACGACATTTCGCCACCGTCGAGAAGCAGTGCTGCGCGTTCTGGGGCTTCGAACTCGACCAACAGCCCGACGCCGTCCAGCTCCGCTGGGACGGACCACCCGACACCGCCACCTTCATGGCTGAACTCGTCGGGTACCTCGAGGGACGAAGGCCGATCGGCGCGCTCTTCGGCTCACCATGACGACGTGCTCCACGTGCGACGGGCCGGTGTCCGCGCAGACCGAACGTCAGCGTGGGTAACTCGCCAGCGACCGCTCGCTCCTGGGCCGCGCCGGCGGTCTCGCCGGGGCGGTGACGGGTCACCGACGCCAGAAGATGTGGTGGACGACGCCGCTCGGGCTCGGGATCCGCTCGAGGTGGAAGCGGTCGAGGAGCTCGTCGGGTGAATGCCACAACCGGCCGCCGCGTCCGAGTTCGACGTCGACCACGGCGACGTGCATCGTGTCGACCAGGTCGGCGTCGAGGAACTCGCGGACCGTCGACACGCCGCCACCGAGACGCACGTCCTTGCCGTTCGCCGCCGCCTTGGCCTCGGTGAGCGCTTCGGCCGGCGACGCGTCGATGAAGTGGAACGTCGTGTCGGACAGGGTGAAGCTGGGTCGCACGTGATGCGTGAGGACGAAGACCGGCGTGCGGAACGGCGGGTCGTCGCCCCACCAGCCGGTCCACTCGAGGTCGTCCCACGGCCCCGTCTGTGGACCGAACTTGCCGCGGCCCATGATCTCGGCACCGATGTCGTGGTGGAAGTCGCGTGTGAAGTAGTCGTCGAGGCCGCGTGTGCCGCCCGGGTCGGCCCGGTTCGGCCAGCTTGCCGTCGCACCGGCCCACGCGGCGAGCACCGCCGGGTCGGCGTGTCCGAACGGTCGCTCGACGCTCTGGCCTTCACCGGTGCCGAATCCGTCGGCCGAGAGCATGAAGTTCTGGACGCGCAGCAGTTGCGCTCTCTCGCTCACGACGGCGACTCCTCGCTCGCGAGTCCGAGCCGGGCGTAGTGGGCGCGTGCGGTCGCGAACGCGTCCCAGTCCCATGGTTCGGGCCGTCCGGCGAGGCACGGGATGAGCCGGGCGAGCGAGGTCTGCAGACCGACGAGGTAGCAGTTCTCGATCGCTTCGGCGACGTCGGGCAGGGTGTGGCTGAGTCGGATGATGCAACCGGTGTCCGCGGCTTCGAGGTCCCAGCGGAGGATCGAACCAGGTGCGGGATGCGTGTGCTCCAGCAGCACGGGCGGCTCGAGACGCAGGATCGTGCAGACCATCACCGGATCGCCGTCGGGCCGACCGGTGAAGACGATGTCGCCGCCCTCACGAAGGTCGACGGTGATGTCGGCGTCGAACGGGAGCCACCAGTCGGCGAGTCGCTCGGGTGCGGTGATCGCGTCCCAGACGTCGTCGATCGCGTAGGGGAGGTGCCGCTCGAAGCGGATGACGCCACCGTCATCGGTGCGTTCGAGGACGCCGTCGTAGCGGGTGGTCAGGTCGTCGGTCACGGGCGTGTCGCTTTCGGTAGGCGTGATTCGGAGGTGTGTTCGAGGTGTCGTTCGAGCGCGTCGAGCCGGCCGGCCAGTTCGGCGCGGTACGGCTCGAGCCACTCGTCGAGTTCCCGCAGCGGCTCGGCGCGCAGGCGGTACAGACGGCGTTGTGCGACGGGTCGGACCTCGACGAGGCCGGCGTCGCGCAACACCTTGAGGTGCCGGGACACGCCGGGCTGGTGCATCCCGACGACGTCGACGAGTTCGGACACGGAGCGTTCGCGGTCTCGCACGGCGTCGAGGATCCGGCGTCGTGTCGGCTCGGCGATCACCTCGAGCACGGCAAGGTCGCTGGGCATTCCCACAACATACGCTCCGGCGTATATACGCGCAAGCGAATGTTCGGGAGGAGTCCGGGCGGTCGATCTACTGACCCGAGCCGGCGGCGTCGCCGACGAGGCGGGCGTCGCGGACACCCACGAGGCACTGGAGCGCCCGATCGCCCTCCGCCCAGGTGTCGGCCGAGGGCCGGGTGACCGCGACGGAGAGTTCGCTCTCGACGGCGTCGATCCCGACGAACTCCGCGAACGCGAGTCGGCAGAGGTCGTCGGTCGTGGCGCGGAGCACATCGATCTCGAACGGCGCGCCGGGTGGGTACTCCTCGGCCGGGAGCGACGCGACCGTGATCCGTTGGAGATCGTGGGGTTCGTCGCACCCGATCGGCGTGAGCTCGACCGAGTCGGGCAACAGCACGAGGCACTCGCCGACCGGGCCGAGCGGCCAGACGATGTCGTCGCCCCCCAGCTCGGCGATCCCGTCGGGCCGGTCGACGAACGACACGGCGGCCGCCTCGGGCTCCGTGATTGCGGTCGTCGCGACGGTCGTCGGTGCCGCCGTGGCGACCGTCGGGTCGGCTTCGGCGCCGGCGTCCACTGGTGCATCGGGTGCGTCGGCGTCGTCGGGCAACACGAGGGCGAGTCCCACCCCGACGATCGCGGCAACCGCCACCGCTGCGACCGCCCACGGCCAGCGGTGCCCGCGGGTCGGTTCGATGGGTGGCCGAACCGGCCGTGGTCGCTCGTCGCGCAGCACGGTCGGTGCCGACGTGTCGTCGCCGAACAACCCCGCCGCCGGGACGGCCACCGGGTTCGGCATCGCGGGTTCGCTCGGACCACCGGCCGAGCCGTCGACGACGTCGACCACGTCGGGCGTCGGCGGCACGACGGGCAGGGCGCGGCAACGCTCGGGGAGCGTCCAATCGACCTCCTCGAGGCGGTGCAGGACGTCGGCCGCGCTCGGTCGGGCGACCGGATCGGGGTGCAGGCACGACGCGATGACGGTGTCCAGCGCAGCGAGCTCGGCGTCGTCGGTCGCCGGCGCGTTCCACGGCGCCAGCCGTTCCTTCAGTGTGGGCGGCGCGCCATGTGTGAGGTGGAGCAGGGTCGCGCCGAGGCTGTAGACGTCGGACGGCGGGCCGACCTCGGCGTCCTCGTCGAGGTCTTCCGGGCTCGCATACCGCATCGAGATCGCGCTGGTGCGGGTGCGGAACTCCTCGGAGCGGGTGAGCGACGCGATCCCGAAGTCGCACAGCTTCACCTGCCCATAGGCATCGATCAGGAGGTTCTGCGGCTTGACGTCGCGGTGGACGATGTCCTGGTCGTGGGCGGCGTCGAGCGCGTCGGCGGCCTGGCGTCCGATCAGCACCACCTCGGCGACCGACAACACGTCGCCGTTGCGTGCCGCAAGCAGGTTGGCGACCGAGCCGCCGGGCGCGTACTCCATGACGAGCGCCGGGCCGGTCGGGAGGTCGAGCAGTTCGATCAGCCGGACGACGTGGGCGTGCCCGCTCAACGCGACAAGTGCCGTCAGCTCGCGCTGGGTGCGGTGCCACGCGACCGACGAGTCGGACACGTCGCGCAGCACCTTGATCGCGACGGTGCCGCCGGTCGAGGTGCGCTCCGCCCGGTAGACGTCGCCGAGCCCGCCGTGGCCGATCGGTCGGAGCCCGTCGAAGCCGTCGATCTGCAGCATCGGGTCAGTCGCCGTCGGCGAGGTCGAGGAGGTGGAGGTCGTCGCGGGTGACCAGTCGCATCGCGAGCGCGTACTCGACGAGCCGGGCACGTCGATTCGACGCGAGCCGTCCGGGTTCGCCGTGCAGCCCGCGTACGCCCTGGGCGGCGAGCTTCTGACAGACGTTGTCGAGCTTGCGGTTGAACTTGGTGGTGGTCCACCCGAGCCGTTCGGAGGCCTGCTTGTTCGACGGCATCGCGGTGCCGGGAAAGCCGCCACCGCGCAGGTTCGGTTCGGCGAGTGCGAGCACGAGACGGAGCTGGTCGGGCGTCATCGTGACGCGGCCGATCGTGGTGTCGCCGCCGGGCGTCTCGTCGACGCGCACCGACTGGAACGCCGGGTCGGCCAGTCGGACCGTGAACTCGTACGTCGTCGGCCCGGCGGTGAAGCGGACGACCGTTCGCTCGAACACCAGCGGCAGTGCGGCGCCCGGGGCGAGGAACGCCTCGAGCAACCCCTCGGTGTCGGAGACGGTGGCGGTGAGTTGATCGCCGACGTTGTGGAGCACCCACACGGGTCCGTGCCGGTCGAGGTGGACGAAGTGACGGTGCAGGAATCGGTTCTCGTCGTCGATCACGTAGTCGGCGTCGCGACCGATCGTGAACGGGGCGTGGTCGACGGCGACCACCTCGCCGCAGAACTCGACGAGCAGCGGCGCGTCCGACCCGGCTGGGTCGTCGGCTGGGTCGTCGTCCGCCCGGTTGTCGTCGAGATCGAGGTCGTCGGTCATGGTGTTCATGCGTCGAGGGGCACGGTCAGGAGCGCTCGCTCGGTCCTTGGATCTTGGTCGACGGTGACGGGCGTGTCGACGACCAGTGCCGTGGCGTCGTCGCACGGCCCGTTCGCGGTGGCGAGTTCGACGAGCAGTTCGGCGGCGGCTCGCGGGTCGTCGGCGCCGGCGAGGACGCGGCCGATCGTCTGTGGACCGAGCTCGGCGGTGAGTCCATCGCTGCACAACAGCAGGCGCGACGGCCGTCCGTCGAGCACGACGGTCTCGGGTCTGACGACGGTGTCGAGTCCGAGCGCGCGGGTCACGACGTTGCGCAACGGGTGGCTCCGGGCCTGTTCGGTCGTGAGCCGACCGGCGTCGATCAGTTCCTGGACGACCGAGTGGTCGCGGGTCAGCAGGCGCAGTTCGCCGTCGACGAGGCGGTAGCAGCGCGAGTCGCCGAGGTGGAACACGACGCCACGACGGCGGGTCGCGACGAGTCCGACGATCGTGCTGCCCATGCCGTGCGTGTCATCGCGTGCGGCCCGTCGTCGGATCGAGCGGTGGGCCTCGTCGCAGGCGGCCGAGATCGCGGCGAGGCCGTCGCCGTCGACCGGTCGTCCGGCGAACGCCTCGACGACGAGCGAGCTGGCGACGTCGCCCGCGGCGTGGCCGCCCATGCCGTCGGCGACGACGAACCAGTCGGGTCCGGCGAGCGCGGCGTCCTGGTTGGCGTCGTGCCCGCGTCCCGTGACGGTCGCGACGGCCGACGACCAGGTGGCGGAGGAGTGCATGCCCCCGATCGTGCCGCGGTCGGGTCGTGAGGGCGATGGGGACGAGTCCCCATCGCGCCGGTCACTCGTCGCCGGCGAGCAGGTCGGGGCAGGCGACGGTGTGGGTCGGTGGCAGGTCGTTGCTGAGCTGGCGGGCGTACGAACCCTCGGTGCCCTCGGACCGGGCGGCGCACGCGTCGGCCGCGAACGGGAACGGGCCGAAGTAGACGACGTAGATCGGCTTGCCGTCGACGCTCGGGTTGAGCGACGGGCAGGTCTGGTCGGTGCGCAGGTAGTTGGAACCGTCGTAGGTGTCGAGCACGTTCTCGATCCCCGCGGCGGTCGCCTGGTCGCCGACAGCGGAGGCGATGATCGTGATGTACGAGCCGTCGCAGGCCGGCTGCTGCATCGGGTAGTCGTCGATGCCGAGGTCGCCGGGGACGGCGTCGGGTTCGGAGTCGGGCGACGAGGTCGGCGGCGTCGGGGTGGTCGTGGTGGTCGGCGCGGCCGTGGTGGGCGGTTGGGTGGGCGCCGGCGGCGCGGTGGGCGCGGCGGTCGGTGCCGGTGTGGCGGGGGTGGTCGGGGCGACCGTGGTGAGCACCGGCATGGGTGCCGGGCTCGTGGTGCCGGGGACCGAGCTGCTGGTCGTGGTGGTGACGTCGGTGGTGGACGACGAGCTCGGCACGGTGTCGGTGGCCACGCTGTCGTCGCCGCCGGTCGAGGTGATCACCCAGATGATCACGCCGATGAGGAACACGAACACGACGCCGATCACGGCGGGCATGTTCACGTTCCAGCGTTCGTTCGGCGCCGGCGGAGGCACAGGGGGTTGTCCGTACGGCGCGTTCGCCATCCCGCCAGTGTGTCACCCCCACCCCCACCAAACCCCGCGCCCCGCGCCGACTCCGCCAATGCGTGAACAATTTGCAGGACTATCCCGCAAGCAGTTCACGCATTCGCCGGATGGGCGGGGATTCGGCGGTTGGTGGGTAGGTTCGGGTCGTTGGCCGTTGGCCCCTGTTCGTCGAACCGGAGGTCTCGTCATGGCGCACCTGTCGCCGCCCCTCGCCACGCTCGTCGCCGCTCGCCACGGCATCGTCACCGCCCGCCAACTCCTCGCCGACGGCTGGTCCCGCAATGCCATCCGCTACCAGGTGGAGTCCGGAGGGCTGATCGGTGTCCACGACGGCGTCTACCGAATCGCCACGTCCCCCGACACGTTCGAGGCCAGATGCGTCGCGGCCTGCGCTGCCGATCCGTCGGTGGTCGTCACCGGGCCGGCTGCCGCTCGCCTCTGGGACTTCCGCCACGTGTTCCGTCCGGAGGTTCCGATCGTTCTCGTCGAGCACGATCGGTCGCCGATCGCGAAGGGCGTGGTCCTCCGCCGGACCAATGTGCTCGACCGCTCCGATTGGGTCGAGCGCAACGACGGCGTTCGGGTCGCGTCGCCGGTTCGAGCCTGGTTCGACTGTGCACGCGACATCGACGACGAGCGGTTCGAGCGGTTGACCGAACACGTCCTCGATCGGTTCGCCTCGGTCCCCACCGTCTGGGCGATGGCGCGTCGGATGTCGGCACGCGGCCGACCGGGTATGGCGCGGGTGAAGCGAGTGCTCAGTCAACGCGAGCCGTGGCAGAAGCCTGCCGGATCGGGGCTCGAACTCAAAGTGCTGAAGGCCTTGGAGGCTCGTGGCGTCACCGGACTCGTTCGCCAG
>JAGQSS010000229.1 GCA_020439405.1 Ilumatobacter sp. | reverse complement strand
GGTGGACCTCGACCCGCTCGCCCGGGCGGACGCCGCCTCGGAGTTCCCGGGCGCCGGCCAGGTTGAGCAGTCCTTCCTCATCATCCTCGGGCTCTACGGCTTCGTGGTGCCCCTCGTGACCGGCCTGTTCTTCCTGATCATCACGTTCCAGAAATCGGGCGCGCTGACGCTCCTCCGTGCCATCGGCGCACCAGCGAAACGGCTCGTGGGCTCGCTCCTGGTCCAGGCGGTGATCATCGTGACGGTCGGCTACGCGATCGGGTTGGCGCTCTACACGCCGCTCTCACAACGCCGCCTCGGCGGCATCCAGCTGCGGTTCGAGACGACCGCCGTCGTCGTCTGGGCGGTGCTGCTGCTCGTCCTCGGCATCGGCTCCTCGCTGATCGCCGCGCGTCGCGTGCTGAAGATCGACCCGATCGAGGCGACCACGGGAGGGGCGAACCGATGAAGCTCGCCCTGCGCGAACTCGTCCGCAAGCCCGGCCGGTTCGTCACCGCCACGGTGATCCTCACCCTGATCGCCGTGCTGCTGATGTTCCTGGGCGGCCTCCTCGACGGGCTGTTGCGGCTGTCGACCGGGGCGATCCGGGCACAGTCCGGTGATGCGATCGTTTACAGCGAATCGTCCCAGTCGTCGTTCCTCCGCAGCCGCATCGAGCCGGCCGACCGGGCGGCGATCGAGTCGGCCGACGGCGTCGACGACGTGGGCGGGCTCGGCGTCGTCCTGCTCGGCGCACGTGTCCCCGGCAACGGGCCGCGCGACCTTGCCAACGTTGCGGTCTGGGGTTACGAACTGCCGCCCGACGGCGTGCCCGAACCGCCGGCACCCGGCGAGGCCTACGCCGACGAACTGCTGAGAGCCGATGGTGTCGAACTCGGCCAGGAGCTCCTGATCGGGCCGGCGCGCACGCCGATCACCGTCGTCGGTTGGGTGACCGACACGGCATACAACGGCTCGGGCGGGCTCTGGGCCGATCTCGACACGTGGCGTCAGGTGCTGTCGGAGAACCGACCGGACGCCGTGCTCGCCGACGGCGTGGTGCAAGCGCTGGTCGTGAGCGGGCCGGGCGACCCGGCCGACGTGGTCGCGGCGGTCGACGCCGCCAACGACGGCACCTACGCGCTCACGGTCGACGATGCGATCGCCGCGATCCCGGGCGTCGAGGAGCAGTCGGGCACGTTCAACCAGATCCTCGGTGTCACGGTGGTCATCGCGCTCGTCGTGATCGCGTTGTTCTTCGCCCTGTTGACCGTCGAACGGACCGCCCTGTACGGCGTGTTGAAGGCGATCGGCGCACGGTCGCGCACCATCTTCGGCGGGTTGGTGGTGCAGGCGACCGCGGTCACGCTGGTCGCCTCCGTGATCGCCGGCGTCCTGGTGGTGGCGCTCGACCTGCTCATCCCGCCCGGCTCGATCCCGCTGTACGTGTCGGTCGGCCGCATCGTCCTGTCCGTCGTCCTGCTCCTGATCGCCGCCGTGATCGGGAGCGCCTTCTCCCTCCGCCGGGTCCTGCGTGTCGACCCGGCCTCAGCCCTCGGGAACTGACCATGTCGCAACCAGCACTCCAGATGTCCGACGTCCGCAAGGTCTATTCGATGGCCGACAACGAGGTGGTCGCCCTCGACCACGCCACCCTCACGGTCGGGTCGGACGAGATCATCGCCCTCGTCGGCCCGTCCGGCTCGGGCAAGACGACGCTCTGCTCGATCGCCGGCGGGATCCTCTCGGCGACCGAGGGCTCGGTGGTCGTCGGCGGTGAGGAGATCGGCGACTACGGCGACAAGGAACTGACCACCTTCCGCCAGAACAAGGTCGGATTCGTGTTCCAGTCGGTCAACCTCGTGCCGTTCCTGAACGCCCGTGAGAACCTGCTCGTCGTCGACGAGTTGGGACGGCGAGAGGGCAAGCCGGCTCGCGATCGGGCCGATCGGCTGCTCGACGAACTCGGGCTGGCCGACCGGGCGAAGAACCTGCCGTCGCAGTTGTCGGGCGGCCAGAAGCAGCGGGTGGCGATCGGCCGGGCGCTGATGAACGAGCCCGAGCTGGTGCTGTTCGACGAGCCGACGTCGGCACTCGACACCGAGCTCGGCCAGCAGGTCATGGAGCTGATCCGCTCGGAGATGAAGTCGCGCGGCACCGCCGCCATCGTCGTCACCCACGACGAGCGCATCACCAGCTACTGCGACCGCACCGTCCACATCACCGACGGCGTCCTCGACGCCGGCTGACGCCGCACCGCCCGTCTGCCGGCGCGACGCCGACCTCCAACGTCACAATCGCGGCGCCAGAGACTCACCCGTCGTCTGCCGGCGCGAAACCGACCTCCAACGTCACAATCGCGGCGCCAGAGACTCACCCGTCGTCTGCCGGCGCGAAACCGACCTCCAACGTCACGATCGCGCCACCAGAACTCGGTTCGCGGCGGGGGTCAGGCGGTGGCGAGGTCGAGTTGGCGGCGGGAGACCGTCACCAACGACTCGACGGTGCGGCTGCCGAAGGCGACGGCCGGGCCGATCAGGAGGGCCACGATGACCGTGCCGACGCCGATCGGGCCACCGAGCGCAACGCCCAGCACGACCCAGGTCGCCTCGAACGCGAACCGCACTCGCGGCTCGGGGTGGCCGCTGCGGTCGGATGCCGCGGCGGCGAGCAACTCGCCCGACCCGGCACCGAGGCCCGACACGATCAAGGCACCGGCGCCGATCCCGACGACGAGGACGGCGGCGACGTGGACGACGACACCGAGCGCGAGCGACGACGGCGGTTCGTAGACCTGGAGGTGTTCGAGGGTGACCTGCATGACCGGCCCGACCACGATCGGGCCGATGATGCTCCCCGCACCGGGACGGCGACCGAGTGCCCACGCCACGGCGAGCATCATCGCGATCGTCAGCCACACGGCGAAGGTGAGCGGCAGACCGGTTCGCGACTTCACGGCCCCGATGAAGACGTCGAGCGGGCCGGGGCCGATCTGGTTCCAGAGCATGACGGCCACGGCCGACGCGATCAGGAGCGAGCCGATCGTGAAGAGCACGACCTGCGTGGTGCGTGCGGCGACCCGACGCGACCTGCCGGTCGCGAGGACCTGGGCGATCGCCCCGGCGCGGCTCCAGGCGCGCGACGAGGCCCACGACCCCATCGAACGAATCTGGTCACGCGAACTCACGCGTGCAGTATCGGGCTCGCGACCCTCCCGCCGAGACGAGGTTCGCGGTGTTTCGCGTCACACCGCCGAATCTTGACCTGGCGGTCGGCCGGCGTTCACCGGCCGACCGACGATCGTTCAGCGTCGGGCGAGGAGCAGCCCGGCGCCGCCGAGCAGGAGGAAGCCCATCGCGATCAGGGCGACCGTGCCCGTGGTGTCGTCGCCCGTCGGCGGCAGGGTGGCGCCACCGGCGTCGAACGCCGTGGTCGTCGGCGCCAGCGTCGTGGTCGGCGCCAGGGTGGTGGTCGTCGTCGGCTGGTCGTTGCTGTCGACGTTGACCGTGACCTGCTCCGAGGGGCCGAGGTCGATCATCGCCTCGGTGTCGGTCAGCTGTTCGTTGGGCACGATGACCTGCTGGGTGACGGTCCGGGTGTAGCCATCGGGCCCGGATTCACCGACGGTGTACGGCCCGATCGGGTAGTCGCCAGTCAGGCACGTGCCGTCACCGGCGCAGACGCCACTGTCGACCATCACGCCGTCGCCGTCGTACAGCTCGAGCGTGAAGTCGCCGACCGCAGCCGTGCCGCCGTCGTCGTTGGTGATCGTCTTCGTCAGCGTGATGCTGCCTTCGGTGTAGGTGTTGCGGATCTCACAGACCTCCCATCGACCGAACGGGTCGGGGTCGACGGTGATGGTCTCGTTGAAGAAGTCGATGAAGCGCTCGTCGGGCCCGTAGCTGGTCTCGCACGCGACGACCGAACCGAAGTAGCCCTGCTCGACCTCCTCGCCGAGTGAATAGTCGCCGGTCTCGAGGTCGGCGTAGAAGCACGGCTCGGTCGACCCCACCAGCCACTCGCACTCGGGGCCTGCCGCCGGCGATCCCGACGCGAACAGCTCGCCGGCGCCGTCGTACACCTCGAGCACGAAGTCCTCGGGTCCGGGCGGCGTCTCGGGCCCACCCACTTCCGGCAGGTTCAGGCTCTTGGTCAGCACGGCCATGTTCGCACCGAGCGAGATCCAGCACTGGGTCTCACCGAGGCTCGCGACGTCGAAGGCGTTGCCGTCGTCCTCGATCAGCTCGCGCGCTTCCTGGAGTTGGTAACACGACACGTACGGTTCGTAGAACTCGGGGAGCGGGTCGAGGCCCAGCTGGTAGCCCGTGCCTTCCGGCACATCGCACTCGACGTGGAGCTGCGCGTACACGCCGTGGTTGTCGAGGTCGGGCGTCACGACGTCGCTGCAGTCGGCGACCACGACGCCGTCACTGCTGTCGTACACCTCGACCGTGATCGATCCGATGTCGGCTGCTGCCTCGCCGATGATCTGGATGTCGACCGCAACACGGCCGGGGGCGGTTTGTGCATCTGCCGATGCCGCCGCCCCCAGGACCGTGACGCCCGCCGTTGCCGCCGCCGCTGCGAGTACCCGCTTGATGTTCCGCAGGGGACGACGGTACGCCCCGACCTTCGGGCCGGTTTCGAGTGGGCTTCGGGCCGACGCGCTGTCGGCCGGAACCGGGGCGGTCTACGCTCCGTCCATGGGGGAACTTGCCGAAGATCGCGGGCCGACCGACGTCGCCCTGCTCGACGAGACGATTCCGGCCAACCTCGAGCGGGCGATCGACGAGTTCCCCGATCACGAGGCGTTGGTATCGCTGCACCAGGACATCCGCTGGACGTACCGCCAGTTCGGCGATCACGTCCGCGACATCGCCAAGAGCCTGATGCACGCCGGCCTCCAGCCGGGTGACCGGCTCGGCCTCTGGTCGCCCAACTACGCCGAGTGGACCCTGGTCCAGTACGCCACCGCCGAGATCGGCGTGATCCTCGTCAACATCAACCCGGCGTATCGCACCCACGAGCTGGAGTACGCGCTCAACCAGTCGGGCTGCAAGTGGCTGATCGCGGCACCCGAGTTCAAGGGCTCCGACTACGTGGCGATGGTCGCCGAGATCGCCGACCGCGTGCCGTCGCTCGAGAAAGCGGTCTTCTTCTGGACCGACGAGTGGAACCACCTCTACGAGGGCGACGAGTACGTCTCCGACGACGAGCTGAACACCCGGCGCGACTCGCTGCGCCCCGATGACCCGATCAACATCCAGTACACGTCGGGCACGACCGGCTTCCCCAAGGGCGCCACGCTCACCCACCGCAACATCTTGAACAACGGCTACTTCGTGGCCGAGCTGCAGGGCTTCAACCACGGCGACCGGCTGTGCATCCCGGTGCCCTTCTACCACTGCTTCGGGATGGTGATGGGCAACCTCGGCTGCACGTCGCACGCCGCGACGATGGTGATCCCGTGCGACGCGTTCGACCCCGCTGCGGTCCTGAAGGCGGTCGAGGAGGAGCGGTGCACCGCCCTCTACGGCGTGCCCACGATGTTCATCGCCGAACTCGGCCTGGCCGACTTCGATTCGTACGACCTGTCGTCGCTGCGCACCGGCGTGATGGCCGGCTCGCCGTGCCCGGTCGAGGTGATGAAGCAGTGCGTCGACCGCATGAACATGGAGGACGTCACGATCTGTTACGGCATGACCGAGACGTCGCCCGTGTCGACCCAGACGCTGCCGGACGACTCGCTCCACCACCGCACCGCAACGGTCGGACGCGCCCATCCCCACGTGGAGGTGCGCATCGCCGACCCGGAAACGGGCGAGACGATGCGGCGCGGCGAGACCGGCGAGTTCTGCACACGGGGTTACTCGGTGATGCAGGGCTACTGGAACGAGCCGCAGAAGACCCACGCCGCCATCGACCCCGACGGCTGGATGCAC
>JAGQSS010000228.1 GCA_020439405.1 Ilumatobacter sp. | reverse complement strand
CCTCGACCGAAGCACCCGGCTGAAGCACCTCGACCGAAGCACCCGGCTGAAGCACCTCGACCGAAGCACCTCGACCGAAGCACCCGGCTGATCGGGTGGCTCAGCCGTACTTCGCGCCGCGCGCGTTGCGGCGATCGACGCGCACCTCGATCTGATCGACCTCGACCCCGGCGGTCGAGTGCAACCGTTCGATGATGGTCGGCGTCAGGAACTTGACCTGCGTCGCCCACGCCGGATCGTCGACCTCGACCACCAGGACACGGGCGTCGAGCTTGACCGGCCGGACGTGGTCGGCCACCTGCTGACCGACGGCGTCGACCCAGCGGCCGAACACGCCGCTCACCGCCTTGCGGCTCGGCCCGCGCAGCGACTTCACCACACCGTCGAGTGACTGGGAGATCGGGACCGGGTCGTTCACCGTCCTTCACCGTACCCGCGGGCTGTCGCGCAGTTTTCGCGAGATCGCCGCGCCGGCGGGCTCTGGACGGGTGTCAACGACACGACACCCGAGGAGTCCGACATGTTCCACCGATTCACCACCCGACAGATCCGCACGACCGCCGCCGTCACCGTGGCAGCCCTGATCGGCACCGCCGGTCTCGCCGCCGCTGCGGCGACCGGCTCGACCGACGCCGGTCCGACGACGAGCGACGCACCCACCGAGATCGAGATCACCGAGGCGACGGCGACGTCGACCCCCGGCGACCCCGCCGTCGAACCGACGACGCCGGTCGAGGGGGCCACGGCCGGTGCCGACACACCGGATGCGCCGACCACCCCGACGCCCGCCGAGACCGCCCCTGCGGAACTCGACCCCGGCGACCCCGGCGAGGAGCCCGACCTGCCCGGCGTGGTGCCGGGCGACATCGATGGTCCCGACCCCGACCCGCTGCCTCCCCTCCCCGAGCCCGGGCCGACCGAGTTCCTGTCGCCCGTCGACAAGCCCGACCCGACACCGCACGTCCCCGGCCCGGCCGACCTGTTGCCCGGCATCGGGGGTGACCCCGATCCGACGCCGATCGACGGGCCGAGCGACTTCCGCGTCACGCCACTGCCGTCCCACGTCGGCACCATCACCAGCGGGCTGACCGGTTGCGAGCTCGAGTGCGTCACCCGTGCCCAGCTGATCTCGAACGGACTGAACCCCGACGTCGTCCTCGAGATCGACGCCACCGTCCCCGTCCACGCCGAGATCGAGATCACCGACGTCGCCGCCGGCGACTCGTTCCACGTCAACAAGGCCGGTTACGACACGTCGTGGGCGATCCCGATCGACCTCGACCCCGACACCCAGTACGAGCTCGAGCTGATGGTCATCGACCAGGACGGCGTGTCACGCATGTTCGAGCACACGTTCACGTCGGTCGACGTCGTCGACGGTTTCGCCGGCAACGCCAAGGGGTGTGCACTCCAGTGCATCACCGAGGGCTCGATCGTCAAGACCGACCACTTCTCGAAGGTGCGGCTCCATGTGGAGACGAACTCGCCCGCCCGGCTCGACGTCTGGGTGTCGACCGACGCACCGACGATCGTCGGTGGCGTGCCCACCCTGCCGCTGTCGGCCAAGGTGCACGAGAACGTCAACCCGTCGACCAGCAGCACGTTCGACGTCATCGGGCTCGAGGCGAACACGACCTACCACGTGATCGCCCGTGCCGAGGACGACTTCGGTGTCGACCACCAGGTCGGAACGTTCCACACCGACAACGCAGCGCCCATCCCGGTCACGGTGACGTTCGAGAAGATCCGGCTCACCTACGACGGCGACAAGTGGAAGTCGAACCGGGGCGAGGTCAGCTTCCGCTGGGGTCTCGAGGGTCACGCGATCGGCCACCGCGACGAGGAGAAGATGAAGGCGCCGAAGAACATCACGTTGTCGAGCCACAACAGCGCCACCTACCTGCTCCCCGCCGAGGGTTGGGAGCTGCCGTGGATCGGCGTGTCGGCGGCCGAACGCGACTGGGACGGCCTCGCCGAATTCTGCGCCGCGGGCACCGGCGTGGCGAGCGAACCGTTCTACAACGCCGCCTGCGACACCCGCATCAACGTCGCCCGCACCCCGGGCAACGTCACCCAGGCCGACCTCGACAGTGCGCTCCCCTGCCACTCGTACGGGGTGACCGGCGAGCGAGCCGACCTCCCGTGCCTGTTCCTCGACGCCCCCTGGCAGAACGACGAGTACACCACGTTCGACGTCGTGGTGTCGGTCGACGTCGGCTGAGCTCGGCACGACACCACGCTCACGACAACGAGCCGTCCCGGTCCGTCCGGGGCGGCTCGTCCGCGTCCGGCAGCGCCACGACGTCCAGCGGCGTCAGCCGACGACAGCACCGGCGGCGATCTCGATGATCCGCTCGGGCGTGGCGGCCGGGGGCAACGGGGACGCCGTCGTGATGACGATCTGGCCGGGGGGCAGGTTCGCCAGCAACGCGGTCGCGCGGTCGGGGTCGAGTTCGGACAGGACGTCGTCGAGCACCAGGACCGGCGTCGATTCGGTCCGCTCGGCGACGAGGCGATGCGCGGCAAGTCGCATGGCCAGCGCGAGGGTCCGTTGCTCCCCCTGGCTGGCGTGGGTGCGGGCCGGGAGACCGTTGAGCCCGATCTCGACCTCGTCGCGATGCGGGCCGACCGTCGACACGCCGCGCCGGACGTCGTCGGTGCGGGCCGCCGCCAGGGCCGCACCCAGACCTCCGTTGCGCCACGTCGGCTCGTACACCAACTCGACCGGCGCCGCCGTCCCGGCGAGTTGCTCGTAGGCCTCGGCGACCATCGGCTGACAGCGCGCGACCAGCGTCGCCCGTGCGTAGCCGAGCTGTTCGCCGAGCTCGGCGAACCGGGCATCCCACACGTCGAGGGTGACGACGGCCTCGTCGGTGAGGCGGCCGCCCGACTGCTTGAGCAACGTGTTCCGCTGACGGACGACACGGTCGAGTTCGAGGCGGAGCGGGTCGTAACTCGTGCGGAGCGCGACGAGCGCGTCGTCGAGGAAGCGGCGACGCTCACCCGGTCCGCCCTTGACGACGACCAGGTCGTCGGGCGCGAACACCGTGACGCGCATGACACCGAGCAGGTCACGGCTGCGCTGCAACTTCTGCCGGTTCACCTGGACCCGGTTCCGACCCGAACGCGGGAGCTCCGCCTCGATGAGGATCTCGCGTCCGTCGTCCTCTCGCAGGGTCGCTCGTAAGATCGCGGCATCGGCGCCGGCGCGCAGGAGCGCGTCGGCCGGTGCACCGCGGAAGCTCGACAAGGTGGCGAGGAACGCGAGCGCCTCGGCGAGGTTCGTCTTGCCCTGGCCGTTCTTGCCGATCACCGCGGTGACGCCGGCGGTCAGGTCGAACGCCGCGGACTCGTAGTTCCGGAAGTCGGTGAGTTCGAGCCGCTCGACGATCATGCCGAGCACGACGCTAACGCTCGCCCGGTCGCGGGCGGCGATCCCCTACGCACGGGTGGGGGATTCGACGGATGTCGCCGAGCGCCGAGTTCGTTCAGCGTGGAGCACATGAGTTCGCTGCCGCCTCCGCCCCCGTTCGCGACGCCGGTGGCGCGTGGGAACCCCGTCCCCACCGACGCTTCTCGCTTCCGCCACCCGGTGGCCTTGTTCCTCGTCGCATTCGGACTGGCCGTCCTCGTCGGCGGCGGGGTCGGCGGGGCGGTCGGCCTGACGGTCGCCGCCGTGTCGAACGCCGACTGCGCTCCGAGCGACCCGTGGTGCGAGTTGGGCGGGGCGATCTTCGGCTTCCTCAGCGGTGTGGCGATCGGCGTGTCGCTGTACCTCGCCGTCGGCATCGCCACGATCCACCGGTTCCGCCCACGCGGACGGCGAGCCGGTCACATCGCCGCCCACCTGATCGCCCCGATCGCGATCCCGATGATCCTCGGGCTGATCACCTCGATCGTCCCGTGAGTCCCGGGTCAGGCCCTGCAACGGTGAACGTCAGAACCAGCGGTCTCAGCCTCGCAGGTCCGGAACCAACCGAGTCCGAGAAATCAGACGTGACGGAGATCGGACCCAGCGACGGGCAGACCGACTCTTCGTCCCGTTCGTTACTGAGCGGTGATCGGATCGTTCGAGCGCAAGGCGCGACGAACCCGAGCAGCCTTTCGGCTGCGAGCGGTGAGGCGGAACGCAGCGATCGGGCGATCCGGCGCCGCTCAGGGCACTCGGACGGGCATGAGGAGGTAGAGGTACTCGTCGTGGCCGACGCCGCGGAGGACCGCCGGCTTCATCGGGTCCATGGTGGCGAGCGTGACCTCGTCGCCCTCGACGGCGTCGATGCCCGACGCCAGGTAGTCGGGGTTGAACGCCACCGTCATCTCGGCGCCGTCGTAGCTGGCGTCGATCTCTTCGTGGGCGTTGCCGACGTCCTGGGTGATCGCCGTCAGCTGCAAGGTGTCGCCACCGAGGGTCAGGCGGACCGGGGTCGAGTCCTGGGCGAGGATCTTCACGCGGCGCAACGCCTCGAGCAGCGCGTCGCGGCCGACCGTCAGCAGGTTCGGGTACGCCGACGGCAGCAGGTTGCGGTAGTTCGGGTACTCGCCCTCGATCAGGCGGGTCGTGAGTCGGGTCTCGCCCGCCTCGAACACCGCTTCACGCGCACCGAGGCGAACGCGGAGTTCGTCGTCGCCCGACAGGATCCGCTGGAGTTCGGCCAGCGCTCGACCGGGCACGAGCACCTTCTGACCGGCGCCGAGCATCGACGACTGCGGCAGGTCGCGCACGGCGAGGCGGTACGAGTCGGTGGCCACCATCTTGAGCCCGTCGTCGTCGGCCGCGATGAGGACACCGGTGAGCACGGCGCGGGCGTCGTCGGTCGAGGCCGCCCGGACGACCTGGCGCAGCGCGTCGGCGACCTCGCTCGACTGCAGCGTGACTGCGTCGGCGTCGGGCTCGACCTGGGCCGGGTAGTCGCTGAGCGACAGGGGCCGGACCGAGAACTGTGAACGGCCGGCACTGATCGCCATCTCGTCGTCGCCCAGGCTGATCTCGACGGCGCCTGCCGGCAACGCCCGGACGATGTCGCTGATCAGTCGGGCCGGCACGACGGCCGAACCGTCGGTGTCGCTGTGGACCGGCACGGTGAGCCGGATCGTCAACTCGAGGTCGGTGCCCGTCACGGTGAGCTCACCGCCGGCGACGTCGAGACGAACGCCCGACAGGACCGGCAGGGTGCCCGTGCGACTGGTGGCCGCTCGCCCGGCGGTCGTCAAGGCCTCGGCCAGAATCTCACGCTCGCAACGAAACTTCACAGTGCGACCCTTCTCCCCACGATGTGGTGTGTATCGAATTAGTACTAGTAAGAGGTGCTGTGGATTGTGGACAACCCCGGATCCTCCCAGCGTAGAGGCAACGCGCGGCCGCGCGCGGTTGTCCACCGTCATCCCCACCGCGCGGATGACGCAGATGTAGTTCGGTGGACGACGGCGCGTTGTCCACGGGAACGACACGCGTTGTCCAGATGGGCGTCCACACGCTGTCCAGAGCGCGAACGGACGGTGACATCGAGGTGACGTGGCGCCGACCGGTCATGACGGCGACGCCATCTTGAGCTTCTGGAGGACGTCGGTGACCTGTTCGTAGATCGCCTGGCGTTCACCCATCTGACGCTGGATCTTCTCGACCGCATGGATGACGGTCGTGTGGTCGCGGCCGCCGAACAGTCGGGCGATCGACGGATAGCTGAGATCGGTCTGCTCGCGGAACACGTACATCGCGATCTGGCGTGCGGTGACGAGCGGACGCTGCCGGCTCTTGCCCTTGAGTGCCTCGACGTCGAAATTGAGGATGCGGGCGATCTCGGCGAGCAGTTCCTCGTCGGTGCGCGGCTTGACCTCGGTGTCGCTGAGCAGATCGTGGAGCTGCTGCTGGGCGAGTTCGGTCGTGATCGGTGCCCCGCTCAGGCTGGCGTAGGCGGTGACACGGATGAGTGCACCCTCGAGCTCACGGAT
>JAGQSS010000227.1 GCA_020439405.1 Ilumatobacter sp. | reverse complement strand
ACGGTTCCAGACACGGTGCCGGCCACCGATGGCCCGAGAGGCGGCTCGTGACGCTCAACTCGCCGACGAACGAGCCGGCCGGCCCGACCACCGCACGCCACTCACAGGAATCGCTGCCCGAACAGGGGAACGTCAGGTCAGCAGGCCACAACAACACCACTTGCTCAGCAGTCTCCTAGTGCGAGCACGCGCCCGCATCCGCGTCGAACGGCGTCACGGTCGCGACGAGGTCGTCGACCGCTCGGCCGAAGCGCCGTTCGCCGTTCGTCGCTGCGGTGACCGAATCATGTTGGCGGCGACGGCCGCGGCACCCGTCGGTGGCGACGAGCTCGACCTCGACGTGGTCGTCGGCCCCGGAGCGACGGCCGCGATCGGGTCGATCGGCGCCATGCTCGTCTGGCCCTCCCCCAACCCGACGTCGTCGTCGATGCTCACCACGATCACCGTCGGTGCCGGCGCACACCTGACGTTCGCGCCCGAACCGACGATCACCGTCGCCGGTTCGCACCACCGGGCGACGACCCGCGTCGACCTCGAGCCCGGGGCCACCTGTGAGCTGACCGAGGAGTTCTCGCTCGGCCGGTCGGGCGAACCGGCGGGCACCGTCGAGACCTCGTTCCGCGTCACCCGGGCCGGCGCCCCGCTGTTCCATCACGACGAGACGCTCGGCGCGGCGGCCCTGTCCGGCGCGACGTCGGTCGGCGTCGGCGGCGCTCGACACATTGCGACGCTCGTGGTCGTCGGCCCTCGGGTCGACCGGGCGGCGACGCTGGTCGACGGTGGCGGCATGGCTGCCCGCCTGCCGCTCGCCGACGATGCGTACGCGATCCTCGCCGTGGGTGTCGATCGACCGATCGTCCGGGCCCTGATCGACCGGCTCCGCTCGACCGATGAGGCTGCGACGCGTTATGGTAAGACCATCAGACCAATAGACGCCCACCCGCACTGACCGCGTCGAAGCGAACGAGGATGCGATGCTGATCGAACACGAAGCCCTCCGCCACCACTGGCACCCGGTCGCCGAGTCGAACGACCTCGGCGTGCCGGGCGACGAGACGCCGCTCGGGGTCACCCTGCTCGGCGAGCAGTACGTGATCTGGCGCGGCCCCGACGGCCAGGTCGTGGCCGCCCCCGACCGCTGCACCCACCGCGAGTCGCCCCTGAGCATCGGCACCGTCGCCGACGGCTGCCTCACCTGCCCCTATCACGGGTGGCGGTTCGGGGCGGACGGCGCCTGCGTGCTCGTGCCGTCGTCGGGCGAGGGCAAGCCCGTCCCGCCCAAGGCCCACCTGCCGGCGATCAACGCCCGCGAGGCGTACGGCCTCGTCTGGCTGTGCCCGGCCGAGCCGCACGGCGACATCCCAACCATCTCGTACGACGCCGACCCGGCGTACCGACGGATCAACACCGGCGTCGAGGTGTGGGCGACCTCCGCCACCCGGATGACCGACAACTTCCTCGACATCGCCCACTTCGGCTGGGTGCATCGCGACACCTTCGGCCGCGACGAGTTGTTCGAGGTGCCGAAGATCGACCTCGACGAACTCGACGACGGCTGGTACGGCTACGCCTACGAGGTCGAGGTCGGCAACGACAAGGGTGGGGCGACCACGTCCGGCCAGTCCGGCGACACCGTGCACCGTCGGATGAGTACCGGCATGCACCTGCCGTTCACCGTCCGCAGCACCATCCACTACGAGACCGGACTCGATCACATCATCCTGCTGTGCTCGACCCCGATCGACGACACCACCTCGTACTTCACGTTCGTGGTGTGGCGCAACGACGATTTCAGCGTGCCGGCCGAGGAGATCATCACCTTCGACCGCCGGATCGGCGCCGAGGACAAGTTCATGCTCGAGCGGGTTCCCGGCGTGCTCCCCCTCGATCAACAGGCGACCGCCAGCGTCCAGGCCGACAAGGCCTCGGTCGAGTGGCGCCGCCGACTCGCCGCCCTCGTCGCCACCTGACCAGAAGGGGTCAGGCACCTTCTGGCGTCGCGACTGCAGCGTCCTCCGAGTTCTCGTGCCAGAAGGTGCCTGACCCCTTCTGGTCAGTCGAGGTCGATGGTGCGGTCGGCGGCGTTCAACGCGATCGGGTCGTGGCTGGCGATCAGGACCGCCGCGCCGCGGTCGGCGGCACGACGGACCACCCGCATCACGAGGTCGGCGTGGCCGTGATCCTGATGGCTCGTCGGCTCGTCGACGAGGAGCAACGCCGTCGGCAACGTGAGCGCCCGCCCCACCGCCGTTCGCTGCTGCTGACCGAGCGACACCTCGGCCGGGAGTCGTGATCGCAGCGTGTCCAGGTCGAGTTCACCGAGGAGCCCGTCGAGATCGGCGGCTGGGCGCCGAGCGAGTCGGGCCGGCAACGCCACGTTCTCGGCGATGCTCAGCTCGGGCAGGAGCCCCAACGTCTGCGGTACGACCGCCGTGCCGGACCACGACGTCGGATCGGACTCCGCCGAACGACGGAGCAATCCGCCGGTCGGTGCGCACCAACCGGCCAACAGGGCGATCAGTGTGCTCTTGCCGCTCCCCGAGCGGCCACGGAGGGCGACCACCTCACCGGCAACCAGTTCGAAGTCGAGCGGTCGCAGCCCGGACGTACCGGGCCACGCCTTCGCGACGCGTTCACCAGCGACCACGGTTCGATCGGCCCCGTTCACGAGATCCTCCGTCCGTCGTCGAGCCGGACGACGACGTCGGCGGCGTCGACCAGCTCCGGATCGTGCGACGCGACGACGACCGCCGTCCCCGATGCGGTCAGCCGGCGGATGACCGTCAGGAGCACGTGTCCACTCTCACTGTCGAGCGATGCCGTGGGCTCGTCTGCGACGACGAGCGGGGGGTCGCCGACGGCGGCGCACGCGAACGCGAGGCGCATCTGTTCGCCGCCCGACAGCTGGGGAATGCTCCTCGCCCCGACCTCACCCAGACCGAGCTCGTCGAGGCGCCGCCGTGCGTCGTCGACGCTCATCGGCGGGCGTGCACCACGGAGCACGTCCGACCACACCAGGTTGCCGGCAGCGTCGTGGACCACCGTGAGGTTGTCGGATGGACGCGGCATCACGACGCCGATCTCGGTCCGACGCCACGTCCGCCGGGCCCGCGTCGACAGCCGATCGACGCGAAGGCTGCCGACGGTGACCTCGCCGCGATCGCCCCGCTCGAGACCGGCGAGGATCGACAACAGTGTGCTCTTCCCCGAACCCGACGGCCCGGCCACCACGGTGAGCTCGCCGGCGGCCACGTCGAGGTCGACGTCGACGAGCGCGTCGACATGACCGTCGAGGGTCGCGAACCGCCGCGTCGCTCCGCGCACCATGGCGAACGGGACGGCAGGCGGTGCCGGCTGCACATCAGTCCCCCGCGACACGCATCGCCTCCATCGGATCTCCTCGACCGCTCCGCCAACTCGACCACACGGCAAGACCGGCGGTCACGACGACCACGACCACCGCTGCGCCGACCAACGCAGTCACGTCGACGACGAGCACCGCAGGCGGCTGCCGGTCCCGCAGCGAGTCGAGCCGCGCGATCGCGAGCTGACTCGTACCCCAACCGACGAGCGCTCCGAGCACGCCACCGACCGCCAGCGGCAGACCGATCTCGATCGCCGACGCGAGCGTCTCGTCGCGCCCGCCGAACCCCATCGGGGCGGACAACACCCTGCTCGCCCGGCGGCGACGGCGCCTCGACTCGACGACGAGCAACTGACCGAGCAGCGTCACCACCCCGATCACGATCGCGAAGGCCGTGAGCGTGGCGTACGCCCACTCGGCCGAGAGGTAGTTGGTCGAGGCGAAGACCTCGTCGGGTGACAGCACCGAGCGGACGCGGACGCCACGCTCGGTCAGCCGGGCCACAGCGTCGTCGTCCGGACCCCGCACCCAGACCTCACGGGCCCCGTCCCCGTCGAGCACGGCCGCGTCGACGACGACCATCGGACGTCCGCGCTGGTAGCCCGGGAAGAAGTCGCCGTGAGCGACCGGTTCGAGGTCGTGGGTCACGCCGTCGACCGTGATCGTCCGGATCGCATCGTCGGACGACCGTTCGGGATCGACGACGATCGCCGCCGATTCGTCCGCGGCGAGCGCCGCCACGGCGTCGGCCGGCGGCATGTCGAGTCCGTCGCTGCGGAACCACGCCACGTCGGCGAACGTGGCCGGATCGATGCCGAGCACGCGAACGGCGCGGTCGTCGGTCGTCGTCTCGAACACCAACGTCGCCGCCTCGCCGAGGCCGGACAGGTCGTCGACCGGATCGATGGCCCCGATTACCAGATCGGTCCCGACATAGGTCGTCGCTTTCTCCGTCAACAGCCGATCGACGCTGTCGGTCAACGACCCCGCCTGAAAGGCGACCGCGACGGCGACCGCACTGGACACCGCGATGGCGACGCTGACGGCGGGCTCGAACGTCACCCGACGGAGCCCGATCAACGCCGTCGGACCGAACGAACCGCCGAGCCGGCGCGCCCGTCGGGCGAGCCACATGAGCGGGACCGCGAGCACGGTGAGCACGGCCAAGGCCCCGATCAGTGGAAACGCCTGTGCGAGCAGATCGCCGCCGCGGACCTCGACGCCGATCTGACGCACCCCACCGAACCGGTCGAGCCGGACGTACGACCACGCGGCGAGGGCGAGGAGCACGGCCCCGGCGAGTGGGAGCCCACGCACCCGTCGGCGACTCGGGCGACGGTCGACCGACGCGAGCCCGACCGAGGCGACGACGGCACCGGCGACGAGGGTCGCCACGGTCCACCCGGCGACCGCGGCGACGGTCGCGTCGACGAGCGCCCGTGGTTCGATCGCCGACGAGGGACCCAACCATCGCACGCCGATCCATGCGCCGATCCACCCGACTGCCGCGCCGGCGAGCGTGACCGGCAGCAGCCAGCCGACCTGCTCGACGGCCAGCCGGCCGGCGCCCTCGCCGCGCACGACCCGGAGACGCAGCTCGGAACGCTGCGCACGCGCTGCGAGCATCGCCGCCGCGACGACGAGGAACAGCGCCGCGGCCGCGGCGGCGTACCGAACCGGCTGCGTCGTCAGTCGGACGAAGTCCGCCACCTGGCGAGCGCGATCGATCGACGTGGTCAGCGGGACGGGCGGTTTGCGGCTCTCGGGGAGCTCGAACGTCTCCCAGATCTCGTCCTGCCAGGCCGACAGCTCGGCGGCGACCGACTCGGCGCGGTCGATCCGCAAGCCCACGGGATCCGGGAACACCTGAGACGACTCGTGCCAGCTCGCCGGCGCCGCCGTCTCGGTGGTCGCCTCGCCGACCAGCAGGACCGGCGGAGGACGATCGCCGAGCGCACTCAGCCGGAACGCGTCCCGGTAGCTACACCATTCGGGCGGTTCCGGCCGCGTCGGGATCTCGGGGTACGTCCCACCGATCGTCACCGACGCCGTCTCGGGCTCGACACCTCGTGGAGCACCGAACTGCAGATCGAGTGTCGAACCGACCGGGTAGCCCCCGTCGGCGGTCGACCACTCGGGTACCAGAACGGCGCCGTCGGTCAGGAGCGCGTCGTCCGCTCCGGCGAGCGCGCCGACACCGGGGCGCCAGAGCACCACGACCGGACGGACCACGGTCGGCGACCCTGGGGCCGCCACCACCCGGGCGTTGGCGCGCCGGGAGACCTCCGGTGCAGCGACGCCGTCGATCGTGGCGGCCCGAGCGGCGATCGTTTCGGCGGTCGTCGACTCGTGGGTGTCGACGACGATCCCGAGGTCGGTGACGCACGACCGAGCGATCTCCTCGGCGAGTGCCGCCGTCGCGGTGGTCGACACGTACGCAGGCACGGCGACAAGACCACCGACGAGCAGTGCGACCGAGGCCGCCAACGCGACGCGTCCTCCCCAGCCCGGGCCCCGCATCGATCTCACGACGTGGCCGCCCGCATCGCCGCACCCTAGCCAGAAGGGGTCAGGCACCTTCTGGCATACCGAGCCCAGGTCACCGGAGCGTCGAACGCCAGAAGGTG
>JAGQSS010000226.1 GCA_020439405.1 Ilumatobacter sp. | reverse complement strand
GGTCGCCGATGATCAGCTCGCGCTGGCCACGGCCGATCGGGGTCATGGCGTCGATCGCCTTGATGCCCGTCTGGAGCGGCTCGTGCACGGGCTTGCGGCCCATGATGCCCGGCGCCTGGATCTCCATGCGGCGGAGCTGGGTGCCGACGAGTTCGCCCTTGCCGTCGACGGGCTCGCCGAGCGCGTTGACGACGCGGCCGAGCATGCCGTCACCGACCGGGACCGAGAGGATGCGACCGGTCGACTTGACCGGCTGGCCCTCTTCGATGCTCGACGTGTCGCCGAGGACGACGGCGCCGATCGACGCCTCGTCGAGGTTCAGCGCCAGGCCGACGGTGCCGTCCTCGAACTCGAGGAGTTCGTTCACGGCGGCGTCGGGCAGGCCGCTGACGCGGGCGATGCCGTCACCGATCTCGGCGACGCGGCCGACGGTGCGGGCCTCGAGCGACTGCTCGAAGCCTTCGAGGTTCTTCTTGAGTGCCGATGCGATGTCGGCGGCGGAGATGGTGAGTTCAGCCATTGCGGTGCTCCTGTCCGTCAGAGACGGCTCTTCAACTGGTCGACACGGGTACGGACACTGCCGTCGATGACGGTATCGCCGACGGTGGCGACGATGCCGCCGATGATCGAGGGGTCGACCACGACCTTGAGGTTGACGTCCGAGCCGGTCGCGTTGGCGAGGGCGGCCTTCAGTCGGGCTTGCTGATCGTCGGTGAGCGGTACGGCGCTGCGCACCTCGGCGACGGCCAGGTTCTTCGAGCTCGACGCACGGGCGACGAGCTTGTCGATGATGGCCGGCAGGTCGCGGGTGCGACCCGACCCGACGACCATCGAGACGAGCTGGATGGTGGTCGGGGTGGCCTTGCCACCGAGCAGGTCTTCGATGATCGCCTGACGCTTGGCGGCGGGGATGCCCTCGTCGCTCAGCGCCGTGCGGAGTTCGTCGCTCGACTCGTACGAGCGGGCGAACCGGAACAGTTCGTCCTCGACCTCGTCGAGCGTGCCTTCGGCACGGGCGACTTCGAACAGGGCCTTGGCGTATCCCTGGACGCGTGCGTCACTCATGAGGCACCCACTTTCGAGATGAACGATTCGATGAGCTCCTGCTGCATCGCGTCGTCGAGCATGCCCCCGGCGAGGGCACGGTCGACCGCACGCCGCGACAGGGTCGAGATCTCGCCGCGGATCTCACCGCTGGCCCGCGACCCGATGAGGGCGATGTCGGACTCGGCGGCCTCGCGCAGCTCGACGATCTCTTCGTCGAGACGGGCCCGGCCCTCGGCCAGGATCGACTCGGCTTCGGTGTCGGCTTCGGCGAAGAGGCGCTGACGCTCGGCGTCGATGTCGCCGGCGGCGGAGCGGATCTCGGCGGCCTCGGTCTGGGCGTCGGCGAGCTTGGTCTCCGATTCGTCCATCGCCGACTGGATGCTCTCGGTGCGGGCCGCGAGGGCCTTCTTGAAGAGCGGCCAGCCGAACTTGTAGAGAACGGCGAAGACGAGGATCGACGAGATCGTGCCGAAGATCAGTTCGGCGTCTTCGGGCAGCAGCCAGTGCGGCGACCGAGCCGGATCGATGTCGTCGGCGGCGATCAGGCCGAATGCGAGCTGGTTCATGAGCGAACCTCCGAGTTCATCACGTCGGCGACGGCGGCTTCGACCTGCTCGGTCGGCGCCCGGCCGATCGCCATTTCCAACACCTTGGACGTGACGTCGGTGACGGCGCTGCGCACGTCGGACTCGGCCGCCTCACGGGCGGCTCGGGCCTCGGCCATGGCGGCGTCGCGCTTGCTCGAGATCTCGGCATGCACCTCGGCGAGGCGTGCCTCACGCTCACCGGCGAGCGTCGCACGGGCGGCGTCGACACGCTCGGCTGCCTCGGCGCGCACCGTGGCGAGGGCTGCCTCGTACTCGGTGACCTCGGCACGGGCTGCCGCACGGGCGGCATCGGCTTGTTCGAAGCCGTCCTGCACCTTGGCGTACCGGGCATCCATCCCCTTGCGGAGCTTGGGATAGAGGAAGAACCGCATGAGGACGAGGAACGCCAGGAAGGCGCCTCCGCCCCACAGCAGCTCCTTGGCCTCGGGCAGGATCGGGCTCGGGCCCTCTTCGCAGGGGTACTCCGACGCGGCGGCGTCCTCGGTCGTGTCGAAGGGGAACTCGCAATCGACCTCGGCGTGGTGCGCTTCGTCACCTTCCGAGTGATCGCCTTCCTCCTCGTCGGCCCGCGGCGCCGGCGCGATGGCGTCGACGCGGCGCGTCAACGACACCTCGATGCCGGATGCACCTTGTTTCACGACGGCTGTCAGCACGTCAGCTCCTTGTGGGAGAGATGGACGGATGGGTTGAGCACGTGGCTCCGGAAATGATCAGGCGTGGGTCGCCGGCTCACTGGACGAGCATGGCGACCACGAAGCCGATCAGCGCGATCGCTTCGGTGAACGCCACACCCAGGAACATGGTCGTACGGACCATGCCGGCCGACTCGGGCTGACGGGCCATCGCCTCGACGGACTTGCCGACGATGTAGCCGATGCCGATGCCCGGGCCGATCGCCGCGAGGCCGTAGCCGATGCCGGCACCGATCGGGCCGAAGTCGGCGACCGCGGCGGCGTCCTGAGCGAGGATGCTGAGTGCTTCCATGGTGGGTTGGTACTCCTGTTGGTGTTGGTGTGGGAGAAGGGGTCGGGTGGATCAGTGTTCGGGGTGAGCCGACGAACCGATGTACACCGCGGTCAGGATCGTGAAGATGTAGGCCTGCAGGAAGCCGACCAGCACCTCGAACACGGTCATGAGGATCAACATCGCGAACGGCAGGACGCCGAGCACGCGGAAGATGATGTTGTCGCCGTCGATGATCAGCTCCTCGGTGAGCAACGAGAACGTCACGAGGAGGATGTGACCGGCGAGCATGTTGGCGAAGAGACGAACGGCCAACGAGAACGGGCGGATGACCAGGTTCGAGAGGATCTCGATGGGGCCGATCAGCGGGTACAGCGCCGCAGGCACGCCCGGCGGGGCGATCATGTGGCCGAAGTAGCCGAGGCCCTGGTGCTTGAGACCGACACCGACGTACACGAGCCAGACGAGCACGGCGAGGAACAGCGGGATCGCCATGCGGGCGGTGGCCGGCATGTAGATCACCGGGATGATGCCCGGCAGGTTGCACAGGTAGATGAAGATGAACAGGGTCAGGAGGAACGGCGTCCAGCCCATGCCCGACTTGCCCATCGCCGGCATGATGATCTGGTTCTCGACGAACTCGACGAGCATCTCGGCGAAGTTGCGGATGCCCTTCGGCGCCTTGGAGCCGTCCTGGCGGGCGGCGATCAGGAAGATGATCGTGCCGATCAGGGCCGCGGCGACGGCGATGAGCGCGACCTTGTTGAAGGTCGGGAACAGGTCACGCCAACGCAGGATTTCGTTCAGGGGCGGGAATTCGAGGGCGAGCACGGTGTATCCGATCTGTTCCTTGTGAGAGCCGGTCGAGCGGTGTTCGTAGTGGAGTGTTCGAGGTTGCTTCGTGTGGAGGCGCTGTCGTGGCCGGGGCTACGACTTCGTCTCTTTGGGAGCGAGGCCCGGGTAGGCCAGGTTGATGGCGACGTAGCGGAGCTCCCACATGAGGAGTCCGAGGTGCGTCGCGATAATGGTCGCTCCGAGCGCCGGAAGTGAAATCCAGGGCTCGTCACGGACCAGGACGATGACGAGGAAGATGAGGCCGAGGCGCAGCGCGTAGCCGAACAGGACGGCGCCCATCATGAGGCCGAGCGAGATGCGGGCGGCGCCGGAGACGAGCAGCGCCGACAGGAGGAAGTTGGCGACGACGAGACCGATGCCGACAGCAGCACCGGCGGCGCCCTCGCTCCCCCAGATCAGCGCGCACACGGCGATGATCACCGGGGCGATGACGAGGCCCTTCTTGGCGATGTCGACGCTGATCATGTACTCGACGGGCTCGCCCTGGACGGGCAACGACGTCGCCGAGATGTCGGGCGTCTGCTCCGATGACTGCTCGGACATCGGTGCGTCGTCGGGCGTGGCGGTCGGGTCGGTCATGGCGTCGCTCATGCGGCGTCGGCCTCCGGACGGCTCGCTCCGTCGCGTCGGGCGTTGCGTTGCTCGATGCGTTCGGCCTCGAGGCGGTCCATCTCGGCGTCGTAGATCAGCTTCGTGCGGGCGAACGATCCGATCGCCGCGAAGAGGAACAGGACGATCATGAACAGCGGCCGGGTGCCGAGCCACGTGTCGATCCCGAGCCCGATCAGCACGAACAACAGGATCGTGAGGGCGATCTCCATCCCGCCACCGACGGCGTTGCTGCCGAACCGACCCGCGAGCGGTGCCGACTCGTTGTCGGCGGCGCGGCGGGGCGCTGGGCTGTGCGGGGACATGGAGAGAGACACTCGTCGTTGAGGAGAAGATCCGTGCCCTTCACCACCCAGCGGAGGTGCCGGCGGGCGAGGGCTTGTGAACTGCTGCACAATCTACTCGGGCGGCTCCGCCCGGGGCAACTTCGACGGCAGATCGACACACAGCTTCACACATTTTCGGCATCGTCCGCGACGGATGCGCCCGATGCGACGACCGTGCCACCCTCGCCGGTCGCCCCATCGGCATCGCCCCGGCGACGCTCGTTGGCCCGCTCGGGACGCGACGGGTCGATCTGTTCCGACGCCGGGCGGTCGAGTGCGGCCTCGACCGCCTCGGCCCGCTTCCGACGCACGCTCGGGTGCAGCACGGTGAACAGCACCAGCCCGAGGGCGCCGATCCCGAACGGCAGGTAGCTCGGGTTCTGGTTGCTGAGCACCGGGTAGAGCACGAAGCCCGACAACAGCGCGGTCCAGGCCCACAGGATCAGCACGCTGCGCCGGTGCCCGTGCCCGAGGTTCATCAGGCGGTGGTGGAGGTGCCCCTTGTCGGCGACGTCGAGCGCCTGACGCTTCGAGGCGCGCCGGATGATCGCGAACACCGTGTCGACGATCGGCACGCCGAGGATGAGGAGCGGGATCGCGAGCGGGGCGAAGAAGAAGAACGTCTGGCCGACGAAGGCCTGGGTGTTCGGGTCGGCGCGCCCGCCGACGAGGCTGGTCGACACCGCCATCAGGAGGCCGAGCAGGAAGGCACCGCTGTCGCCCATGAAGATCCGGGCCGGGTTGAAGTTGTGCGGGAGGAACCCGACGCAGACGCCTGCCGCGATGACGGCGACCAGCGGGCCCGGGTTGCGGTCGGGCAACAGGTCGAGTTCGTTCAGGCGGAACGCGTAGAGGAAGAACGAGCCGGCTGCGATCGCCACGATGCCGGCGGCCAACCCGTCGAGACCGTCGATCAGGTTGATCGCCTGGGTCATGCCGAGCAGCCAGAACACGGTCACGAGCGGGACCCAGTCGCCCGACAAGAGGATGACGTCGTAGAACGGCACCCGGAAGTAGAACATCGTCGCGCCGAACCAGTAGAGGACGATCGCCGCGACGACGATGCCGGTCACCTTCGCCGGCGGGGCGAGGTCGCGGACGTCGTCGAGGTAGCCGACGACGAACACGATCAGGGCCGCCAGGACGATGCCGATCGGCTCGGTGTTGTCGGTGAACACCACCTCGAAGCGCCCGGTCGCCCAGGCCATGAGCATCGCCGCGAGGAACCCGACGAGCATCGCGATGCCGCCGACGTGCGGGATCGGCGCCGTGTGCACCGATCGGGCGTTCGGCTCGACCAGCCACCCCTTCGGGCGGACGGTGCGGGCGATCAGCCCGACCATCGGGGTGAGGATCAGCGTGACGACGGCCGCGACCGCGCCCACCAGCACGTAGTCGCTCATCGCCGGTCCCACGTGCGCCGATCGTACAAGCCCGCCGCTCCCCCGTTGGTCTCGGGTCGGGTGATCGGGTCAGGTGCCGGAGGTGACGGCGAGGAACGAGCCGTTACCGGCGGTCACCTGACCCGGGGTGGGGTGCGCGACGAGGCGCCGCGCTCAGTAGGCGGGGAACTTGGCGCAGAGGGTCGCGACCTCGTCGCG
>JAGQSS010000225.1 GCA_020439405.1 Ilumatobacter sp. | reverse complement strand
GCACCATGCCGGGACCCATCAGGGTCGGATCGAGCATCCGCAGGACGTCGCGTTGGGTCAACGAGACCGCCCAGTCCGCGAACTCGTCGAGACGGCCAACGGCATGGAGGCCACCGACGAGCGCCCCCATCGACGAGCCGGCGATACCGACGATCTCGTAGCCGTGCGCCTCGAGTTCTCGGATCACACCGATGTGGGCGTAGCCACGGGCGCCACCGCTCCCGAGGGCCAGCGCGACCCGTTTCCCCGATGCGGTTTCCGACGTCACCCCACCAGTGTGCCGCGCACAGCGTTCGCCGGGCGGCTCGATCGGTCGGCACGGCCATGCCTCGCCCCGGCCTCGCGTCCGATCACGGTTCGCCGTCGGACCGTGCGGGTACGGTGGCGAGCGTGACTGCCGACACCGACCCCCGGGCCGTGATGGAACGCGCCGGTATCGCCGCCACGGCGATCTCGGTCTTCGAGCGACAGCTCGCCGACGTGCGAGCCGGCGCCGGCGGGCTCCTCCGCGACGCCGACATCGACACCTACGTCGCCCCGTCACTCGACGGCGCCGACGGCGACACCACGGCGCTGGCCGGCACGGCGATGATCCGGTTGAACGGCGGACTCGGCACGTCGATGGGGATGGAACAGGCGAAGTCGCTGCTCGACGTGCGCGACGGGCTGAGCTTCCTCGACGTCATCGTGCGTCAGGTGCAGTCGCTGCGGGCCACCACCGGTGCCCGGATCCCGCTCACGTTCCTGCACTCGTTCCGCACCTCTGCCGACAGCCTCGCTGCGCTGGCCGCCTACCCCGACCTGGCGGTCGACGACCTCCCGATCGAACTGATGCAGCACCGGGTCCCGAAGCTGCTCGCCGACGACCTCGTGCCGGTCTCGTGGCCGTCCGATCCCGAACTCGAATGGTGCCCGCCCGGTCACGGCGATCTCTACACGGTCCTGCACGCGACCGGCTTTCTCGACCGCCTCGCCGAACTCGGCTTCGAGCGCGTGTTCGTCGCCAACTCCGACAACCTCGGCGCGGTCCCCGATCCGGCCGTGGCGAGCTGGTTCGCGAGCAGCGGTGCGCCGTTCGCGATCGAGGCGGTCCGTCGGACGCCGAGCGATCGCAAGGGCGGCCACTTCGCGATCCGGAAGTCCGACGGTCGACTGGTCCTGCGCGAGACCGCGCAGACGCCACCCGACGAGCAGGGCGACATCGATCGCCACCCGTTCACGTCGACCAACAACCTGTGGTTCGACGTCGCGGCAGCGCGACGGCTGCTCGACGAGAACGGCGGCGACCTCGGCCTGCCCGTGATCATCAACCGCAAGACCGTCGATCCGACCGACAAGGAGAGCCCCGCGGTGATCCAGCTCGAGACGGCGATGGGTGCGGCGGTCGAGGTGTTCGACGGGGCGACGACCGTCGAGGTGGGCCGCGACCGGTTCATTCCGGTGAAGACGACCGACGACCTGCTCGTGGTCCGCAGCGACTGCTACCGCCTCACCGACGACTTCCGGCTGGAGCAGGTGCCCGATGAGATCCCGTTCGTCGAACTGGCTCCCTGCTACAAGCTCATCGACGACTTCGACCGGCGGTTCCCGGCGGGTGCTCCGAGCCTGGCGGACGCGACGTCGCTCGTCGTCCGCGGCGACTGGACCTTCGGTGCCGACGTGCGCATCGTCGGCGACGTCGAGCTCGACGAAGCAGGCGGCACGATCCCCGACGGCACCGTCCTCGGCGCCTGACGACGGCCGGGCGCCGCCTCAGATCAGTGCGTTGGCGGTGAGCCAATCACCGAAGCGGTCGATCCACGAGTCGGAGGGCAGCCCCTGCTGCTTCATCCCGAAGCCGTGGCCGCCCGTGGCGTACATGTGGAGTTCGGCCGACGATCCGGCCTTCCGCCAGGTGTCGTAGATCAGCACGGAGTCGTCGGCGAGCCCGAGCGAGTCGTCGGTCGCGGCGACGATGAACATCGGGCCACTGCCCGCCGGCGGCGCGCCCAGCTCGTAGCCCCGAACGGACGCATAGATCGGTGCGACGAAGTCGGGGCGCTCCGCCGCGTCCTCGGTGAGCGCGACCCGCATCGTCACGTTGCCACCGGCCGAGAAGCCGATGAACCCGACTCGGCCGGGGTCGACCGCGAACTCGGCAGCATGCTCGCGTACCCATCGGACCGCCGTCCGTCCGTCGGCCGCGGCCAACGGGGCGATTCGGTTCATCTCGACGAACACCCCGTCGAGATCACCCACCATCTTGGTGATCAACTCGGCGACGGCGTCGTCACCGCTCGGCACGAGCCGGTACTCGAGCACGAATGCCGTGACACCGCGGGCAGCCAGCCACTCGGCGACCTCGAACCCCTCGCTCTCGATCGAGAGGGCGTGGAACCCGCCGCCCGGCGCCACGACGATCGCCGTCCCGTTCGGCTCGTCCGGCATGACCGGCGTCAGCGTCGGCACGACGACGTTCGTCACCACCTGGTTGTCGAACAACTCCGAGTAGTAACTCGTTCGACGGTCGACCCAGTCCTCGGTCCCGGGTGCTGGACCTTCATACAGCGGGATGGGATCACATCGGGCAGACTCGTCGACCGTCACCGCGACATCCTGGCAGAGCAGGAGGGCGTGAGGTTCGCTCAGCTGGCCGGGTCGCCGAGCACGGCGCGCGCCGCCTCCGCTTCGGATGCCGGAACGGCGACCACGACGCCCGGCTCCGTGTCGACGGGGAGCGAACCCCCCTCGACCTCGTCGACGACGACCGCATCGAGTCCGGCGCCGAGGAGTTTGGCGGCCACCACTTCGGCCTCTCCCCGATCGGGGAAGGTCGCGACGACGGCGGGCTCGGGATGGGGGTCCATGGCGTTCACGTCACGACCGTTCCCGTGGCCGGAGTCGCCGAAACCGGACCCCGCCTGGCGCGGCTGCATCGGGAACGCGCATCCGGCCGACGGCCCTCACCCGTAGAACGTTTCGAAACCGTCGGCGACGGGTGCACTCCGTCGGAACCACTTTCCGCACGACGAACCGACCCCCCGGAGCCAGACCACGACCATGAACGTCCGAGACATCGCCGACCGAGCGCTGGAGATCCCGATCGTCACCAGCTTCACCAAGATCGGCTACCACGCCCGGCGGAGGCTCGACGACTGGACGCCACTCGACGCCTACGACTTCACCGGGCGAGTCGTCGTCCTCACCGGCGCGACGTCGGGCCTCGGAAAGTGCGCCGCCCGCGTGTTCGCCGACCAGGGCGCCACGCTCGTCGTGGTCGGTCGTTCGGCCGACCGCAACCAGGACGTCGTCGACGAACTCGTCGCAGCCACGGGCAACCCGTCGATCACACAGGTCGCATGCGACACCGGCGAGTACGACCAGGTACGCGAGTTGGCGCGGCGGGTCCTCGCCGAGCACGACCGGCTCGACGTCCTGGTGCACAACGCCGGCGCGCTCACGGCCGAACGTCACGACGCATCCGACGGGACCGAGCAGACGGTCGCGAGCCAGGTCGTCGGCCCATTCCTATTGACGAGCCTGCTGCTCGACCGGTTGAGCGCCACCCCCGGCAGCCGGGTCATCACGATGTCGTCCGGCGGGATGTACACGGCGGGGCTCACCGTCGACGGGCTGGAGATGCCCACGGACGAGTACTCCGGGACCGAGCAGTACGCCCGCGCCAAGCGAGCCCAGGTGACGCTGAACGAGATGTGGGCCGAGCGCTACGGCGACCTCGGTGTGTCGTTCCACGCGATGCATCCGGGCTGGGCCGACACGCCCGGCGTCGAAGCGGCGTTGCCCGGGTTCCGCAAGGTGATGGGCCCGCTGCTCCGCGACGCCGACCAGGGCGCCGACACGCTCGTCTGGCTGGCTGGCGACGACGAGCCGCTCACCCACAACGGTGGCTTCTGGCTGGATCGGCGGCTGCGATCGATCCACAAGCTCCCCACGACGTCCAAGACCGACACACCCGAACGTCGAGCCCAGCTCTGGGACTGGGTGACCGAACGGGCCGGCATCTGAGCGGCCGCCCGGTCCCGTCGTCCCGCATGTCGAGAACACCCGCCCGGATTCACCGGGTCGATCCGGTGGCCTCCCCCGCCATACTCGCTGCATGAGCGCGGAGCACCACCACGTCCTCACCCTCACCTGCCCGGACCGGCCGGGCATCGTCGCCGCAGTGTGCGCAGGGGTCCTCGACGTCGCCGGCAACATCGTCGAGAACCAGCAGTTCAGCGATCCCGAGACCGACACGTTCTGCATGCGGATGGTCGTCGACACGCCGGGCGCCGACGCGTCGCAGGTGCACTGGGCGGTCACCGAACGGCTCGGCGACCCGATGGCCGACGTGAACGTCCGACCGGCGGGCGTCCGTCCGAAGGTGCTGGTGATGGTGTCGAAGTTCGACCACTGCCTCGTCGATCTGCTGTATCGCTGGCGCAACGGGCTGCTGCCGATCGACATCCCGCTGATCGTCTCGAACCATCCCGACTGTCAGCCGGTCGCCGGTCGCTACGACATCCCGTTCCTGCATCTGCCGGTCACGAAGGACACGAAGGCCGAGCAGGAGGCGCAGATCCAGGAACTCGTGCGAACCCACGACATCGATCTCGTCGTGCTCGCCCGGTACATGCAGATCCTGTCGGACGACTTGTGCGAGTTCCTGCGCGGTCGTGCGATCAACATCCACCATTCGTTCCTGCCCGGCTTCAAGGGCGCTCGTCCCTACCACCAGGCACACGAGCGGGGCGTGAAGCTGGTCGGTGCGACCGCCCACTTCGTGACCGCCGAGCTCGACGAGGGTCCGATCATCGAGCAGGACGTGGCGCGGGTGTCGCACGCCCATACCGCCGACCAGCTCGTCGAACTCGGCCAGGACACCGAGCGGCTCGTCCTCGCCCGTGCCGTGCGGTACTGGGCCGAGAACCGCGTCTTCCTCGTCGGCAACAAGACCGTCGTCTTCGCCTGACCAGAAGGGGTCAGGCACCTTCTTGCGGCGCAGGTCGTGGTCGGCAAGACCTGACGACCAGAAGGTGCCTGACCCCTTCTGGTCAGAGCACCAAGTTGCGGAGGCCGAGGCCCATGATGAACAGGCTGCCGAAGCCGTAGAGCAGGGTGGTCTTGTCCTTGATGAAGGGGCTGCCGCGGTAGCTGTAGAGGATGCCGACGGCGACCATCGCCGAGAAGCCGTAGAGCATGTGCATGTCGTCGATCTCGAGGTCGTCCTGGCTCGCCCACAGGGCGCCGAGGACCGCCTGCAGGAAGGTGGTGCACTGGGCGACGATCACGAGGATCCACATCGGGCGGCCGGCGAGCTGTCGCCACTGGAACGCCGCCAGGCACCACAGCCCGGCGAGCGCGTTCGAGCCGATCAGGATCCAGGCGTTGATCTGGTGCAGGTCGCCCACGACGTCACTCGCCGCAGCCGTAGCCACCGAAGATCACGGTGACGAAGTCGTCGTCGGCGGTCCCGGTCAGCAGCCCGTAGAAGACGTCGCTCACGTAGAAGTTCGGCGGGATGCCGACGTCCTCGTCACCCTCGTTGACCGATGCCTCCGGGAACTCGGCGAACAGGTCGACCACGCGCGAGCCGAGACCGACGTTGCCGGGCGTGTGCAGTCCGACGGGTTCGTCGCCGATCTCTCCCACCCGGCCGTACTCGTAGCCGATGAAGTGCTCGCGGTCGAGCGCGTACGTCGAGGCGTCGGAGAACAGCAGCGACAGCACACCCCAGTCGACCCGGCGGGCCTTGGTGGCGGCACCGCCCGCACCGCAGTCGGCGAACGCGAACGGATCGACCCAGCCGGTGTCGGCCGTGTTGCCACCGAGCACCGACGTCACGTACTCGACGACACCCTGCGGTGCTGCGCCGAACCGTGCCGAACCGATCCCGTCGCCACGCAGGATCAACTCCTGCACCGCGACCGGCTCGGTGGTGGTCGTGGTCGCCTCGGTCGGCGGCGGGGTCGGTGGCACCGTCGTCTCGGGGACCGTCGTCGCATCGGGCGCCGGCGCGGTCGTCACCGGTGGCTCGGTCGTCGTGGTCG
>JAGQSS010000224.1:4154-6049 GCA_020439405.1 Ilumatobacter sp. | reverse complement strand
CACCCTCGTCGTGGCGCTGCAATGGGCGATCATCGGTGGCGCGGTGCTGTCGCTGCTCGCCTACGTCGGCGCCAGCAGCTCGTCCGCCCGACTCCTCCGCCTCGTCCGCGACGGCGACGGGTGGCTCGTCACGGACGATCTCCCCGACACGCTGCCGGCCGACGAGCCGATCGTCGTGCGCTACACCGGACCGAACTTCTTCGCGGCGATGAGCTCGATCGGCGACGATCTGCCCGACCCCGATCCCGATCACCCCGGCGTCCTGGTGCTCGACCTCGGCGCGCTGCGCCACTACTCGAGCACCCTGCTGAAACAGCTCGAGCACTACGTCGACCGATTGCAGCGTGCCGGGTCGTCGCTGGTGCTGCTGCAGGTCGAGGACGACCAGCGCCGGATCCTCGATCGGGTCGGCCTCCTCGACCGGATCGGTGCGGACAACGTCCTGCCGCCCGACCGTCACCTCGACGTGGTGCTGCGCACCGGGACGGAGCGAGCGATGCAGCTCTTCGACCGCCCGTCGGGCTGACCGGCCCAGTGCCGGCGCCGACCGTCAGACGACGATCCGGAAACCGATGTTGCCCGCCGAACTGTCGGGGCTGTTGCTGCTGCGGGCGTCGACTCGGTACCGGTTGCAGTAGCTGTCGTGGCACAGGTACGAGCCGCCCCGCATCACGCGGGCGTGCCCCTGCGCGGGACCGGTCGGGTTGTCGCGTGGCGACCTCGGGTAGAAGCCGGGGTCGAACCAGTCGCTGCACCACTCCCAGACGTTGCCGGTGACCTCGAACAGACCGAATCCGTTCGGTGGGTACGAGCGAACCGGGCAGGTGCCCGCCCAACCGTCGGCCTCGGTGTTCGTGCGAGGGAAGTCGCCCTGGAACACGTTCATCCGGTGCTCGCCGCCGGGTTCGAGGTCGTTGCCCCACGGGAAGGTGAGGCCGACGGCGCCGCCGCGGGCGGCGCACTCCCATTCGGCCTCCGTCGGGAGCCGTCCGCCCGCCCACGTGCAGTAGGCGACGGCGTCGTTCCAACTGACGTGGATCACCGGGTGGTCGCCGCGCCCGTCGAGATCGCTGTGCGGGCCTTCGGGGTGGCGCCAGTCGGCACCGATCACCTCGCGCCACCACGGTGCGGCCGCGACGCCGCGTGTCGCCGGGAACTCGTCGGGGAGCAGGCCGGCGAAGACGAACGAGTTCCCGAATCGCTCCGCCTCGGTGACGTAGCCGGTCGCCTCGGCGAACGTCGCGTACTCGTCGTTCGTCACGGTCGTGACGCCGATCGAGAAGGCGTCGAGCACCACCTCGTGCTTCGGGCCCTCGCCGTCGGCGGGGTAGCCCACGGTGCCGTCGTTGCCCATCGTGAACGCGCCGGCCGGGATCGCGACCAGCTCGCCCGGAGACCCGCCGCCGTACACCGGTGTCGACGCCGACGCGGCCGGCTCTTCCCGCGACGGTCCGCAACACGCACTCATGGGTCCATTGTGCCCGCCGCACGCCGATGTCGAGGAGTAGTCAACGAGTGACTAGTGTCGACCCATGCGTCGTACCGGACTGCTCGCGCTCGCCGCATTCGTCCCATTCGTCGCGCTCGCGGCGTGTGGCGGCGATGCCGACGGCGATGACGAGGTGGTCGTCTTCGCCGCCGCCTCGCTGACCGATGCGTTCACCGACATCGGGGCCGCGTACACCACCGAGACCGGCGTCGCCGTCACGACGAGCTTCGCCGGCTCGTCCGATCTCGCCCGCCAGATCGCCGAAGGGGCACCTGCCGACGTGTTCGCCTCCGCCGACCTCGCCAACATGGCGAAGGTCGCAGAAGCCGCGCCGGACGCCGTGGTGTTCGCCACGAACCGCGCCGAGATCGTGGTCGAGGCCGGCAATCCACACGGCGTCGCCGAC
>JAGQSS010000224.1:0-4055 GCA_020439405.1 Ilumatobacter sp. | reverse complement strand
TCGCCGGACGCCGTGGTGTTCGCCACGAACCGCGCCGAGATCGTGGTCGAGGCCGGCAATCCACACGGCGTCGCCGACCTGGCCGACCTGGCCGATCCTGACCTGCTCGTCGTGGTGTGTGCGGTGGAGGTGCCGTGCGGCGCCTACACCGCCGAGATCCTCGACCGGTCCGGCGTCGCGCTGACGCCGGCGTCGTACGAGTCGAACGTCAAGGCGGTGGTGACCAAGGTCGCGCTCGGCGAAGCCGATGCCGGGATCGTCTATGCCACCGACGTGGCCGCCGCCGGCGACACCGTCGAGGGCGTCGCGATCGACGCCGTCGCAAACGTGACGGCCGAGTATCCGATCGCCGCACTCGACGGGACCGGTGAGCGGTTCGTCGAGTTCGTCCGGGGTGACGAGGCGCAGCGGATCCTGCGCGAGTACGGGTTCGGTGCACCGTGACCCGTCCAGGTCGGGACCGTCGCACCGCGGAGCGACTGCCGCTGCCGGTGTTCCTGCTCGCCGTTGTGGCGATCGCCTTCTTCACGCTGCCCCTGATCGGCCTGTTGTGGCGCGTGCCGTGGAGCGAGCTGGGTGAGGTCCTCACGCGTGACACGGTGCGGCAGGCGTTGTGGCTGTCGCTGCGGACCTCCCTCGCCGCGACGACGCTCTCGATCGTGTTCGGCGTGCCGCTCGCCTGGCTGCTCGCCCGCGTCGAGTTCCGCGGCCGTAGCGTCGTCCGTGCCGTCTCGACACTGTCGATGGTGCTCCCACCGGTCGTCGCCGGCGTCGCGCTGTTCGCCTCGTTCGGACGTCGTGGCCTCTTCGGCCAGTACCTCGACGAGTGGTTCGGGATCGGCCTGCCTTTCACCACGGCCGGGGTCGTCGTTGCCCAGACGTTCGTGGCGATGCCGTTCCTCGTGCTCACGGTCGAGGCGGCGATCCGCCAGTTCGACCATCGTGTCGAGGACGCAGCCCGCACGCTCGGCGCGAGCCGGTGGTACGTCTTCTCGCGCGTCACGTTGCCCGGCATCCGGCCGGCCCTCGTCGCCGGTGCCGTCCTCGCCTGGGCGCGGGCGCTCGGTGAGTTCGGCGCGACGATCACCTTCGCCGGCAATTTCCCCGGCACGACGCGGACGATGCCACTCGCCACCTACCTCGCACTCGAGACCGACCCCGGTGAGGCGATCGTGATCGCACTCGTCCTGATCGCCGTGAGCCTCGTGGTCCTCGTCGGACTGCGCGATCGGTGGCTGGGCGGCACGCGGGTGGCGCCATGAGCCTGCGCGCCGACGTCGACGTACGTGTCGGCGACCTCCATCTCCGACTCGACCTCGACGTCGCCGACGGCGAGGTGCTCGCCGTGCTCGGGCCGAACGGGGCGGGCAAGACGACGCTGCTGCGCGCCCTGGCCGGGCTCGTCCCGCTCGACGCCGGTCACATCACCGTCGATGACCTCGTCCTCGACGAGCCTGGTCGCGGCCTGTTCGTTCCGCCGGAACGGCGACCGATCGGGGTGGTCTTCCAGCAGTACCTCTTGTTCGAACACCTGTCGGCGCTCGACAACGTGGCGTTCGGGCTGCGGGCGCGTGGCGTGCGCAAGTCCGAGGCCCGCAGTGCCGCCGATCGGCACCTCGCCGCCGTGGGCCTCGCCGAACGTGGCGACGCGCGACCGGCGCAACTGTCGGGCGGCCAGGCCCAGCGGGTCGCGCTCGCCCGCGCCCTCGCGACCGACCCGAGGCTGCTCCTCCTCGACGAGCCGCTCGCCGCGCTCGACGTCGCGACCCGACGTCAGGTGCGACGCGACCTTCGGCACCATCTCGACGGCTTCGACGGGGTACGGGTGCTCGTCACCCACGACCCGGTCGACGCCTACGCGCTCGCCGACCGGGTCGCCATCGTCGACGGCGGAGCGATCGTCCAGTCGGGGACGATCGCCGAGATCACCGCTCACCCGCGGTCGCGGTACGTCGCCGAGTTGGTCGGGACGAACCTGATCGTCGGCGAACTCGGTGCGAGCGGCCTCGTCACCCCCGACGGTGTCGAGATCGCCGTGGTCGCCGACTTCGCCGGGCCGGCGTTCGCGATCGTCCGACCGCAATCGATCACGCTGGCCCGACGTGCCGCCGACACCAGCGCACGCAACACGTTCCACGGCGTCGTCGACGACATCGACCGGATCGGCGACCGGGTGCGTGTCGGTGTCGCCGGCCCGCTCCATCTGACGGCCGAGATCACCGTCGCGGCGCTCGAGAGCCTCGCGCTCCGACCCGGTGATGAGATCGCCGCGTCACTGAAGGCGACCGACATCGAGACGTACCCGGCATGACGACCGAGCCGCTCCTCGGCGAGTGGGCGTGCCTCGGTGTGCTCTACGACCGGCCGGCCCACGGATGGGCGGTCGCACGCGAGCTGTTGCCCGACGGTGAGATCGGACGGGTCTGGTCGATCTCGCGTCCGATGACCTACCGCTCGATCGACCGGTTGGTCGAGCGCGGGTGGGTCGAACCGCGAGCGGAGGAGGCGGGGGAGGGCGGCCCGAACCGCACGATCGTCGCCGCGACGCGAGCGGGTCGGTCGAGGTTCCGGACGTGGTTGCGGGCGCCGGTGCCGCACTTGCGCGACCTCCGCAGTGAACTGCTCCTCAAGCTGGTCTTCGCCGAACGCCTGGGCGTCGACGTGTCGGACATGCTCGACGACCAACGGCGCATCGTCGATGCCCTTGCCGCCGCCATGGCCGACCCGGACGACGGCGACGTCGTCGCGATGTGGCGAGCCGAATCGGCCTCAGCCGCCCAACGCTTCCTCGCCCGAATGGGTCAGGACAGAAGGGGTCAGGCACCTTCTGGCGAGCCGGCTCTGGGCGACCCGACCTGATCTGCCAGAAGGTGCCTGACCCCTTCTGGTCCGACCCCGTGGCTCAGGGGCGGTAGGCGAGGGTGCTGGCCAGGAGCCGTTCGGCGTCGGCGAGGGTGATGCCCTTGCGATCGGCGTAGTCGGCGACCTGGTCGCGCTGGAGGCGGCCGACGGCGAAGTACTGGCTCTCCGGGTGGGCGAAATACAGGCCCGACACCGACGAACCGGGCGTCATCGCGTACGACTCGGTCAGCGCCACGCCCGCCAATCGCTCGGCGTCGAGCAACTCGAAGATCGTCGCCTTCTCGGAGTGGTCGGGCTGGGCCGGATAGCCCGGCGCCGGCCGGATGCCCCGGTACGGCTCACCGATCAGCTCCTGCGGTGCGAACGACTCGTCGGGGGCGTAGCCCCACAACTCGCGCCGGACCTTCTGGTGGACGAACTCGGCGAGCGCCTCGGCGATGCGGTCGGCGACGGCCTTCACCATGATCGCCGAGTAGTCGTCGCCGGCGACCTCGTAGCGTTCGGCGATCGCGATCTCCTCCGGTCCGGCCGTGACGGCGAACGCCCCGATGTGATCGGTGACGCCGGCGTCGGCCGGAGCGACGAAGTCGCCGAACGCCAGGTTCGGCTTGTTGTCGCGTCGCTGGAGCTGCTGGCGGAGTCCGTGCAGGCGGCGCCCGACACCGGGCAGGACGATGTCGTCGCCCTCGCCGTGCGCCTCCCAGAAACCGACGACGGCGCGGATGCCGAACCAGTCCTCGGCGATCGCCTGGTCGAGCATGCGGCGGGCGTCGTCGAAGAGGGGAGCGGCGGCCTCGGCTGTGCGCTCGTCGGTGAGCACGCCGGGGTACTGGGCCCGGATGCCCCACGCATGGAAGAACGGTGTCCAGTCGATGTAATCGACCAGGTCGGAGACCGCGAGCCCCTCGACCGCACGGGCGCCGGTGAACGTCGGGGCGACGACCGACGACGCGTCGAACACGAACTCGGGGGCGTTGGCGCGGGCGTCGACCAGCGACAGCCGCCGCCGTTCGACCTCGGCCCGTTCGTGTGCCTCGATGACCCGCTGGTACTCGCTGTCGAGGTCGTCGAGGAACGTCTGGCGTGCCTCGGCGTTGCCGAGCAGCTTCGAGATCACGCCCGCGGCGCGCGAGGCGTCGGGCACGTGGACGACCGGCGCGCGGTCGTACGCGGGCGTCACCTTCAACGCCGTG
>JAGQSS010000223.1 GCA_020439405.1 Ilumatobacter sp. | reverse complement strand
CTCGTTGCGGACCTCGCCGTCACGCTGCAGGAAGAACCCGAGGATGGCCGAGCCGAATCCGCCGCTGATGAGCACCAGCGAGGGGAAGATCAGCAGGGCGACGACGATCGCAATGGCTCCGGCCATGTCGGTGAGGCTAGCCGGTCGGTCAGGCCGGGCGGTAGGCGACGGCTTCGATCTCGACCGCACCACCGATCGGCAGTTCGCGAACGGCGATCGTGGAACGCGCCGGGCGGTGCGACCCCATCGCCCCGATGTAGGCCTCGTTGAAGGTGGCGAAGGTGTCCATGTCGATCAGGAAGCAGGTCGTCTTGACGACGTCGGTGAGCGACGCGCCCATCGACTCGAGCTGGGCCGACAGGTTCGCGACCGCCTGCGCGGTCTGACCGGCGACGCCGCCGTCGACGAGCGCGCCGTCGACGACGCCGAGCTGGCCGGAGACGAAGATGAAGTCGCCGGCGCGAACGGCGGGCGTGTACGGACCGAGGGGCTTGCTCATGGCGCGCCAACCTACTGCGGTCAGTGCGTGGTCGGCCAGCGTGCGGCCATCTCGTGCTGCCGCCACACGGCGAGTGCGACGGCGGCGAACACGGCGTCGCTGCCGTTGACCGGGGGGCGTTCGCTGTCGACCACCTCGACCTCGATCTGCGGCGTGTCGACCGCACGCAGGACCCCGAACGACCGCATCGTGAGGTCGTGCGGGACGCCGTCGTCGCCGACGGAGAGCCCTTCGCTCGTCACCCATCCGAGCGCCATGTGAGCGGCACCGATGCAGTAGCTGCGCAGCACCCGCTCGTCGAGCACGGTGCCGGCGTCGACCGTCACCGAGATCGAACCGTCGTCGGCGACGATCGCCTCGGCGACACCGCCGCCCGGGGCGACGATGCGCGACGACGCGCCGTCGATCGCGCCGAGCAGGATCGCCGCCTCGACCCACCCGGCGCCACGCAGCGACGCCGACGTCGGCGGCCCGACCACGTCGAGTTCGACGACCGCGAGGCCGGGCGCGACCGCGGCGATCGCCTCGCGGATGCCGGGGGTCCGGGCGACGTTGACGACGCCGGTGCCGTCGGCGCGGACGCCGGCCCCGATCGGCGGTCGCTTCGGACCGAGTCGGACCACGTCTTCGCGGGTGGAGAGCACCCGAACCGGTCGGCCGTGCTCGTCGGCGAGACGGCGGGCGACCGCACCGAGCGTCGGGTCGGACTTGCCGCCGAACGCACCACCGTTGCCGTGCGAACTCATCGGCTCGCCGCCCGGCTCGCACCACGACGCGTCGGGTTCGAGGTAGCCGGGTTCGACCCACGTCGTCTGGAGGGTGAGGTCCCACTCGCCGTCCGGGACCGGGACGGGCCACGCCAGTGGTGCCGTCGTCCGGCGTCCCTGCACCTTGCCGCTGGCGAGGCGGGCCTCCGCGAGCGTGGGGGCGACGACCCAGTCACCCGTCGCCGAACGCACGGCGACGAGGGCGTCGGGCGGCGCCGTGTCGTCGGCGAATCCCCCGGCGCCGACTGCGACGTCCGGACCGACGATCTGGGCGACGCCGCCTTCGAGTTCGGCGCGTCGCGCCGCCGCAGCCGGATCGGCGACCGCTGCGTCGCCGCCGGGTCCGTCGACGATGGCGTCGATCACCGTCTGCCAGCCGGTGCACCGGCACTGGTGGGCGAGCATCGCCTGGCAGGCGCCGTCGCGCGTCGAGCGTTTCGCGTCGTCGAGCGCGGCGGCCCGCATGATGATGCCGGGCGTGCAGAAGCCGCACTGGCTGGCGCCATGACGGGTGAACGACGACGCCCAGGCCGACGCACCGGGCAGACCCTCGATCGTGGTGACGGCGCGGCCTCGAACGCGTCCGACGGGGGTGACGCACGAGACGCGTGGTTGTCCGTCGACCCAGACGGTGCAGCAGCCGCATTGCCCCTGCGGTGAGCAGCCGTCCTTGGCGCCGGTGAGCCCCAGCGATTCGCGGAGTGCATCGAGCAACGATCCCTCGGCCGGGACGCTGACGGCACTGCCGTTGACGGTGAACTCGATGTCGGTCATGTCGCGGCCGGTCAGGACGGGGCGTCGGACGGCTCGTTGAGCCGGTCACGCAGCGCCGCGAACCCCGTCCAGTCACGAGTGGCGAGCAGACCCGCCTGCTGCGGCCACGTCGACGGGTCGGAGTTCTTGAGTCGGGCGCCGGCGTCGTCGAGCATCGTGCGGAGCAGGGAGACCTCGGTCGCGGCGAGATCGGCCCAGGTGCGGATGCCGATGCCGTGGCAGAGGTCTTCGACGTTCGGGCCGATCCCGACGATCACCTGGAGGTCGTCGGCCACGATCGGGTGGCCGAGCACCGCTTCGGCGCCGGCGACGGCCGGGTCGTCATCGGCGCTCGCGGACACTGCCGACGGATCCGCGACGGTCGACTCGTCGTCGGCGACGACCGGCTCGGGGGTCGGCGGTTCGGCGGCCGGCGTGTCGGCGGCTTCGAGGTCGGCGATGCGGCGGTCGCGCTGGGCGATCGTGGATTCGAGGGTCGTGATCCGCTGGCGCAGACGCTCGACCTCGGCGCTGTCGCCGCGCCGGCTCTTCGAGCGCGAGATCTGGCGACGGGCCGTCACGTTGCGCAGCAGCCAACCGGTGATGATGCCCAGGCCGACGGCCAGCACGATCCACACCAGCATCTTGGCGAGGGTGTAGGGCATCAGGAGGTCACCTCAGCGGTGGTCGGGAACGGGTCGGCGTCCGGGAACGGGGCCGGACAGTGTACGGGGGTCCATGTTCGCACGGGCACGCTCACGAGACCGTGACCACCCGGAACTCCACCCGCCGGCTGGCCTCTTTGTCCTCGACGCCGTCGACGAGGATCGGCTGCTCGCTCCCGAATCCCTCGGAGTCGAGCATCTCCGCCGGGACGCCGCGCTCGAGCAGTGCACGCTGCACGGCGAGCGCCCGGAACCGGCTGAGCACGAGGTTGTCCTCGGCGACGCCGTCGCTGTCGGTGTGGCCCTCGACCGTCACGACCACCGCGTCGGTGGCGGCGATGATCCGGGCGACCTGGTCGAGCACCGGCCCCGAGTCGTCGGTGAGCAGGGCCGAGCCGGGCTGGAACAGGATCGGGTTGTCGCCGACGTAGGTGTTCAGGATCGTCTCCAGGCCGACGGCCGGGTCGGGCTCGGGTTCGTCGGGCGGTTCGACCGCCGTGACGGTCAGTTCGGTGGCGGCGTCGGCCTCGGCTGCGACGGCGGCGACTACATCGCGACTCGCCTCGTCGGGGGCGTTGCCGGTCACCGAGAGCTCGACGCCGTCGAACGTGACCACGCCGTCGGACAACTGCGCCGTCACGCTGGCGACCATCGTCGTCACCCGTTCGGCGTTGGCGGCACCGACGCCCGTGTCGGGATCGACGCCCAGCTCGTCGGCGACCGTGATGCCGTCGGCCACCGCGTCGACCAATCCGACGCGGATCGCCTCGGTCGCCACCGTGCCGCTCAGTCGGGCCGAGGCACCGTCGAAGGTCATGCCCACCTCGGCCATCGACGTCGCGCCGATCGCGAGATCGTCGGGGAACAGCACCGCGTCGAGCATGTGCACCACACCGTTGCCCGCCTCGATGTCGACCACGCTGAGGAGCGCGCCGCCGAGCGACGGCACTTCGGCGATCAGGTCGAGTTCGGCGTCGTCGCTCATGACGAGCGGTCCGGTCGTGAAGTCGGCGCTGACGAGACGCCCGGGCGTCGTGTGGTGGAGCACGAGGGCGCGGACGACGTCGGGGTCTTCCCGGATCTCGGCGAGGACGTCGGCGGGCAGCGCCTCGAACGCGTCGTCGGTGGCGGCGAAGAGGGTGACGGGCTCGGCGCTCGGATCACCGAAGTCGGCGATCAGTCCGGATTCCTGGAGCAGGACGGCGAGCAGTGACAGCTGCGGCGACCCGACGACCGCGTCGGCGACGGTGGCGAACGCCGGGTCGGTCGGCACCGTCGTGGTGGTCGACGACGCCGCCGTGTCGGGCACCGAGGTCGACACCGTCTCGGCGGGCGTGGTGTCCTCGGACGACGAACCGTCGTCGCCGGTGTTGACGCGGCACGATCGGTCGAGTTCGACGGCCCGCACGCCCCACACGTCGTAGGCGGCCTGGCGGGCCGCCTCCGGGTCGGCGAGCGGGCTGTCGCAGCTCAGGGTTCCGTCCTGCCCGCTGAAGCTGGCGGTGAGTCCGGTGAACCCGGCTGCGGCGAGCTCGTCGGGCACGCGGGTCTCGAGGTCGGATTCGACCCGGTCGAGATAGATCGGCGCCGTCACGACGAACGCGATCGTCGTGATCGCCGCGCAGATGGCGAGGATCCGACGTCGGTATCGACGGGTGTCACGGCGAACAGGCGAAGCCATATCGGGTCACGATCTCAGCGAGGCACGCGCGTGGCAACCCTCGTCAACGGAGTGCAACAGTTTCTCAACACGCCCGCAGGCACGTCGGCGAGCAGCGCCCGACCGGCGCAGCGGGCGGGATCAGGAGAAGCTCTGCCCGCAACCGCAGGTGCGGGAAGCGTTCGGGTTCGTGATGGAGAACCCGGACTGGTCGAGCCCGTCCTTGTAGTCGAGGGTGGCGCCCTGGAGCAGCTGCGCCGAGGCCGGATCGACGACGACCTTGACCGAGTTGTCGTACTCGGCCTGCTCGTCGTCGGTCGCGATGTCACCGTCGAAGTACATCTCGTACTGGAACCCGCTGCATCCACCCGGCTTCACGGCGACGCGCAGTGCCCAGTCGGGGGTGCCTTCGGAATCGAGCAGTTCCCGGACCTTGCCGGCGGCGGAATCGGTGAGGGTGATCATCGTCGGTCCTTTCACACAGGGTGGATTGCGGTGAGGATGAGGAACCCGAGTGTATCGGGGCCCGAGCGGGTGTCGGGGCTCGGGTGGACGGACGTCACGCGGCACCCACCAGGGTCACCTGACACGGCGTCCGGGACGCGACCGAGCAGAACTCGCGCACGTCGGTGTCGCCCATCTCGGCGAGGAACCCCGCCACGAGGCCGTGATGGAGGCTGCAGACCAGGTCGGGGTGGCGTTCGGCGAGATCGCCGAACGGACAGTTCGCGAACGCCACGACGGCGACCTCGTCGTCGTCCGGATCGCCACCGACGACCGGGTCGAACCCGAGCCGGTCGAGATCGGAGACGAGCGCCTCGAGGCTCGACGGTGCGTTGCGAAACGCACCGCTGCGCCCGTGCCCTTCCCGCTCGCCGACGGCGAACGCATCGGCGGCGCCGGCGCCGAGTCGTTCGGCCAACGACAGGACCATCCGGGCCAGCACGGGCAGCACGGGTGGCTCGAGCCCGAGCGACGGGGCCGCGTCGGAGAGCGAGTAGCGGTGCTGGGGACGCCCGACGTCGCCCCGACCGGCGACCTCGACCGACACCAAGCCGACGTCGCGCATCCGCTCGAGGTGTGGCCGGACGGTGTTCGGGTGCAGCTCGAGCAGGTCGGCGATCTCGGCGGTGGTGAGCGGCCGGGGCGATCGGGCCAGTTCGAGGTAGATCGCGTAGCGGGTGTTGTCGCCGAGCGTCTTGAACAGCTGGAGCCGGGCGGCGGCGTCGTCGGGCGCCGTCGATGCACGGCCGGCGGGATCACGACCGGGGTCGTGTCGCTGGTCGATCGGCTCCATGAGGAGAGATTACACGGGATCCGCCGGTAAAATCGCCACATGACTCCCGAGGTCGCTCCTCCGACCCACGACGACGTGATGGGTGTGTTGCGCGGCGTCGTCGATCCCGAACTCGGCGCCGACGTGGTCAGCCTCGGGATGGTCCCCGACGTGCGGATCGCCGACGACGGCGTCGTCACCGTGACGATCAAGCTCACGATCGGCGGCTGTCCCCTCCGCGCCGACATCAAGCGCGACGTCGAAGGTCGCCTCGAACTCCACCCCGGGGTCACCGACGTCCGCATCGAATGGGGCGAGATGACGCCCGAGGAGCGCTCGAACGTCATGTCGACCGCCCGACGGCTCGCACAGGACCGGGCACCGCACACCGCCGTTCCGACGTCGTGTCGGGTGATCGCGGTCGCGAGTGGCAAGGGTGGCGTCGGCAAGA
>JAGQSS010000222.1 GCA_020439405.1 Ilumatobacter sp. | reverse complement strand
GATGCTGGCCGAGCGGGCGGGCATCGAGCTCCGGTGGGTGCCGCTCACCGACGACGGGCAGCTCGACCTCACCGAACTCGACCGCCTGCTCGACGGCGCCAAGGCGTTCTCGTTCACGGCGATGAGCAACGTGCTCGGCACGATCACGCCCGTCGCCGAACTCTGCCGCCGGGCACACGACGCCGGCGCGCTGGCGATCGTCGACGCCTGCCAGTACGTGCCGCACAACGTCACCGACGTCCAGGCCTGGGACGCCGACTTCGTCGCGTTCTCCAGCCACAAGATGTGCGGCCCGTCCGGCATCGGCGCGCTGTGGGGCCGGATGGAACTGCTCGACGCGATCCCGCCCTACATCGGCGGCGGCAACATGATCGCCGACGTCCGACTCGACGGGTTCACCACCGCACCGGTCCCGGCGAAGTTCGAGGCCGGCACGCCTCCGATCACCGAAGCAGTCGGGTTCGGCGCTGCGGTCGAGTACCTCGAGTCGATCGGCATGGACCGGATCCGCCGCCACGAGATGGATCTCACCCGGTACGCGATCGATACGCTCACCGAACGGTACGGCGACGACATCACCATCCACGGGCCCGACAACGTCGAGGTGCGCGGCGGCGTGCTCAGCTTCGCGTTCCGCGACATCCACCCCCACGACGTGAGCCAGGTGCTCGACGAGCGCAACGTGTGCGTCCGTGCCGGGCACCACTGCGCGAAGCCGCTCATGCGGCTCCTCGGCGCCAACGCCACCGCACGCGCCAGCCTCTACCTGTACAACGACCGCTCCGACGTCGACGCGCTGGCCGATGCGCTCGACGGCGCCAGCGATATCTTCGGGTTCTGACGAGCCCAGCCCGCCGGGAGGACACCAATGCCAGGCCTCGAAGACCTGTACCGCGAGATCATCCTCGACCACTACCGCACCCCGCGGAACCGTGGCGAACTCCCGGTGCCGCCGGCACGTCACGCCGAGGGCCACAACCCGCTCTGCGGTGACGAGATCACGGTCTTCCTCGACGTGACGGGCGAGGGCCCCGACGCGGTCGTGAACGACGTCAAGGTCAGCGGGCAGGGTTGCTCCATCTCCCAGTCGTCGGCGTCGATGATGAGCGCCGCGGTGAAGGGCAAGTCGGTCGCCGAGGTCAAGGCGCTCGTCCACAAGTTCAAGGGCATGATGTCGATCGACGTCGAGGGCGAGCCCGCCGTCGACGTGCCACTCGGCGATCTCGAGGCGTTGCAGGGCGTCGTCAAGTTCCCGGTGCGCATCAAGTGCGCCACGTTGGCCTGGAACACGCTCGTCGAGGCCCTCGAGTCGGCACCGTCCGATTCCTGACGCGCCGCCGCCGCGTGCGACAGTCGGCAGCGTGAGCGATCTCGTCGAACCCTCCCCCACCGCCGGCGACGTCAAGGACGCGCGCCGTCGGGCCGGGCGCGCGATCCGCGACCTGAACCACGCATTCATCGGTCGTCACGCCACCGTCGAACAGATCGACCGCCTGTCGGAGGTGCTCGAGGGCATCACGGCCGAACTCTGGCCCCAGGACGAGCGGTCGCGCAGCCAGGTCGATCGCGACATCGACCGTGAGGTCGACTACCCGCAGGGCCGCTTCACCCACGACTTCGACGACCGCCCCGTGTCGGGCGTGTCGTCCCCGTACGGACTCGACCTCGACCTCCACCGCCACGGCGACGAGATCGAGGCCCTCGTCACGTTGCGATCGGCGCACGAGGGCGCACCCGGTCGCAGCCACGGCGGCATCGTCGCCGCCCTGTTCGACGACGTGTTCGGGTTCGTCCTCGGCGTCATCAAGCAATCGGCGTTCACCGGCGAGCTGACCATCCGGTACCACGCCGCCACACCGCTGTTCAGCGAGCTGGCGTGCCGCGTGCGGCTCGACCACCAGGACGGCCGCAAGATCTATCTGGCCGGCGAACTGACCGAGCGCTCGACCGGCACCCTGATCGCGTCGGCGAAGGCCACCTTCATCGCGGTCGACCCCGAGATGTTCGCCCGGTTGACCGCCGAGCGCCCACCGCCGCCCGACGAGGACGGCTCGGCGTCGTCCTGAACCGGTGATCAAGTACCTCGGCTCGAAGCGGCGCCTCGTCCCGGTCCTCACCGAGCTGTTCGCACGTTCCGGTACCACGTCGGCGCTCGACCTGTTCACAGGGACGACCCGGGTCGCGCAGGCGTTCAAGGCGGCGGGCGGCGAGGTGACGGCGGTCGACAGTGCCCGCTACAGCGAGGTGTTCGCCCGCACCTGGATCGAGACCGACGCGAACGAGATCGACACGACGGCGCTCGCCGACGAACTCGCGCGCCTCAACGGCCTGCCGGGCGAGGCCGGGTACGTCACCGCGACGTTCTGCGAGGAGTCGCGCTTCTTCCAGCCGTTCAACGGGGAACGGATCGACGCCATCCGGCAGGCGATCGCCGACGACCACGCCGGATCGGAGCTCGAACCGATCCTGCTCACCAGCCTGCTCCTTGCCGCCGACCGGGTCGACTCGACGACCGGGTTGCAGATGGCGTACGTGAAGGAGTGGGCCGCCCGGTCGTTCAAACCGCTCGAGCTCCGGCCGCCCGAGTTGCTGCCCGGACGGGGCCGCGCCGTGCGCGGTGACGCCTCGTCGCTCGCCGGGCGGCTCGGATCGTTCGACCTCGCCTACCTCGACCCGCCCTACAACCAGCACCGGTACTTCACGAACTACCACGTCTGGGAGACGCTGATCGCGTGGGACCGACCGGAGCACTACGGGGTGGCGTGCAAGCGGGTCGACAGCCGCGACGACGACACCAAGAGCGTCTTCAACCGCAAACGCGAGATGCCCGACGCACTCCGGCGGACGATCGCCGACGTCGACGCCGACGTGGTCGTCGTGTCGTACAACGACGAGTCGTGGGTGTCGCTCGACGAGCTGCGCGAGATGTGCGCAGTCCACGGCGACGTCGTCGCACTCGGCTTCGATTCGAAGCGGTACGTCGGCGCCCAGATCGGCATCCACAATCCGGCCGGCGAGCGGGTCGGTCAGGTCGGCAAGCTCCGCAACCAGGAATACGTCCTCGTCGCCGGCCCGTCAGCCACCGTCAACCACATGACCGAGCCCTTCCGAACGCATCTGGTGACCTGATGGCGCGAGCAAGAAGGGGTCAGGCACCTTCTGGCGATCGGGCTCCGGTCACCTGGGCGTTGCTGCCAGAAGGTGCCTGACCCCTTCTTCAGGCGAGGAAGAGCTGGTAGGCGGGGTGGGTGGTCTCGTCCCAGTGGCGGTAGCCGAGGTCGGCGAGGAAGGCGGTGAAGGCGTCGTGGTCGTCGTCGGGGACCTGCATGCCGACGAGCACGCGGCCGACGTCGGAGCCGTGGTTGCGGTAGTGGAACAACGAGATGTTCCAGTCGGGCGACATGCTCGTCAGGAACCTCGTCAGCGCGCCGGGACGCTCCGGGAACTCGAAGCGGTACAGCCGCTCGTCGTGCGCCAGCGGTGAGTGCCCGCCGACGAGGTGCCGGATGTGCAGCTTGGCCAACTCGTCGTCGGTCAGGTCGAGGGTGTCGAGGCCCGCGCCGCGGAACTCGTCGGCCAGCCGGTCGGCCTCGGCCCGGTCGGCGACCTGGATCCCGACGAACACGTGCGCAGCGGCGCTGTCGCCGATCCGGTAGTTGAACTCGGTCACCGATCGGTCGGGGCCGATGATCTCGATGAACCGGCGGAAGCTGCCGCGCTCCTCCGGGATCGTGACCGCGAAGACGGCTTCGCGTCGTTCGCCGATCTCGGCCCGCTCCGACACGAAGCGGAGGCGATCGAAGTTCATGTTCGCCCCGCACGCCACGGCGACGTACGTCTCGTCGCGGGCACCCGTGCGCGCGACGTACTCCTTCATGCCGGCGATGGCGAGCGCGCCGGCGGGTTCGAGGATCGCCCTGGTGTCGGTGAAGACGTCCTTGATCGCCGCACAGACCGCGTCGGTGTCGACCCGGATGATCTCGTCGACGTACCGTTCCACGATCGGGAACGTTCGCTCCCCCACCAGCCGGACGGCGGTGCCGTCGGCGAACAAGCCGACGTTGTCGAGCTCGACGCGCCGTCCGGCCTCGACCGACTGCGCCATGGCGTCGGAGTCGACGGTCTGGACACCGACGACGCGGACATCGGGCCGGAGCGCCTTGACGTAGGAGGCGACCCCGGAGATCAATCCGCCTCCGCCGATGGCCACGAACACGGCGTCGAGCGGACCGGTGTGCTGGCGCAGGATCTCCATGGCGATCGTGCCCTGCCCGGCGATGACGTCCGGATCGTCGAACGGGTGCACGAACGTCAGGCCGCGCTCGTCCATGAGGCGAGCTGCGTGGGCTTGGCTGTCGGTGTACGACTCGCCGGCGAGGACGACCTCGGCGCCGGCGGCTCGGACCGCGTCGATCTTCACCTCGGGGGTGGTGGTGGGCATGACGATCACGGCCTGGCACCCGAGCCGGTTCGCCGCCAGCGCGACACCCTGCGCGTGGTTGCCCGCCGACGCGGCGATGACCCCGCGAGCACGCTGCTCGTCGGTGAGGTTCGCCATCTTGTTGTACGCCCCGCGGATCTTGAACGAGAAGACCGGTTGGAGGTCCTCCCGTTTGAGCAGGACCCGGTTCCCGAGCCGCGCCGACAGGTTCGGTGCGGGCTCGAGTGGCGTCTCGTCGACGACGTCGTAGACCCGCGACGTCAGGATCCGCTTGAGGTAGTCGGTCGCGTCGGCGGTCACGCCTCGCTCCATTTCGTGCCGGGCAGGTAGTAGCGCTGCGCCCACACGCCACGTCGGTCCTCCCCCGACACGGGCATCCGCCAGGTCGAGACTCGTGTGGTCGGTGCCGCCAGGTCGACCGCGCACAACGCCCGGGGCTGGTCGTCGGTGCCGTCGACGTAGTCGTCGGCGAACCAGTCGGCGGTGTAGCGCTTCGCGATCGTGCGGTACAGGTCGCGCCACGCGTCGTCCTCGCCCGGTGGATGCCGCACGTCGACGACGCCCTGCACGGTGACCTTGCGATATGGCTGATCGCTCTCGTCGATCGAGATGCCGACCTTCGGGTCGCGCACGATGTTCTTCCAGATGACCGCCGGTGATCGCGGCGTGAAGAGCAGGGTCGTCCCCTCGCGGACGAACCAGAGCGGCAGGACCCGCGGGAACCCGTCGTCGTCGATCGTGCCGATGCGGGCCAGGTGCTCCCGTTCGTCGAGGAACTCGTCCAGCTCGGTGGCGGTCAGCTTCGGCATGAGTGCATGGTGCCAGATCGGCGAGGTCGGGCCGCTGTCTACAGTGGGCGCGATGAGTTGGGTGGACGACACGGTCGATCGGGCCGTCACCGCCCTCGACGGTCGGGGCGACCCCGAACGTGCCGACGGCGCCGAGCGGTACATGAAGCACATCGCGCCGTTCATCGGACTCACCGCCGGTGAACGACGGTCGCTGCTCCGCGAGGCCTGGCGCGACGTGTCGGCCCCAACCAGCGACCAGCTCGGTGAGGCGGGGATGCGACTGATGGGACTCGACGAGCGTGAGTACCACTACGCGGCGGCCGATCTCGCCGACCGGTTCGTCCGCCACGCCGACGCCGAGTTCCTCGACCGTTGGGGCGAGCGGCTCCTCACCACCACGCCGTGGTGGGACACCGTCGACGGGTTCGGCAGCTCGATCGTCAGCCCGCTCGGCCGCCGGTTCGACGTGACGGCGACGATCGACCGCTGGTCGGAATCGGGCGACATCTGGCTGATCCGAGCCGCCATCCAGCACCAGCGCGGCTGGCGGGACGACACCGACATCGTCCCTGTGCTCGAACTGTGCGACCGCCACTGGTCGAATCGCGAGTTCTTCGTCGCCAAGGCGATCGGCTGGGCGTTGCGCGACCTGACCCGCCTCGACCCCGCCGCCGTCCGTTCGTTCCTCGCTGCGCACCCCGAGCCCAACCGCGTCGCGGTCCGAGAAGCCGAACGCGGCCTGAGCCGCGCGGGTCAGGTGTCGGAGGTGCTTCGGGTCAGGTGTCGGAGGTGACGCCGAGGAACGAGGCGTTACCGTCGATCACCTGACCCGGGAACCCGGTAGCCGGTCGCGCACCTTCT
>JAGQSS010000221.1 GCA_020439405.1 Ilumatobacter sp. | reverse complement strand
ACTCCGGCAAGATCACAGCGACGTTCGATCGGTGTGAACGCCGTGTGAACGGCGGCGTCCAGGGTGGGATGGCGGGGACCCGGGGAAGGCGAGCGACCGAACTTGACCCGCGGGTCAAGTGGCATGGCAGAATGGTGACATGGATCTGACGTACCCCGCCGAAGCCGAGGAGTTCCGCACCGAAATTCGTGCCTGGCTCGACGAGAACCTGCCCGACGGCTGGTTCGACGAGGGCTTCGAGATGACCGACGACGAACGCAGACAGTTCAACCAGGAATGGCCGCAGAAGCTGTTCGAGGGCGGCTGGATCTGCGCCACCTGGCCGAGCGAGTACGGCGGCAAGGGCCTGACGACGATGCAGGGTGTTGCGCTCGCCGAGGAGTTCGCCCGGGCCAAGGCGCCGATGCGCGGCGACTTCTTCGGCGACACCCTCGTCGGGCCGACCCTGTTGCAGTGGGGTTCGGAGGAGCAGAAGAAGGAGTTCCTGCCGGGCATCCTCAAGGGACAGACCAGCTGGTGCCAGGGATTCTCCGAACCCGACTCGGGCTCCGACCTCGCGTCGCTCAAGACGACCGCCGTCCTCGACGGCGACCAGTGGGTGATCAACGGTCAGAAGGTCTGGACGACCCAGGGGCACCACGCCGACTACTGCTTCTTGCTCACCCGGACCGACCCCGACGCGCCGAAGCACGCCGGCATCTCCTACATCCTCGTCCCGATGAAGCAGGAGGGCGTCGAGGTCCGTGGCATCACCCAGCCCGACGGCACCGCCGAGTTCTGCGAGGTGTTCTTCAGCGACGCCAAGGCGCCGAAGGACAATGTCGTCGGCGGCGTCAACAACGGGTGGAAGGTCGCCAACTCGACGCTCGCGTTCGAGCGTGGCCAGTCGGCGACGACCGGCTACCGCCGCTTCGAGGAGGAGTACCGCCTCATGGTCGAGGCCGCGACCGCCAACGGCACGATCGACGACGCGGGCATCCGGCAGCGGTTGATGCAGTACTACACCAAGATCCAGATCCTGAAGATCAACGGTCTGCGCAACCTGTCGTCGGCGCTGACCGGCAAGAAGGACATGGGCACCATCGCGCTCGGCGCGACGAACAAGATGTTCTGGTCGGAGATGCACAAGGCGGCGATGGAACTCGCGCTCGACATCTGGGGCGCCGAGTCGATGCTGGTCGACGCCGGCCCCGAGACGGGGTCGTGGCCCGGGTCGGGTCGCGACAAGCGACGCGAGGGCTACCCGGTCAGCTCGATGATGTCGGCGTTCTTCTTCTCCCGGTCGGAGACGATCTGGGGCGGCACCAGCCAGATCCAGCGCAACATCGTCGGCGAACGCGTCCTCGGTCTCCCCAAAGAACCCAAGCCGGGCTGACCGCCCGACCCGCTCGTTCGTTGGTGGGGGAAACCCCACCGTCGGGTCACCGGGTGACGCCATTCACCGGGTGAACGGGCGTCCGTACCGTCGACGGTATGGACACCCACCACTCAGCCGCACTCCTCGATCCCCCCGGTGCCCCCACCCGTCCCGCCGCGGCGCGCGTCCGCGGCGCGGTCAAGCGGTACGGGCGCGGCGACACCGCCGTGACCGCGCTCGATCACGTCGACCTCGACATCCCTGCCGGTCGGTTCACCGCCGTCATGGGCCCGTCGGGCAGCGGCAAGTCGACGCTCATGCACTGTCTCGCCGGACTCGACACGCTCACGGCCGGCCAGGTCGTCCTCGGCGACGTCGACCTCGGGTCGCTCAACGACCGGGACCTGACACGGGTCCGTCGAGAGCGGATCGGGTTCGTGTTCCAGTCGTTCAACCTCGTGCCCACGCTCACTGCGCGCGAGAACATCGTGCTCCCGTCGAGCCTGGCCGGCCGCAAGCCGGACGCCGACTGGTTCGACCAGGTCGTCGCAACCGTCGGTCTCGGCGACCGCCTCCGCCACCGCCCCGCCGAGCTGTCCGGTGGACAGCAGCAACGTGTCGCCGTGGCACGCGCGCTGGTGTCGCGACCGGAGGTGGTGTTCGCCGACGAGCCGACCGGCAACCTCGACAGTCGCTCGGGCACCGAGATCCTCGAGTTCATGGCGGCGGCCGTCCGCGACATCGGCCAGACCATCGTGATGGTCACCCACGATCCGGCCGCCGCTGCGTACGCCGACTCGGTCGTGTTCCTCGCGGACGGGCGCATCGTCGACGCGATCGACGATCCGACGGCCGACACCGTGCTCGACCGGATGAAGCGGATCGGGGACTGACGTGCGCTCGCTCGTGCTGCACAACATGTGGGCCCACAAGCGTCGGGCTCTCGCCGCCGGTGTCGCCGTCGTGATCGGCATCGCCTTCCTGACGGCGACACTCCTCCTCGGCAACGCGATGACACGCGGCATCGACGACCTGTTCTCCGAGGGTTACTCGGGCACCGACGTCGAGGTGCGGTCGACCGACGTGATCGCGAGCGGGGAGCGCGACATCGCCGCGACGATCGACGAGTCACTCGTCGCCGAACTGGCGGCGATCGACGGCGTCGCCGCGGCGATCCCCGTCGTCGAGGGCACCGCGCAGATCGTCGGCGCCGACGGCGAACCGATCGGCGGCAACGGTCCCCCCACCATCGGCACCAACTGGGTCGGGATGGACCGCAACCCGTACGTGCTGCTCGACGGTCGCCCGCCGGTCGGCGCGGGCGAGGTCGTGATCGACAGCGGGACCGCCGACGCCGGCGACCTCCGGGTCGGCGACCGCACGACGGTACGCGTCCCGGCACCGATCGACGTCACGGTCGTCGGTGTCGCAGAACTGCGCTCGGGCGAGCAGATGGGTGGCGTCACGTTCACCTGGTTCGACACCGACACCGCCCAGGATCTCCTCCTCGGCGACGCCGACGCGCTGTACGCGGTCGATCTCCAGGCCGAACCCGGCGTCGGCGACGAGGAGCTGCGAGCCGCCATCGAGTCGTCGTTGCCGTCCGACCTCGAGGCCCTGACGCGTCAGGAGTTGATCGACGAGGAGATGGCGGCGATCGAAGCCGACTTCCTCGGTTTCTTCACCACGTTCCTGCTCGCGTTCGCCGGCGTGGCCCTGCTGGTCGCGACGTTCAGCATCCACAACACGTTCGCCATCGTGGTGGCCCAGCGCACCCGCGAAACGGCCCTGCTCCGCGCGCTGGGCGCCTCGCGCGGTCAGGTCCTCGCCGGTGTGGGTGCCGAGGCGCTCGTCATCGGTGCGGTCGCCGCGACCGTCGGACTCGGTGCCGGCGTCGGGCTCGCGATCGGCCTCAACGCGATCCTGACGGCCCTCGGCGCCGGGGTCCCGACCGCCGGACTCGGCATGACCATCGGCGTGGCCGTCCTCGCGCTCGCGGTCGGCGTCGTCGTCACGCTCGTCGCCGCGATCGCCCCAGCACTCCGTGCGAGCAAGGTCGCCCCGATCGCGGCGCTGCGTGAGTCGGCGATCGACGAATCCGGGAGTTCGACCGTGCGTGCGGCGCTCGGTACCGCAGTGACCGCCGCCGGCATCGCCGGGTTGGTGTTCTCGACCGACATCGGCTCGTCGCCGCTGCAGATCGCAGCGCTGGGTGGGCTGGCGGTGTTCGTCGGCCTCATCCTGCTCGGACCGGTGGTCGCTCGCGTGGCGGCCGCGGTGATCGGCACGCCGATCGCCGCCGTGCGCGGACAGAACGGTGTGCTCGCCCGCCGCAACGCGATGCGGAACCCGAAGCGCACGTCGGGGACCGCCTCGGCGCTGATGATCGGGACCGCGGTCGTGGCGTTGTTCGCCTCGCTCGGGACGTCGATCAAGGCGTCGCTCGGCGACCTCGTCGACGAGTCGTTCGGCGGTGACCTCGTCATCAGCCCGGAGGGCTTCTCGGGCGCCGGGCTGAGCCCGGCCATGGCCGCCGACATCGCCGAGGTGCCCGGCGTCGACGCCGTCGCCCGACTCTCGTTCGCAGCGATGCTCGTCGACGGCCGCAACGACGAGCCGCTCGCGACCGACTTCGAACAACTCGCAGCGGTGGCCGAACTCGACGTGATCGAGGGCGACCTCGCGAGCATCGGCGACGGTGGCTTCGCGATCGGCCGCGACTACGCGGACGACCACGGTCTGGCGCTCGGCGACGAACTGACCGCCGAGTTCCTCGACGGTTCGACCGAGACGCTGACGGTCGGGGCGATCTTCGTCAACGACGACCTGATGGGCGACAACCTCGTCGACGACGCGGTCTGGGAACGGCACACCTCGACGCCCGAGGACCTCATCGTCATGGTCGACATCGACGACGGTGCGTCACTCACCGACGTGCGAGCCGAGGTCCAGACGGTCGTCGACCGGTACGGGAGCCCGTCGCTCCAGGACAGCGACGAGTACCTCGAGGCCCAGGGCGAACAGATCGACCAGATGCTCGGCCTGGTGTACGGCCTGCTCGCGTTGGCGGTCGTGATCGCACTCGTCGGCATCGCGAACACCCTGTCGTTGAGCATTCACGAGCGCACTCGCGAGATCGGTCTGCTCCGTGCGGTCGGTCAGACCCGCAGCGCCGTCCGTTCGACGGTGCGGTGGGAGAGCGTGATCATCGCCGTGTTCGGCACGGTCGGTGGGCTCGCGCTCGGCACGACGATCTGCTGGGGCCTGATCCGTGCGATCGCCGCCACCGAGGGGTTCGGTACCTTCGCTCCCTCGACGACCACGCTGGTGGTGGTGCTCGCGGTCGCGATCGTCGCCGGTGTCGTCGCCGCCCTGCGCCCCGCGGCCCGGGCCGCCCGCCTCGACGTGCTCGACGCCATCAGCACCGACTGACCGTGGTGGTCGGTTGACGTCGGTGGTCGGTTGATGTCAGACCAGAACCGACCAGGTCGGCGGTCGCTCGAGTCGGCTGGGTGGGTCGGTTCTGGTCTGACATCAACCGACCGGGTTGGCTGGGTGGGTCGGTTCTGGTCTGACATCAACCGACCGTCGAACGGCCGGTCAGGTGGTTTCGGGGAACACCGCGAGGAAGACCGACATCTGGACGGCGTCGGGGTCGTCGCGGGTGGTGTCGGACTCGAACTCCTCGATCACGGCGCGGAGCCGGTCGAGGAGTTCGTCGCGACGCCCGGGCGTCATGTGGGCCGCTCCGAGCGAGAGCAGTGAATGCTGCTCACGTTCGGCGGCACGCAGCGCGTCGCCGTGCTCGACCTCGCGTTGGAATCGGAGCTTGGCGACGTCGAACAACGATCCGAGGGCGACCGCGAGCTCGGCGGGGTCGGTGCTCCTGAACAGTTCGTCGGCGACGCGGAACGACTTGGCGACGACCTGGTAGCGCCGTTCGGTGACCGCCGCCACCCGCCGGGTCGCGACGACGCGGATGAACCCGAGCTGTTCGAGCCGGTTGACGTGGTGGTACAGCCGGGTGACCGGCATGTCGAGTTGTTCGGCGACGTCGGCGACCGTGGCCGGCTGCTTCAGCGCTCGGATCACTCGCGACCGGGTCGGGTGGGTGAGCTCGGCGAGCAGATCGAGATCGTCGAGTTCGAGCGATTCGGCCGGTGCCTCGGCACCTGGCTCGGGTTCCCAGCCGGGGTCGGCGTCTCCATCGCTCACGTCCGCCAGCGTAGCCGTCGATCCGTCACGCTCAAATGATGTGAATATTCGTTCAAACCACTTGAATAAGATGGTTCAATTCGTTTGAATAAGGCCATGACCCGATCCGATCCCGCCCGGCCACCGCTCGGCCGCCGATTTCTGGTGTTCTGGTTCGGCCAGACCGTCTCGTCGATCGGCAGCACCGTGTCGGGTGTGGGCATCGCGGTCTGGGTGTACCTCGAGACCGGGAGCGCGACCTGGCTCGGCCTCCTCACCGCGCTGACGGCGCTCCCGGCACTGCTCGCCAGCCCGATCGTGCCGCTCGTCGACCGCCTGCCGCGTCGGCGTGTGATCGTGGCCGCCGACACGCTCGCCGCGACGGGCACGGTCGCGGCGCTGGTGCTCGGGCTGAGCGGGCACCTGGAGGTGTGGCACCTGGCCGTGGCCGGGTTCGTGGCCAGCCTCGGCACCGCGCTGCAGTTTCCCGCGTTCCAGGCCGCGATCCCGTCGCTCGTCGATCCTGCCGCGCTCGGTCGGGCCAAC
>JAGQSS010000220.1 GCA_020439405.1 Ilumatobacter sp. | reverse complement strand
CGCACCGGTCCAGCGTCCGCCCGAGCCGACGGCCGCCGTCGACCGCTCGGTCTTCGACACCGCCAACCCGGCGCCGAGCCTGCCGAGCAATCCGCAGCGCGTCCCGTCGACCGAACCGACGGCCCCCGTGCTGCCGTCGGCGACCACTGCGTCGCTGCCGACGCTGCCGGCCTCGAACCCGGCTGCGCCGCCGCCGGTGGCCGAGTCGCCGACGGCGCCGAAGGGACCCGACGTGCAGGCGGTTCGTTCGTTCGAACTGCGGGCCCAGCGCGAGCGTCGTCGGAGCAGGTTCGTCAAGTTCATGTTCCTGGCACTCGTCCTGGTGGGCGGCGCCGTCGCAGCCGCGCTGATGTTCGGACGCGATTGGCTCTTCCCGACGCAATGGGATCCGGAACTGATCCCGATGGTCGACGCCATCCAGCTCGAGAACGATGCCGAGTTCACCGATCCGGTGGAGCTGCGAGAGCTGCCCGCCGGCGACTATGCCGCCACGACGCTCGAGATCACGCTCGGCGACGATTGGGCGTCGGGCTTCCCGCAGTGGCGGGCGCTCGGACTGGCGAGCGGCACCTCCGACGCCGCCCCGATCGTCGACGCCGTCATCGCCTGGCGGCCGGCGGTCTACGACCCGGACACCGGCGTCATCTACCGAGTTGCCGGCGCCGAGTCGTCGGCCGACGCCGAGAGCGACGGTGACGCCGGCGCCGACGAGGGTTCCACGGCGGTCTCCGCCGCGCCCGCCGACGACGCGTTACGCCTCGCGCTGCAGCAGGCGTTCGCCGATCAACTCGGTATCCAGCCGGCCGAAGTGACCGGCGAGGTCGGCATCCTCGGATCGACCTCGTTGCGTGAGATCACCGCTCGGGCCGTCGACCGCGACCTACTCGTCGGCTCGACAGCGATGCCCGACGTCGACCCCGAGGCCTCGGTGCCGCTCCCGTTGCTGTACGAGATGATCATGATCGACGTCGCCGGCGATCCGGTGATCAGCGCGGTCGACCCCGATCCCACGCCGGTCTACGGCGACGTGTATCCCGACGAACTCCTCGACGCGCTCGTCGTCGAGCATCCGCTCGCCGCGGCAGCACCCTTGCCCGACGGTGCCGAGCCGATCGCCGACCCGGCGGCCCTCGGCCCCGATGCGTGGGCGCTCGTGTGGCAGAACCGGCTCCCCGACCCGACGACGGTCCGCCTCCGGTCGCTCGTCACCGCCGACTCGTACCAGCCCTACCTCCTCGGTGGGAAGGGGTGCGTGGCGGCGTCGTTCGAGGCCGAGTCCGACATCGGCGCCGGGGAGATCGTCACGTCGCTGACCTCGTGGGCGGCGGCGACGCCGCTCGACGCGGCACCGACGATCGCGATCTCGACCGCCGATCCGGCACGGGTCGAGTTCACCACCTGCGACCCCGGTGCGGCCGCCGAGCAGTCGGTGGCGCCGACCACGATCACCTCACTGATCGAGCGCCAGCTCGACGCGCTCGGCTGAACCCGAGCGGGCCCGGCGCGGCGACGACGTCAGTCGCGGAAGTTCTGGAACTGCAGTGAGATCCCGAGGTCCTGTTCCTTCAGGACCTGGATCGTCTCCTGCAACGCGTCGCGCTTCTTGCTGGTGACGCGCACCGTGTCGCCCTGGGTCTGACTCTGCGTGCCCTTGGGCGCCTCGGCCTTGATGATCTTGTTGATCTCCTTGGCCTTCTCGGACGAGATGCCGACCTTGATCGTGGCGACCTGACGAACGGTGTTCTGGGTCGCTTCCTGGACGTCGCCGTACTCGAGGCCCCGGAGCGACACGCCACGCTTGACGAGCTTCTCCTCGAGCACCGTGCGGAGCGCGTTCAGTCGATCCTCGCTCGACGTGTGCAGGGTGATCACGAGCTCGTTCTGCTCGATCGTCGAGTTGGTGTTCTTGAAGTCGAACCGGTTCGCGATCTCGCGTTGGGCCTGGTCGACGGCGTTGCGGACCTCTTGCCGATCGACTTCGGAGACGACATCGAAACTGGGCATGGATTCGAGGCTACCCCTGCATGATTCCCGGCCGTGGACGCTACGATGCCCGTTCGACAATTTGGGTCGGTGCCCGAGTGGCCAAAGGGAACGGGCTGTAAACCCGTCGGCATTGCCTTCGAAGGTTCGAATCCTTCCCGGCCCACCAGATCGTCGGCGAACGCCGGCGGTCGAGTCCGAGGCGACGGCGCCCGCACCACGGTGCGGGCGCCGTCGTCGCGTCCGGGCTCCGGCGACGCCGTGAGCAGGGCGTCAGGCGGCGTCGAGTTGGGCGTCGAGGCGCCGGATGCGGTCGCGAACGAGCGGCGCATGATCGGCCTCGGCCGCCGCCCGGTCGAGGTAGCGGCGTGCTGCACACCCGTCGCCGTCGGTGAGGGCGAGCCCGCTCAGGCTCAGCGACACCGGCCCCCACGTCGCGCCACCGCCGCCGAAACAGTTGAGGACGACCCACTGGCCGTCGTACGGCTCGATCAGCGGGCGAAGGACCTTCGCCGCCGATCGGTCGCCGATCGTCCAGGCCGTGTGGGCGAGCACGTTGAGGCCGAGGAACCGGTTCGTGTCGGACGGGAGGTTGCGTACTCCTTCGTCGGTGAACCAACGAAGGTGGGCGGACGCCGTCCGCTCATCGCCACATTCGGCGGCGACCAGCGCCGCCACGGCGCGGAACGTCGGGATGTGCGGGCTCGATGCCACGGCACCTTCGAGGGTCGGCAGCATCTCGTCGCCTCGCCCCTGGGCGAGTCGGATCGCGACGAGGTTGACCGCTCGACAGATGTGCGCCTCGATGAACGAGCTCCGGAGCTCGAGCGCTGCTGCGGAGTGGTGCTCCGCGGTGTCGACGTCGCCGGCGACGAACGCGAGCACGAACTCCCAGGTCCGTGCGGCCCATGACCAGTAGGGGTCGGGGTAGTCGTCGAGCCGGCGGAGTGCCCGGTCGAGGGCGTGGCGGGCATCGGCGGGACGGTTGGCTCGGATCAGGTCTTCGACCCGGTAGATCTCGGCGGCGATCGCCGACTCCGGGTCGAGCCGTGTCCCGAACACGTCGCCGAGCCGGTCGAGGTCGCCCAGGCGGGCATCGAGGTCGGCGGGGCCGAGTCGGGCGTACCTGAACCCGAGCACCGCTCGGACGTAGGTGTCGGCGTGGTCGGGGAGCAACGACTCGGCCCGGTCGAGTGCCGATCGCAGCAACTGTTCGCGCTCGTCGGCCCGGTCGGTGAGCAACATCGCCACCGCGAGTTCCCGCTCGAGGTCGCACCGCAGCGCCGCGAGATCGCTCGACGCCGGATGCCGCTCGACGTGCTCGATCGCCCGACGGAGCACGTCGGTCTGGGCGTCCTCGTCGCCGGCCAGCGCACCGCGTCCGGCGCGGCCGACGAGCACCAGGGCCGCCCGCGCACGCACGATCGGGTCGTCGATCCGGTCGGCGATGTCGACCGCGCCGCGCAAGGCGTCGGCGGCGTCGTCGGCACGTCCGGCGCCCAGGAGTCCCCGGCCGAGACCGACCAGTGCTCGGGCCCGGGCTGCATCGTCGTCCGCGAACTGTTCGGCGATCCGGAACTGTTCGCAGGCGTGTGACCACGCAGCGACCGAGAGCCGATGCTCACCGGCGTGCATCGCGTAGTGGTGTGCCCGCGGGTCGCCGCCGAGCGCGAAGTGGTGGGCGATGCGCGCCGACTGCTGTGGACGACTCGACGCCACGGCCTCGCCGGCGGCGACGTGCGCGAGACGTTGTGCCATCGGCCCGACCGAGTCGTCGACGATGTCGCGTGTGAGCGCGTGCGAGAACGACACGGTGGTGCCGTCCGGGTCGATGACCAACAGCCCGTTCGCGACCAGCTCGTCGAGGGCGGCAGCGATCTCGCTCGCCGGACGCCCGGTCATCGTGGTGAGCAGGCGCGGGTCGACGGCCTGGCCGAGCACGGCAGCCGCCCGGAGCACGTCGACGAGCGGCGCATCGAGCAGCGTCATGCGTTGCAGGATCCACTCGCGGATCGCGACCGGCACGTCGTCGAGATCGACGTCGCCGCGCAGCGAGGCGGTGCGGGCGATCTCGGCAGCGTAGAGCGGCAGGCCCCCGGTGCGGAGGTGGAGTGCGGCGGCGACCCGGCGATCGACGGGAGCGCAGAGTCCGCCGCTGAGCAGCGTCTCGATCTCGTCGGCGGCGAACGGCCGCAGTGAGACGTCGACCAGCCCGATCAGCCGCCCGATCTCGCCGAACGCCGCGGGCTGGTCGGCGTGGTCGGGGCGAGCCGTCGCGACGACCAGGATCGGTGTGGGTGCGCCGTCGAGTGCCTCGTGGATCAACGACAACGATTCGGACGACGCCCACTGGACGTCGTCGAACACCCACACCGTCGGCCGATCGGCGAGCCGCGCGACCAGGCCGGAGAGTGCGCGCCCGAGTCGCGTACGGGTCACATCGGTCGGGGCGCCGTCCACGACCGCGCCGGCGCCGAGCAGCAAGCGGAGTGGGTCGCCGTCCGGAACCAGCCCGGGTTCGGCCGCGACGAGTTGTTCGAGTGCTTCGCTGATCGCGCCGAAGGCTCGTCCGGCGTCACGACGATGCCGACCCCACAGGATGCGGACGGCGTCGGTGTCGGCCTTCGATCGGCAGAACTCGTCGACGAGTCGCGTCTTGCCGATCCCGGCCGGGCCGGATACGACCACCGCTTCGGGTGCCGAACGGTCGATGACGCGCCGCCATGCTGCGTCGAGCTCGGCGAGTTCGTCGTCGCGGCCGACGAACGGTTGACCGCGATGCGGGTGGAGCGGTGGGGCCGCGGGCCGGGCGATACCGAACGCCGGCGTGAACCCGTCGAGGATCGTCCGCTCGAGCTCGACGAGTGGGCCGCCCGGTTCGAGCCCGACCTCGCTCAGGCGCCGACGAGCGTCGTTGAGCGTCAGCAGCGCGTCGCGACGCTGACCCGCCGACGCGAGCGCTGTTGCCAGGAGTTGCCAACGTCGCTCGCGGTAGGGCTCCTCCTCGACGGCGCGATGGAGTGCGTCGAGCGTCTCGGGCGCGCCGCGGTCGGCCAGCGATGCGAGGTGGGCCTCGTCGGCCTCGATCGCCAACACCCGCACGCGGGCCCGGTGGACCTCGGCCTCGGGATGGTCCGACAGGTCGTCGAGCGGGCGGCCGGCGGTGTCGCCGAGCCGCAGGTCGGGCGCGGCGTCGGGTCCGAGCCGGTACCCGCCGGGCACCGCGGCGATCAGGTCGGGGGCGACGCGACGGATGCGCGACACGTGGTTGTGCAACGACTTGTGCGCCGACGCCGGTGCGTCGCCGCCCCAGACCAGCTCGATGAGCTGCGTCGCGGTCGCCGTGCTCGGGTGGATGGCCGCGAGTGCCGCCAGGACGGCTCGCTCTTTGGGGCGCAGCACGACCTCACCGCCGGGTCCGAGAACGACCGTACGCCCGCGCGTCGCGACGCGCCACGTCGTCCCGTCGTTCCAGTTGTCCCGCACGGTACGAATCGTAGACGCGACCGTTGTATCGCTGTTACCGGGCTGTTACCGGCCTGCCGTACGTTCGGTCTCGGAAGGAAACGTCCAAGGAAACACAACCGCACGGTGGGCCGACCCAGGTCACCCGCCCTGCGACCAGAACGGCAGACGGTGACGCGCCCGGGGATCGCTCGAGCGCGTTCGCGGGATGCCGTCGACCACGAGCGGGAGGCTCCCATGGCGGGACGACGTTGGATCACGGCGATGGCGGTTGCCGTCGCGCTCGTGACGAGCACGGTGGGCGGCGTGTCGGCGGCTCCCGTCGACGCCGTCGACGAGGTGGACACCGGTGCCGATCTCGTCGAACCCGACATCGACGGAGTGATCGGAGACGTCGTTGCGTCCCGGCCGTCGCCGGAGGCCGCGGTGGTCGAGGCGGCGACCGGCCCGACCATGGGCGACGTGGTGTCGTTGGTGCCGGCGCGGTTGGTGGAGACGCGGTCGGGTCCGGGTGATGTGACGACGGATGGCGAGTTCGAGGGTGTGGGCCGGGTGGGGGCTGGTCAGGTGTTCGAGTTCGGTGTGTTGGATCGCGGTGGTGCGCCAGGATCGAAAAAGTAGTCGGTGGTGTTGAACGTGACGGCGGTGGGGCCGTCGGG
>JAGQSS010000021.1:14340-23383 GCA_020439405.1 Ilumatobacter sp. | reverse complement strand
GCGACGGCAACCAGGCACTGATCGACCCGATGGACCCGGCCCGCAAGCTGAAGATGTTCCAGGAACTCGTCCAGATGGGCTTCAAGGAGATCGAGATCGGCTTCCCGGCCGCGAGCCAGCCCGACTTCGACTTCTGCCGCCAGCTGATCGAGGACGACCTCATCCCTGACGACGTCCACATCCAAGTCCTGGTGCAGTGCCGTCAGGAGCTGATCGAGCGGACGTACGAGGCGATCGCCGGCGCGCCCCGCGCCATCGTGCACTTCTACAACTCGACCAACCCGTTGCAGCGCGAGGTCGTGTTCGGGCTCGACCGTGACGGCATCAAGGCGATCGCCGTCAACGGCGCCAAGATGTGCAAGAAGCTGGAAGAGACGATCCCCGGGACCGAGGTGCGGTACGAGTACTCGCCCGAGAGCTTCACCCTCACCGAGCCCGAGTTCGCGATCGAGGTGTGCGAGGCGGTGATGGACGTCATCGAACCCACCGCCGACGACCCGATCATCCTCAACCTGCCCGCCACCGTCGAGTGCTACTCGCCCAACGTGTACGGCGACGTCATCGAGTGGTTCGGTCGCACGATCAAGCAGCGCGACGCCGTCGTCGTCAGCCTGCACCCGCACAACGACCGCGGCTGCGCGATCGCCGCCGCCGAGTTCGGGGTGATGGCCGGTGCCGACCGTGTCGAGGGAACCCTGTTCGGCAACGGCGAGCGGACCGGCAACGTCGACGTCGTCGCCCTGGCGATGAACCTGTTCGTCAACGGCGTCGACCCCGAACTCGACATCAGCGACATCGACGCGCTGCGACGCACCGCCGAGTACTGCAACCGTCTGCCCGTCCCCGAGCGGCACCCCTACGTCGGCGACCTGGTCTACACCGCCTTCTCGGGGTCGCACCAGGACGCGATCAAGAAGGGCTTCGAGGCGCTCGACGCGCAGGCCGGCGAGGGCGAGTACGAGACGTGGGGCGTGCCGTACCTGCCGATCGACCCGCACCACGTCGGCCGCTCGTACGAGGCCGTCATCCGGGTGAACTCGCAGTCGGGCAAGGGCGGCGTCGCCTACGTCATGAAGGAAGAGCACGGGTTCGAACTGCCGCGCCGCCTCCAGATCGAGTTCTCGAAGGCGATCCAGCACCACACCGAGGACACCGGCACCGAGATCACCCCGAACGCGATGTGGGACACGTTCCAGCGCGAGTACCTGCCCGAGTCGCCCCGCTTCGTGCTGCGGACCCACGAACTCCACACCACGTCGAACGAGGGCGAGGGTCGCAGCAAGCTGACCGCGCAGCTGTCGGTCGACGGCGAGCCGGTCACGGTGCAGGGCGAGGGCGACGGACCGGTCGAGGCGTTCGTCGCCGCGATCGTGTCGCACTTCGGCCACGACTTCGACGTCGTCGACTACACCGAACACGCCATCGGCCGCGGTTCGAACGCCCAGGCCGTGGCGTACGTCGAGACCGTCGGCGCCGACGGCGACGTCAAGTGGGGTGTCGGCAAGAACCCCAACATCACGACCGCCACCATGCGCGCGGTCCTCGCGGCCTACGAGCGCCAGACGAGCTGACGGCACCGTCACGCCCACCGGTTCTGCGGGGCCGGCGGGCGTGACGGCTACCGTGGACGGCATGTTGACCTTGGCGCGACGACTCTTCTGGATCGCCCTGCTCAGCGGTGCCGGCTACGCCGTGTACACGGCATGGCAGCGCCGCTCCGAGCCGATGCCCGACGGCCCGGCCGAGTGGCCGCCGTTCGACGACACCCCGGCCGACGACATCTCGACCGCGGCGGCGGCGGTCGCCCCACTGCCCGACCTCGGCGACACACCCGAGACGGCACCGCTGCCCGACGTCTCCCACATCGCCGAATCGACGACGCCGAACGTCGTCGCGACGCCGTGGGTCGAGCCCACCGACGGCCAGTGTCCGATCGATCATCCGATCAAGGGCAACTCGAACTCGGGCATCTACCACGTGCCGGGCGGCCGGTTCTACGACCGCACGGTGCCCGAACGTTGCTACGCGACCGAAGACGACGCGGTCGCCGACGGCTACCGTCGGGCGAAAGCCTGAACGAGGGCGAACCAGGAGGGAACATGAAGGTCAACGTCGATTTCGATCTGTGCGCCTCGACCGGAGGATGCATGCAGGTCTGCCCCGAGGTGTTCGAGGTCCGCAGCGACGGCTACCTGTACGTGCTCCAGGAAGAGCCGCCGCCCGAGTTGCACGACCGTGTGCGCGAGGCGGCCGACCTCTGCCCCACCGCCGCCATCGAACTCGAGGACTGACCACCGCGGTACGATCGGGCGCGATGGGATTCCACGCACAACTCGAACGATCGTGGTTGGCGACGAACTCGCTGTTGTGCGTCGGGCTCGACCCCGACCCCGACCGTGTCCCACCCTCGCTCGCGGGTGATCCCGACGCGGTCTTCCGCTTCTGCACTGCGATCGTCGACGCCACCGCCGACCTCGTCTGTGCGTTCAAGCCGCAGATCGCCTACTTCGCGTCCCAACGCGCCGAAGCGGCACTCGAGCGGCTGTGCGCGTACATCCGCGAGGAGTATCCCGACGTCACGCTGATCCTCGATGCGAAACGCGGCGACATCGGATCGACCGCCGAGCACTACGCCCGCGAGGCATTCGTCCGGTACGGCGCCCACGCGGTCACCGTCAACCCGTACCTCGGCACCGACTCGGCACTCCCCTACTTCGAACACGGTGGTGGCGTCATCGCGCTGTGCCGGACGAGCAATCCGGGCGGTGCCGACCTCCAGAACCTCGACGTCGCGGGCGAACCGCTGTACATCCACACCGCTCGCATGGTCGCCGAGCAGTGGTCGCGGCACGGCGAATGCGGCCTCGTCGTCGGTGCCACCTACCCCGACGAACTCGCCCACGTCCGCACGGTCGCCCCCGACCTGCCCATCCTCGTCCCCGGCCTGGGCCATCAGGGCGGCGACCCGACGGCGGCCGTCGCGGCCGGTGCCCGCGCCGACGGGCGCGGCCTCATGATCAGCTCGTCACGGGCGATCATCTATGCCTCCGACGGCGACGACTTCGCCGCGGCGGCGCGCGACGCCGCACTCGACTCCCGCCTGGCGACGCTCCCCGCCGGCTGGTGACCGACGGGTGGCGATGCCACCGCGGTCGACGGGTGGCGATGCCACCATGTCCGTGTCCGCTTCCCGCTCGACACGCGGCCGTCCCTCGCGCACACTGCGGTGATGGACGCAACGCAACGACGCCGACGCTTCGCCGATCTCCACGCCGCCGACGACCTGTTCGTGATGCCGAACCCGTGGGACGTCGGTTCGGCCAAGCTCCTCGCGCACGCCGGTGCCCCGGCGCTGGCCACGACCAGCGCCGGGTTCGCCTGGACGCTCGGCGTCGACGACCAGCAGGTGACGCTCGCGCAGTTGCTCGAGCACGTCGCATCGATCGCGAACGCGGTCGACGTGCCGCTCAACGTCGACAGCGAGCGGCTCTACGCCGACGATCTCGACGGTGTGGCGGCCACGGTGCGAGCGCTCCACGACGCCGGCGCCGCCGGGTGCTCGATCGAGGACTACGACCCGGCGACCGGCGCGATCGACCCGATCGAGCTCGCCGCCGAACGGGTCGCCGCCGCGGCCGACGCCGCGCACGCCACCGACGATCGGCTCGTGCTGACCGCCCGGTGCGAGAACTTCCTGTACGGCGTCGCCGACCTCGACGACACGATCGAGCGCCTCGCCGCGTATCGGGATGCGGGTGCGGACTGCCTGTACGCGCCCGGGCTCTCGACGGTCGAGCAGATCCGTGCCGTCGTCGATGCCGTCGAGCGGCCGGTCAACGTGCTCGCCTGGCCGAATGGGCCGACCGTCGCCGAGATCTCGGCGGCCGGTGCGCGCCGCGTCTCGGTGGGCAGCTTGTTGGCGAGCGCCGCCTACGGCGCTGCGATGGCAGGCTGGCGCGAACTCACCACGGCCGGCACGTCGAGCTACCGCTCCAACGGCATCCGACCCGACGATCGAGCCGCCTTCGGCTGAGGACGCTCGTCGGCGCTCAGCCGTTGAGGACGTCGACGCTGATGATGCCCGGCGCGTTGCGGAGGGCGTCGAGGACCTCGTCGGGCACCTCGGCCGTCACGGCGAGCAGCATCACGGCCGTGCCCTTGGCGACGACGCGACCGACGTCCATGTCGGCGATGTTGACGCCGGCATCGCCGAGGAGCACGCCCATCGTGCCGATGACACCCGGGCGGTCGTCGTTGGTGATGACCAGCATGTGTTCGGCGGGCGGCACGTCGAACGCGTGCCCGTCGATCTCGACGATCCGCTGCTCGGAGCGGCGACCGGCGAGCGTGCCGGCGATGCTCTTGTGGTTGTCGCAGCTGAGCGTGATCAGGTTGACGTACTCGTCGGTGTCGCTCGAGCTGGTCTCGCGCACCGTGATGCCGGCCGCCTTCGCCATCGACGGCGCATTGACGTAGCTGACCGGGTCGTCGGTGAGTCGGCTGAAGAACCCCTTGAGGACGGCCAACCCCAGGATGCGGGTGTCGTAGTCGGCGATCTCGCCCTGGTATCGGATCTCGAACGAGTCGGGCGAGCTCTGGTGGAGCGAGCCGTAGAGCCGGCCGAGCGACTCGGCGAGGGGCAGGAACGGGCGGATCGTCTCGTTCGCCTCGGCGGCGTCGACGTTGACGGCCCACGGGACGAAGTCGCCGGCGAGCGCGAGCTGCACCATGTCGGCGATCGCGTCGCCCGCCTTGTCCTGGGCCTCACGGGTCGAGGCGCCGAGGTGCGGCGTGACGACCACCTGGGGCAGCTCGAACAGTGGCGACTCGGTGGTCGGCTCACTGTCGAACACGTCGAGTGCCGCACCGGCGATCACGCAGTCGCGCACGCATTCGGCGAGGTCGGCCTCGTCGACGATGCCGCCTCGGGCCACGTTGATCACCCGCAGGCTCGGCTTGGCCTTCACCAACAGGTCGCGCGAGATCAGCCCGGTCGTCTCCTTGGTCTTGGGCAGGTGGATCGTCAGGAAGTCGGCCTCGGCGACCAACTGGTCGAGCGTCATCAGCTCGACACCCATCTGACGTGCACGATCGGGGGCGATGAACGGGTCGTACGCGACGAGGCGCATCTGGAACGCCTTGGCGCGGTCGGCGACGAGCTTGCCGATCCGGCCGAGTCCGACGATGCCGAGCGTCTTGTCGGCGAGTTCGACGCCTTCCCACTTGCTGCGCTCCCACCGGCCGTCGACGAGTGCGGCATGGGCCTGGGGCACGTTGCGGGCCTGCGCGAGCAGCAGCGCCATCGTGTGTTCGGCGGCCGAGATGATGTTCGACTGCGGCGCGTTGACCACCATCACGCCACGCGCCGTCGCCGCGGCGACGTCGACGTTGTCGAGGCCGATGCCGGCCCGACCGACGACGATCAACTCGTCGGCAGCCGCCAACACCTCGGCGGTGACCTGGGTGGCGGACCGGATGATGAGGGCGTTCGCCCCCACGATCGCCGACAGCAGTTCGTCGGGAGAGAGGCCGACCTGGACGTCGACGTCGTGGCCGGCATCGCGGAGGCGGTCGAGACCACCGTCCGCGATCGTTTCGGTGACGAGAATGCGCGCCATACAGCACACATGCTTATCCCCGAAGCCCGGCGATCGCGCAATGCGTTGCCAACTTTGAACGACACGTCAACCCGTCGGATGGGGTCGGAGACGTTTCGTCGGGACCGACGAAACGTATCCGACCCCATTCGACCGCCACCGGCTGTGCCCCGAGCGGGTGCGAGCGGGTACCGTCGCTGTGCATATGGGTGATTCCGAGATCGAGATCCGACTCCTCGAGTCGGCCGACGAGATGAGTGCGGTGGGCACGATGTTCCAGCAGGTCTGGGGCTCGGTGACGCCGCTCGTCGAGACCGAACTGCTCTGCGCGATCGCCCACAGCGGCGGGTACGTCATCGGCGCCTACGACGCCGCGAACCTCATCGGCGCCTCGTTCGGTTTCCTCGGCCGCTACGACGGCCAGGAGGCGCTCCACAGCCACGTCACCGGCATCCTTCCGGGCGTCCAGCACACCGGCGTCGGGCGTGCGATCAAGGAGCACCAGCGGGCATGGGCGGTCGAGCGGGGCATCCCGTGGATCACCTGGACGTTCGACCCGCTCGTCCGCCGCAACGCCTGGTTCAACATCGAGGTCCTGCAGGCGACCGTGGCCGAGTATCTCGAGAACTTCTACGGGCGGATGGGCGACGCCATCAACGGCGACGACGACAGCGACCGCCTCCTCGTGGCGTGGCCAACCAACGCGTCGGCGACGCGACCGACGGCGCCGGCGGGCGCCACCGTCGTCGAGGTCGAGACGCCCGACGACATCGTGCGGCTGCGTCGGACCGACATCACCGCCGCACAAGCGTGGCGAGTCCGGGTGCGCAACGAACTGCGCGACGCACTCGACGCCGGCGGCGTGGTGACCGGATTCACCCGTGACGGCTCCTACCAGGTGGCGGTGCCGGGCTGATGCGACTCGAACGACTCGAACTCCGCCGGATCGGCCTCGAACTGGTCGTCCCGTTCCGCACGAGCTTCGGCACCGAACTCCACCGCGACATCCTCCTCGTCCACGTCACCACCGACGTCGGCGACGGCTGGGGCGAGTGCGTCGCCATGAGCGCACCGTTCTACTCCCCCGAGTTCGTCGATGGCGCCGACCTCGTCATCCGCCGCCATCTCTGGCCCACCCTGGTTGCCGCCGGCGAGCTACGGGCGGCCGACGTCGCCATGGTGCTCGAGCCGATCCACGGCCACCCGATGGCCAAGGCCGCGCTCGAGATGGCGATCCTCGACGCCGAACTCCGGGCGAACGATTCGACCTTCCACCAGCTCCTCGGCACCGAGCGCACCACCGTCCCGAGCGGGGTCTCGGTGGGGATCTTCGACGATCTCGACGTCCTGCTCGCCCAGGTGCAGGGATACGTCGACGGCGGCTACGCCCGGATCAAGCTCAAGATCGAGCCGGGCTGGGACCTCGAACCCGTCCGGCTCGTCCGCGAACTGATCGGTCCCGACATGCCGCTGCAGGTCGACGCCAACACGGCGTACGGCCGGACCGACATCGATCACCTTTGCCGCCTCGACGAGTACGACCTGCTGCTGATCGAGCAGCCGCTCACCGAGGAAGACCTGCTCGGCCACGCCCAGCTGGCCATGCGGTCGAGCACGCCGGTCTGTCTCGACGAGTCGATCGTGTCGCTCCAGACGGCGGCCGACGCCATCGACATCGGCGCCGCCGAGATCGTGAACATCAAGCCCGGACGCGTCGGCGGCTACCTCGCCGCTCGTCGTATCCACGACCTCTGTCTCGACCGCGGGGTGCCGGTCTGGTGCGGCGGCATGGTCGAGACGGGCATCGGGCGGGCGGCGAACGCCGCGCTCGCGACCCTGCCCGGCTTCACGCTGCCCGGAGACATCAGTGCATCGAGCCGGTTCTACGCACGCGACATCGTGACCGACCCGATCACCGTCACCGACGGTGAGGTCGCCGTCCCCACCGCTCCCGGCCTCGGCTTCGACCTCGATCTCGAGTTCCTCGACGCCATCACGACGTCGACCGACGTGATCGACGCCTGAGGGCACCCGTAGGCAGCGTCGGCGGTACTCTCGGGTCCATGCACGACTTCCTCTCCGACGAGTGGTTCGCAGCCGCCGAGGCGCTCCGCGAGAAGTACGCCGACCAGCTCCCCGAACCGGCACTCGAGATCCGGATCAACCAGATCATCACCGACGTGCCGTTCGGCGACGGCACGGTCGAGGCCTACCTCGACACGTCGTCGGGATCACCGCAGTTCATGCTGGGCGCCGTCGACGAGCCCGATGCGATCGTGACGACCGATTACCAGACGGCGCGCATCATGCTGATCGACCAAGACCCGGCGCTCGCGATGCAGGCGTTCATGGAAGGCCGAGTCCGGGTGCAGGGCGACATGATGAAGCTGATGGCCGCCCAGGCGGCGCAGCCCCGCAACGAAGCGGCCGAGCAACTCGCTGCCGAGTTGCGGGCGATCACCGCCTGACCGACACCTGGGTCAACGACGGGCCGCGAACGCGGTCATGGCATCGTCGAGTTGCTCGACCGTCCACCGAACCGGGTGTTCGATCGATTGCCCCGTGAGGCTCCACGGCTCGAGCCGGCGCACGGTGCCGCCCTGAACGTAGAACGACTCCCCCGTGAACGGGCAGTTCGCGCCGGCCAGGTAGGCGACGAGGGGTGACACGTTCGCCGGATCCCACTGATCGAACCCGTCGGCGGGCGCCTCCATGATCTCGGGGAGCCCGGGCGATGCCAGCGTGAGCCGGGTGCGGGCGCCGGGCAGCACACAGTTCGATACGACGCCGTACTTCGCCAGTTCGGCGGCGGCGATCTGGCTGAACGTGACGATGCCCGACTTCGCCGGCCCGTAGTTCGACTGTCCGGGGTTGGCGTAGATGCCCGAGGTCGAGCCGGTGTGCACCAGATTGCGACGCCGTTCGACACCGTCCTTGTGTTGCTGACGCCAGTACGTCGCGGCGTACTTGGTCGGCGCGGCGTGGCCCTTCAGATGGACGCGGAGCACCTCGTCGAAGTCGTCCTCCGACATGTTGACGATCGTCGAATCGCGGAGGATGCCGGCGTTGTTGACGAGGATGTCGAGGTCGCCGAACGCGTCGAGCGCGGCCTGGACGATCGCTTCGCCGCCCTCCCAGGTGGCGACGTCGACACAGTTCGCCACGGCCTCACCGCCGGCGGCCACGATCTCGTCGACGACGGCCTGCGCCGGCGAGCAGTCGAGACCGGTGCCCTCGTTGGTCGTCCCCCGGTCGTTGACCACGACGCGGACACCGTGCGCTGCGAGGCAGCGTGCGTGCTCACGTCCGAGGCCGCGCCCGGCACCCGTGACGATCGCGACCCGACCGTCCAGTTCGACCATCCCTCGTTCGTCCTTTCGTCCCTCCGGCGGAGGTCCGTGCGCACCGTACCAAGTCGCCGCGCGGCGGGCCGAAATGGTCGCCGG
>JAGQSS010000021.1:0-14241 GCA_020439405.1 Ilumatobacter sp. | reverse complement strand
CACCGACCGGATCGCGCCCTGGCTGTCGCCGAACACGAGGACCGGTGCGAAACCGGCCTCGGTCAGGATCTGGGCCGCCTCGTCGTAGTTCGCGGCGGCCGAGATGTCGGGGAACGTCACGAGGTCGGGGCCTTGCGAGAGCACCACGGACACCTCGGCGTCGCGGGGCACCTCGACGCCACCCTGGGGTGACTGGGTGATCACATAGCCGGCCGGCACCGTGTCGCTGAACTCACGGCCGGACACGACGTACATCAAGCGGAGTTCGGTGATCGTCGCCTCGGCGTCGCTGCCGGGGACGCCGGTCACGTTCGGCACCTCGCGAGGCGCCGGACCCTGCGACACGACGAGTTCGACCGTCGTCTCGGGCAGGACCATCGATCCGGTGCCGAGCGTGGCGTCGCCCGGCACGGACCACGAGATGACCGTGCCCGGCGGGACCTCTTCGTCGAAGTCTTCGACGACCTCGACGACCAGGCCACGTTCGAGCAGCTGGTTGGTGGCTTCGGCGAGCGGCAACCCGGTCGAGTCGGGGAGTTCGCGCAGGGTCGGGCCCTCGCTGACGACCATGAGGAACGGCTCGCCCTCGGCGAGCGACACGCCGGCGGTCGGCGCGGTGCGGATGACCTGGCCGGCGACGTCGATCTCGTCGCTGCGTTCGCGCTCGACGGTGACGTCCCAGCCGTTGGGGGCGATCAGGTTCTGCGCCTCGTCCTCGTCGACCCCGACGAGTTCGGGGACCTCGTACTCGGGCGTCTGGAAGATGCGCGTCGCGAGCACGCCGAGCACGATGAGTGCGGCGGCGACGAGCGCCGCGAGGACGATCTTCCACGGCACGCCACGACGCTGCCGGACCGGCCCCTCGGGGTCGATCGGCACCGACGCCGCCGGCATGGTGGTCGTGGGTGGGAGTTCGCGTTCGTCGGCCGCGGCGATGACCAGCCCCTCGGCCGGCACGGTGGCGGGCTCGGGCAGGGTGGCGTCGGGGCCACCGTCGAGTTCGGAGTCGACCGGATTGATCAACAGCGCACCGTCTGCGTCGACGGTCGTGTCGGTCGGCGTCCCGACGTCGTCAACACCGTCGACGGTCGTGTCGGCACCGTCGACGTCGTCGGCGGCGACGATCTCGGGCATGTCGGGCACGTCGGGCACGTCGCGCGAGGTCGCGGCAGCGGCAGCGGCCACGCCGGCGACCCCGGCAGCGACGGCGGCGGACGTCGCAGCATCGTCGGTCTCGACCGCGTCGTCGGGCCCGTCGTCGAGGGATTCGTCGGGGGTCGCGGGCACGACGACGACCGGCGCCTCACCGGTGCGGTGCACGCCACCGGTCGGGTCGTCGGGGTCGCGCAATTGCTCGGCCGGCGTGTCGAACAGACCCGTCGAGAGCAGGGGGAGCGGCTCGGGTCGCGGCAGCTTGGCGGCGGCCTGCACCAGCCCCTTGCCGAACTCGGCGGCGGTCGAGCGTTCGCTCGCGTCGGGACGGCCGGCCCGCTCGAAGACCGCAGCGAGCGGACCGAGGTCGGCCGAGACGGGCATCAGCTTGCCGACGCGTGCGGCGAGCGTGGCAACGGTCGAGTCGGTCTTGAACGGCAGCACGCCCGTCACGGCCTCGTGCAGCGACAGGCACAACGCGTAGACGTCGGTCCGGCCGTCGAGGCGCGAGCCGGCACCCTGCTCGGGCGCGGCGTAGCCGGCGACGTGGTTCGGCACCGACTCGGGGTGTTCCCAGACGGGCTCGCCCAGGAGTTGCGCCAGCCCGAAGTCGGCGATGCGCAGGCGACGATCGTCGCCGAACACCAGCTTCGACGGGGTGAGCTCGGTGTGGACGAAGCCGCGCCGGTGCGCGTAGTCGAGGCCTCGGCAGGCGTCGAGGCCGACCACCAGGGCCTGTGACGGCGAGAGCCGCCGTCCGCGGTCGAACATGTCGCGCAGCGAACCGCCGCCGAGCACCTCGGTGACCACGTATGCGGTCGTGAGGTCGCCGACCGGAGCGAGCCCCCAGTCGTACACGGCCACGATGTTCGGGTGACTGAACGCGGCGACCGCACGCATCTGCTCGTCGAACCGCTCGCGGAAGCTCGGCGACGCCGCGATCGACGGGCGGAGCAGCTTGAGCGTGACGGCCCGGCCCGTCTCGGCGTCGGTTGCGTCGTAGATCGTGGTGTTCGCCCCGGACGAGACGAGGCGCGTCAGGGTGTAACGATCGGCGATCGCGTGTCCGACCAGATCAGCGGGCTCGACGCGAGGGCGCTCGGGGGTGTCACCGGTGCTCACGATGCCCGCACGCTACCGTCTGCCGACCCCGGCGCGGGTGACGCCCCGAGCCCCTCTCAGGATGGTTTCGGCTCGCCTCCCGGCATCATGGAGGGGTGACCGAAGCCGCCGAGATCGAGCCCGTGGCCACCGCGGACGTGCCCCGTCGACGGTTCAGGATCGACAAGTCGTTGCTGATCGTGTCGTTGATCATCGGCATCGGCTTGGCCCTCGTGACGCGCGGTCTGATGATCGGCGTGACGGGCGACGACCGGGCCGGACTCCCGCCGCTGATCGAAGAGGTCAATCCGGTCCCACAGGCCGAACAAGCGCTCAGCCAGACCAGCGTGTTCGTCGATCTCGCGTCCGGCTACACGGGGCAGTTGGTCATCGACGGCGTCGAACTCCCCACCGTCGACGTGTCGGCGGTCGCGAACGACGGGGTCGAACCCGGCGAACAGATCAGCCTCCCCGCGGCGACCGTGTACGAGCCCGGCAACGCGACGCTCACCTTCATCCCGTCGGAAGCGGCGGCGATCACGGAGTTCACCGAAGGCGAACATCGGGTGACGGTGCTCTACTGGGCGCTCGACGAGACCCCGCAGCAGGCGCGCCGCTTCACCTGGACCTTCAACGTCATCTGACGTCGGGCCGACGGGTTCAGCCCTCGCCCGCGGCGGCCACCTCGGCGACGACCGCGTCGGGGTCGGCCAGCAGGTCGTCGAACCGTTCGGCCGACACGATCGGCGTGCCGTTGGCCTCGGCCTTCGTCAGCTTGCTGGCCCCGGCACCCTCGCCGACGACGAGCGCGTACGTCTTCTTCGACACGCTGCCCGGGCTCTTGCCACCGCGCAGCACGATCGCTTCCTCGGCCGACTCCCGAGTGTGACCGGGCACCGCTCCGGTGACGACCACGGCGCGACCCTCGAGCGTCTGAGGCACCGCGGCGCGGGCCTCGGCCGCGGCCTTGGCGGCCTCGGGATCGCCGAAGTTCAACCCGGCGTCCCGCAACCGCTCGAGGTACGCCTGGTTTGCCTCGAGCTGCAGCCATTCGTGCACGGTGGTGGCGATCACGGTCCCGACGCCTTCGACGGCGGCCAGTTCGTCGATCGACTTCTCTCGGATGGCATCGAGGGTGTGGAACTCGGTCGCCAGCGCCTGCGACGCCGCCGGCCCGAGATGACGCACCCCCAAGGCGGTCAACAACCGCCAGAGCGGCTGCTGCCGGGACCGGTCGATCTCGGCGACCAGGTTCGCAGCACTCGTCTCTCCGACCCGTTCGAGTTCGACCAGTTGCTCGACCGTGAGCGAATACAGGTCGGCCGGGTCGCGGACCAGCCCGGCCGCCGTGAGCTTCTCGACCATCTGCTCACCCAGCCCCTCGATGTCCATCGCACCACGGCTGGCCCAGTAAGCGACCTTCTGGTCGCGCTGCGCCGGGCAGTCCGGCGCGACACAACGCGTGTCGGCTTCGCCCTCGGGCCGGACGAGCGGGTTCCCGCACGCCGGGCACTCGGTCGGGAAGGTCCACGGTTCGACGCCGTCCGGTCGGAGCGACAGCACCGGACCGACGACCTCGGGGATCACGTCGCCGGCCTTGCGGACGATGACCGTGTCGCCGAGCCGCACGTCCTTGATCGCGACCTGGTCCTGATTGTGCAGGGTCGCCATCGCGACCGTCGACCCGCCGACGAACACCGGCTCGAGCACCGCGAACGGCGTGGCACGTCCGGTGCGACCGACCGACACCTGGATGTCACGCAGCAGCGTCGTGCGCTCCTCGGGCGGGAACTTGTAGGCGATCGCCCACCGCGGCGCGCGCGATGTGTAGCCGAGTTCTTCACGTTGGGCGAGGTCGTCGACCTTGACCACGACGCCGTCGATCTCGTACGCGAGCGCGTGACGATGCTCCTGGCGATCGAGGCAGAACGCGGCGACGTCGTCGATCGACTCGAAGCTTCGGATCTCCGGGTTCACCGGGAACCCGATCGCACCGATGAACTCGAGCGTCTCGTGATGGGTCGTGAACTCGGGGCCGCCGACGACGTCGCCGAGCTGGTACGCCCAGAACGACAGTCGACGACGGGCCGTCGCCTCGGGGTCCTTCTGACGGAGGCTCCCGGCAGCGGCATTGCGGGGATTGACGAGCGGCCGCTCCCCCGCCGCCGCGTACTCGTCGTTCAGCGCTTCGAACACGGCGGTCGACATGTAGACCTCGCCGCGGACCTCGACGACGTCGGGCATTCCGGTCGCGGGTGCCGTCAGACGGTGCGGGATGTCGGCGATGGTGCGCACGTTGGCCGTCACGTTCTCGCCCACGCGCCCGTCGCCGCGCGTCGCCGCCTGGACGAGTTCGCCGCCCTCGTACCGCAAGCTCATGGCGAGGCCGTCGATCTTGAGCTCGCAGACGAAGGTCGGGGTGCGGCCGCCCAGCCCACGCACGACCCGGTCGGCCCAGGCCCGTAACTCGTCGGCGTCCATCGCGTTGTCGAGACTCGTCATCGGCACCGCATGGGTGACCGGCGCGAACGCGGTGCTCGCCGCACCGCCGACGGCGAGAGCCGGCGAGTCGGGGACGGCGTACTCGGGGAACTCGGCTTCGAGCGCGCGCAGCTCCCGGGCGAGTGCGTCGAAGTCGGCGTCGGGCAGTTCCGGGGCGTCGAGCTCGTGGTACAGGTGGTTGTGGTGGGCCACCTCGGCACGGAGTTCGGCGATGCGTGCTTCCGGATCGGTCACGGCCCCGAGTGTACGAACCGCGCGGCGGGCAGCCGTCGTTTCAGGCGCCGAGGACGAATCGCGCGGTGGGCAGCCGTCGATTCAGGCGCCGAGGACGAACCGCGCCGTCGTGGCGCCGTTCTGCATTCTGAGCGACGTCTCGCGCAGGAGCTCGGCGACGTGCTGCGCCACCCCGGTGCCGTGGCTCCCGAGTCCGCACTCGGACGTCACGAAGCACTGCTGCACGAGCAGGTCGCCGTCGCACCCGGCCTGCACCATTTCGCAGAACAGGTTGGCGAGTCGTTGCCAGGCCCGAGGTTGTCCGGCACCGATCGGACCTCCGGTCGGGACGGCGCCCCAGGCGACCCACCCACCGTTGCGCAGGAACCGATCGAGATAGCCGACGACGCCGAGCAGCGAGCGCTGGACCGGGATCGACAGCACCTGTGGTCCGGCGGCCAGCAGCGTCGCGACATCGGCATCGCCGCAGGCGTGCACGCCGACGGTCGCCGTCGGTTCGACCACGGCCATCGCACCCGATAGCAGGTCGATGGCATCGTCGGGCGCGAGCGGGAACCCGGGTTCGGCCAGGTCGGCGGCGAGCGGCTCGTCGAGCACGACGAGTTGCGGGCTCCCCGGCAGCGCATCGGCGATCAGACCCTGCACGGCGACCAGGTGGCTCCGGACCGCTCGCAAGGCGACCGGGAAGGCGACCTCGGTGGACGCTCCGGCACGGACGAGGGCGAGCCCGACCGAGATCGGTCCGAGGAACTGCCACTTCACCGGGCCGACGGCACCGCGGTCGCGTGCCTCGTTGAGGAAGGCGCGCAGCCCGATGAACTGCTGACCGTCGAGATCGGTGGCGACCGGTGCCTCCGGGTCGAGCGCCGCGCAGTCGATCGCCAGCGCGCCGTACTGGCCGAGCCCGACGCCCGGGACCCCGATCAGGGCCTGGGCCACCGCCAGTTCGGCCGGTGAGCGTCGCGGCAGCGACGGCACGGTCGGGACGTCGAAGCGGTCGAACGAGAACCGTGCCGCCTGGCCGGCGCTGAGGTGCGGCAGGCTGCCGACCCCGAACGTGGCACCGGGCGCCACCAGATCGAAGAAGCGGCGCGACGCTGCCGACTCGGCCCCGGCAGGTGGCAACCGCAAGAAGGTCACCCCCACATGCTGCCAAACGGCGGGCGTCTCGGACGATTTCATCCGGGTGTGCCGGAGGACACCCGCGAACCTGCCGGCCGACGCCGGGCGGGTGCCGATCGACGCTCGGGACGCCACACTGTGGGCCGTGTTCGACAGCGACCGAATCCGCCGGGCCGTGCCCTGGCTCCTGCGACTCGTCTGGATCGCAGTGCTCGTCGCCGGCGGCGCAGCCCTCGACGACGCGCTCGCTGGGGCGGGCGACACGGCCGCGACGGCGACGCGCTGGTTGGCGCTGGGCGGCTGGGTCCTCGGCGTCGCAGCCATGGCGATCCCGGCACCGGTCACGCTCACCCTCACAAGGGTCGTCGTCCCGGCCTCGGTCGTGGTCGCCGGGGTCACCTGGGTCGCCGGGGCCGACGTCGCACCCGGCGCCCTGTTCGTCGGCCTCACGGTGCTCGCCTCGGTCGTCGCCGGTTCGAGCGCACTGGGCCGGGCGTTCGTGCAGGCGTCGGCCTACGGCGCCGAAGATCGCCACCTCCTGCGTCCGCCGCTCCCCTACCTCCTGGTCGCCGTCCTCGCCTGGGCGCTGTGGGCCGCTGCCGTGGTCGTCACCGGGGTGGCCGCCGCCCAGGGCTCGGTGTGGATCGCGATCGTCGCCGGAACCATCGCACTCGTCGGCGGTGCGCTGGGGCTCCCACGCTGGAACCGGCTCGCCCGACGATTCCTGGTGATCGTGCCGGCCGGCCTCGTCGTGCACGATCACGTGGTGCTCGCCGAGACCCTCATGTTCCGCCGTCAGGAGATCGCGCGACTCGGTCTCGCGCTCGCCGGCACGGACGCGGCCGACTTCACCGGCCCGGCCCCGGGGCACGCGGTCGAGATCCGTACGGCCGAGTCGGTCACCGCCCTGGTCTCGATGGTGCCGGGTGCGCCACGCGGCGGCGCGATCCATCTCACCGCCTGCTTGGTCGCGCCGACCAGACCCGGACAGTTCCTCGCGTCGGCTGCCGCCCGTCGGCTCCCAGTCGGCGCGCTCGACTGAGCGACGCTCAGGCGGTCGGAGGGCCGAGCCGGACCGTGGTGGCCCGGACGGCGATGCCCCCGCCGAGCACGCGGGTATCGGTCGGGTCGTAGAACACGACGCTCTGACCCGGTGCGATCCGCCGTTGCGGCGTCCGCCACGCCACGGCGACGGTGTCGCCGGTCGCGGAGGCCGTCGGCCCGACGGTGAGCGTCGCCGGCAGCGTCGCACCGTGTGCGCTGGCCTGCACGAGCACCTCGCCGGCGACCGGCGCGTCGGTCCAGACGACATCGACGACCGACAGCCCGTCGTCGAGCAACGCCTGCTCGTCTCCGACGGTGACCGTGGCGCCGTCGACGTCGACGTCGACCACGTACCGCTTCGGTCCACCTCCGGGCAACCCGATGCCGCGGCGCTGCCCGATCGTCACCATCTCGACGGCGTCGACGGCCCCGAGCTGCTCACCGTCGGCGTCGACGACGCGCGCCGGCCGGAACTCGATCCGGTCACCGAGGAACGTGTCGCGCCCGCCGGTCGAGGTGATGAAACAGACGTCCTGGCTGTCGGGCTTCGACGCGGTGCGCAGGCCGCGTTCGGCAGCGATCCGGCGGACCTCCGACTTGTCGATCGAGCCGACCGGAAAGAGCGTGCGGGCGAGCGCGTCCTGGTCGAGCATGTGCACGACGTAGCTCTGGTCCTTGGCGGCATCGGCACCGCGTTCGAGCGTGAGGCGTCCGTCGGCCGTTCGGCCGATGCGGGCGTGGTGACCCGTCGCGACGGCGTCGAAGCCGAGCTGGTCGGCCCGGCGGAGCAGCCGATCGAACTTCACGTGCCGGTTGCATTCGATGCACGGATTCGGGGTGACACCGGCGGCGTGGTCGCGCACGTACGGCTCGACGACGTGGCGGTCGAAGTCGTCGCCGAAGTTGAACACGAGGTGGTCGATCCCGAGCTGCTGTGCGACGCGCCGTGCGTCGTCGACATCGCTGACCGAGCAGCACCCGGTGTCGCTGTCGCCGCCCCAGAGCTTCATCGTCACGCCGACGACGTCGTGTCCCTCTTCGAGCAGCAACGCACCCGCGACCGACGAGTCGACGCCACCGCTCATCGCGAGCAGGACCTTCACGACACCCCCCGGCGGAGGCGACCGACGGCGTCGACGACCACATCGGCCGCACGGTCGACGTCGGACTCGGTGGTCGTGTGCCCAAGCGTGAGTCGGAGTGCGCCGAGGGCCAGTTCGCGATCGACGCCCATCGCGGCGAGCACGTGCGAGGGTTCCATGGCGCCGCTCGCGCACGCCGACGCCGCACTCGCGCACACGTCGGCCTCGTCGAGCAGGAACAACAGCGCCTCGTTCTCGACGCCCGAGATGCACACGTGCGCCGAGCCCGCGACCTTGTGATCGCGCGGGACGGTCTCGACGACACCGTCGATCGAACCGACGAGTGCGTCGACGAGACGATCACGCAGGGCGGCGATGCGCTGCAGTTCGCCGTCGCGGTCGCGATCGGTCTCGACGAGCGCGGTCGCGAGCCCGACGATGCCGGCCACGTTGTGGGTGCCACTGCGCCGCTCGCGTTCCTGCCCGCCGCCGACGATGAGCGGATCGACCGCGACACCGGGCGCCAGGGTGAGCACGCCGACTCCCTTCGGGCCGCCGAACTTGTGCGCACTGAACGACATGGCATCGACGAGCGGGGCGATGTCGCGGACGTCGACCCAACACGGCGCCTGCACGGCGTCGGTGTGCAACACCGCCTGGGGTGCGACCTCGCGTACCACCGCGGCGACCGCTGCCATGTCGGAGATCGCCCCGACCTCGTTGTTCACCGTCATGACGCTCACGACACCGACCGACGGATCGGCGCAGGCGTCGGCGAGCCGGTCGAGGTCGATCCGGCCGAACGCGTCGGTGCCGACGACGACGCCGTCGCCACGGTGCTCGATCGGGTGGAGGACGGCGTGGTGCTCGGCCGCCGAGCAGACGGCACCGCCGGAGACGCCGGCGAGCACGGTGTTGTCGGCCTCGGTGCCGCAGCTCGTGAAGATGACCGAGCCGGGCGCCACGCCCAAGACGTCGGCGACGTCGTCGCGGGCCTCGTCGATCGCCTGGCGTGCGGCGCGGGCGAATCGATGGGAACCGCTGGGGTTGGCGTACATCTCGCCGAAGTACGGGACCATGGACGCGATCGCCCGCTCGCGCATCGGCGTCGAGGCCGCATGATCGAGATAGGTGATCGCCACGCCCGACAACGCTACCGAGCGATCGCACGCCGCTGCGGGGGCGGTACCGTCGCAGCGATGGAGGGGTACGACCGCACCACCTACGGCAAGGCGTTCGCCGACGTCTACGACGAGTGGTACGCCGACGTGTCCGACGTCGACGCGACGGTCGCCACCCTCACCAACCTGGCACTCGACGGCGGCACCGACGCCCGCGTGCTCGAGCTCGGCGTCGGCACCGGCCGCTTGGCGGTCCCGCTCGCCGCCGACGAACGTCTGGCGGTCGTCGGCATCGATGCCAGCGAACCGATGCTCGATCTGCTCCGACGCCGCGACGCAGGGGGACGCGTCGACGCGCTCCTCGGCGACATGGTCGACGATCTCCCCGATGGCCCGTTCGACCTCGCCTTCGTGGCCTACAACACCCTCTTCAACCTGACCGGTGAGGGTGAACAGGAACGGTGTTTCGCCGCCGTCGCCGAGCGGCTCCGTCCCGGCGGTCGGTTCGTCGTCGAGGCGTTCGTCCCCGACGACGGCGACGAGTCGGGCGAGGTCGTGTCCGTTCGGTCGATGACCGCCGACCGGGTCGTGCTGTCGATTTCACGTCGGCGCGCCGGCACCCGGCTCGCCGAGGGACAGTTCGTCGAGTTCACCGAGGCAGACGGCGTGCGGCTGCGACCGTGGTCGATCCGGTACGCGACCCCTGCCCAGCTCGATGCGATGGCCGACACCGCCGGCTTCGAACCCGAGGCCCGCTGGGCCGACATGTCGAGGACAACGTTCGGTCCCGACGACGAACGGCACGTTACGGTGTACCGCCGACACGGTGGCCGACCGGCGACACCGAGTGGCGGTTCGACCGGTGATCGACCGTGATGCCCCCGAAGGCATCACAACGGCTCTAGATTGGAGCCCGATGAGCCAAATGCGTCTGAACCAGCTCACGGGTCGATGGGTCACCATCGTCGCCGAGCGCGCGCAGCGGCCAACCGACTTCCGGCCACGCAGCGAGTTCCTGCCCGTCGACGACTCCCGCGCCTGCCCGTTCTGCCCCGGGAACGAAGAGGCGACGCCGCCCGCGCTCGAGACCTTCGACGACGCCGGCAACTGGCGCATGCGTGTCGTCCCCAACCTCTACCCCGCCTTCGACGGCGACGGCGGCTTCGCCGTCCACCACGAAGGTCCGGTCCACGTGATGGCCGAGGGCACCGGGGTGCACGAGGTGTTCGTCTACACCCGTGACCACGACCGCAACCTCGACTCGCTCGACGACGGTGAGGCCGCCGACGTGATGATGGCCCTCAAGTCGCGGTTCGTCGAACACGCGGCGATGCCCAACATCCGGTACACCCAGGCGATCGTCAACCACGGCCGCGAGGCCGGCGCCTCGATCGCCCACCCGCACGGTCAGTTGCTCGCCCTCCCGTTCGTCCCGGGCGAGGTACTCGACGAAGAGCGAGCGTTCGCCCGCTTCGCCGGCGGCTGCCTGCTCTGCACGACCGTCGAGGCCGAACTCGCCACCGGCGAGCGCGTCGTGGCCGCCAACGACGACGTGGCGATCATCGCCCCCTACTGGAGCGGTGTCCCGTACGAGTTGCTGATCGTCCCCCGGGCCCACGATCTGCACCTCCAGGACGCCACCGACGACGGGCTCGCCGCCGTGGGCCGTGCGCTCCGCGACGCGACCGCATTCCTCAACCGTGCCCTCGGCGACGTCGCCTACAACGTCGGCATCCACACGGCGCCGCACGCCCACACGGGCGAATATCACTGGCACGTGCACATCTGGCCGAACCTGGTGACCTCCGCCGGCTTCGAGCGCGGCACCGGCGTGATGATCAACATCGTGCCGCCCGAGGACGCCGCGGCGCAGCTCCGCGACGCGGCCGCACTCGCCACCTGACGTGCGGTTCGACCGCGACATCACCGTCTCGATCGACATCGACGCGCCGCTCGGCGAGGTGTGGGCCCGGCTCGAAACGATCGAGTCCCACATCGACTGGATGGCCGACGCCTCGGCGATCCGCTTCCACGGCGATCAACGACGGGGCGTCGGCACGAGTTTCGTGTGCGACACCAAGGTCGGGCCCGTTCGCCTGAGCGACGAGATGGAGATCACCGTCTGGGAGCCCGAGGCCGAGATGGGCGTCGTCCACCGCGGCCTCGTCACGGGTCGCGGCAGCTTCCGTCTCGAGCCGATCGATCTCGATCGGCGCTGCCGCCTGATCTGGAGCGAGACCCTCTCGTTCCCCTGGTGGATGGGCGGCCCGATCGGCGCGTTCGTCGGTGGGTTCGTCCTCGAGCGCATCTGGCGACGCAACCTCGCCACGTTCCGCCGCCTCGTCGGCGACCGCTGACCGGCGATCGTCTCCGGTCCGATCGCGTCGTCCGGTGGGGTCGTGCTCTATCGTGCAGCGCCGTGCGCATCCTGATGTTCACGTGGGAGTATCCACCGAGTTCGACCGGTGGCACCGCGGCACACGTCGACGGTCTCTCGCACGCGCTCACCCGACTCGGCCACGACGTCGTCGTCGTGACGCGCCGCGTGGTCGGCACCGACCACGACACGACGATCGCCGGGGTGCGCGTCCTGCGTGCCGACGTCGAGCTGCCCTGGCTGCCCGACGACGAGATCGCCCACACCGCATCCGGCAACCACGCGATGGTCGCTGCGACGGCGGCACTCGACGACTGGCGCCCCGACATCGTGCACGCCCACGACTGGCAGGTCGCCTGGGCGGCGTCGACGGCGGCCAGCCTGTTCGACGCCCCGATGGTCACCCGCTTCCACGGCACCGAACGCGGACGCCACGGCGGACACCTCTCACCGGGCACGGCCGAGGAGATCAACCGGGTCGAGTGGTGGCAGGCGAACCGATCGCGACGCGTGATCGCGTCGACCCGGCTGCTGGTGCGCGACATCGTCGACGGGTTCGAACTCGACCCCGATTCGGTCCGCCGCATCCCGGGCGGGATCGATCCCGCCTGGTGGCGCGCCGCCGGGCCCGACGAGGTGACGCCCACCGTGCGCGGCGGCACCGTGCTGGCCTGGGGCCGCGTGCAGTACGAGAAGGGGTTCCAGGTCCTCGCCGGAGCGATCGCCGCACTGCGCTACCGGGTCGCCGGTGTCGAGTGCACGATCGCCGGGCGGGGTTCGTATCTCCCCGAGTTGCAGTCGCAGATCGACCTGGCGGGCGTCGGCGACCTCGTCGACCTCGCCGGCTTCGTCACCGACAACGAGCTGCGCGCCGCGATCCACCGCGCCGGGTGTGTCGTGATCCCGTCGCTGTACGAACCGTTCGGTGTCGTCGCGCTCGAGGCACTCGCCGGTGGGGCGCCGTTGATCGTCGCCGACACGGGCGGACTCGCCGAACTGGTCGGCGGCACCGGGTCGGCGCTGACGTTCGAGCCCGGCAACGCCAACGATCTCGCCGACTGCATCGAGCGCGTGCTCACCGACCGCGACCTCGCCGACGACATGATCCGGCGCGGCCGCGAGTTGCTCGAGGCCACCTACTCGTGGGACGCGATCGCCGCCCGCACCGTCGCAGTCTACCACGACGCCGCCGGCCGCTGAGCAGGGGTCACGCACCTTCTCGCAGATCAGGGTGCGGACACCACGATCCGCAACGCCAGAAGGTGCCGGCCCCCTGCTCGTCAGGTGCCGGTGAACTCGGCCTTGCCCGGGCCGTGCTCGAGGAAACTCCGGACGCCGACCTGGCTGTCGTTGGTGCGGAACGACTCGACGAACGCGTCCCGCTCGGCGAGCAACCCGTCGGCGAGCGTCGACGAGAGGCCACCGTCGATCACCTGCTTGGCGAGCGCCTGCGACAGCACCGCCCCCCGAGCACACTCGGCCGCGAGGGCGAACGCTCGGTCGTGCAACTCGTCGCCGGGCACCACCTCGTCGGCGAGACCGATCCGGAGGGCCTCGTCGGCACGCACCTGCCGGCCGGTGATGCACAGTTCCTTGGCCCGGCTCGGCCCGACCAACCGGGCGAGCCGTTGGGTGCCACCCCCGCCGGGAATGGTGCCCAGCAGGATCTCGGGCTGGCCGAACACCGCACGTTCGCCCGCGATGCGGTAATCGCACGCCAGCGCGAGCTCACAGCCGCCACCCAGCGCGTAGCCGCTGACCGCCGCGATGACGAACCTCGGGACAGCAGCGATCGCGTCGAGCGCCCCGTGGATCGAGTCGGTGATCGGCCGCGCCTCGTCGGGGCCGCCGAACTCGGAGATGTCGGCACCCGCCGCGAAGATCTTCTCGCCGCCGGTGACGACGACGGCGCCCGGCGGATCGGCGGTCAGGTCGTCGGCGATCTCGTGCAGACGCGCAACGACCGCACCGGACAGCGCATTGACCTTGCCGTTGTTCAGGGTGACGACGGCGACCCCGTCGTCGCGTCGTTCGAGCAGCACCACGGAATCACTCATGCGACCATCTTGGTCGACCGGGCGCCGCCCGGCCAGGTCAGGCGTCGATGCCGGCGAGCATCTCGTCGGCCGCCGTCCACGGATCGGTCGACTGCTCGACGACCTGGTCGGTGAGCTGGTCCCACCGATCGCCCGTGCACAGTTGGCGTGCACGGTCGCGAAGTCGGTTCGTGACGATCTCCCGCAACTCCTCGCCGGCCCGGAACGAGCGACGCTCGGCGAGCTGACCGCTCTCCTCGGCGTAGGCACGGTGCGCGAGCACCGCGTCCCACAGGGCCGAGACGCCGTCGCCCGACGAGGCGATCGTCGGCACGATCGGCGGCCGCCATGCGTCGTGGGGCAGATCGGAGAGTTCGAGCATCTGCTCGAGGTCGCGACGCGTCTCGTCGACCCCCTTGCGATCGGCCTTGTTGATGACGAACACGTCGGCGATCTCCATCAGGCCGGCC
>JAGQSS010000219.1:4223-6111 GCA_020439405.1 Ilumatobacter sp. | reverse complement strand
CGACCTCCACCTCGTCCACGAGGTGACGAGCCCGCAGGCGTTCGACGGTCTCCGCATGAGCGGCCGGACCGTCCGGCGTCCCGAGCTCACCATTGCGACCGAGGACCACAACGTCCCGACCGCCGACATCGACCAGCCCATCGCCGACGAGATCTCGGCCAAGCAGGTCGACACGCTCCGTCGCAACACCGCCGAGTTCGGCGTCACCAACTTCCCCATGGGCGACCCCGACCAGGGCATCGTCCACGTGATCGGCCCCGAACAGGGACGCACCATGCCGGGCATGACGATCGTCTGCGGCGACAGCCACACCGCCACGCACGGCGCCTTCGGCGCGCTGGCGTTCGGTATCGGCACGAGCGAGGTCGAGCACGTCCTCGCCACCCAGACGCTGCCGCAGTCGCGCCCGAAGTGGATGTCGGTCACCGTCGACGGTGCCGCACCGGAGGGTGTCACGGCGAAGGACATCGTCCTGGCGATCATCGGCCACATCGGCACCGGTGGCGGGATCGGGCACGTCATCGAGTACCGCGGCCAGGCGATCACCGATCTGTCGATGGAAGGCCGGATGACGGTCTGCAACATGTCGATCGAGGCCGGCGCGAAGGCCGGCATGATCGCTCCCGACGAGACGACGTTCGACTACCTGGCGGGCCGCGACCACGCCCCGAAGGGCGAGGCGTGGGAGGCGGCGGTCGCCGACTGGCGCACCCTGCGTACCGACGACGACGCCGTGTGGGACAAAGAGGTCGTGATCGACGCATCGACGATCACCCCGCAGGTGTCGTGGGGCACCAACCCCGGCCAGGTCGGTTCGATCGACGGCGTCGTGCCGTCACCCGACGACTTCACCGACAGCACCACACGCGAGACGGTCGCCCGTGCACTGGAGTACATGGGACTCGAGGCCGGCACCCGGATCAAGGACATCCCGGTCGACACGGTGTTCATCGGCTCCTGCACGAACAGCCGCATCGAAGACCTCCGCGCGGCCGCCGCCGTGATGGACGGGCGCACGGTCACCGTGCCTCGCGTCATGGTCGTCCCCGGATCGCACCGCGTGAAGGCGCAGGCCGAAGCCGAAGGTCTCCACGAGGTCTTCCGTGCCGCCGGCGCCGACTGGCGCGAGCCCGGTTGTTCGATGTGCCTGGCGATGAACCCCGACAAGCTGACGCCGGGCGAGCGTGCGGCCAGCACGAGCAACCGCAACTTCGAGGGCCGTCAGGGCCGAGGGGGACGCACCCACCTCGTCTCCCCCGCCGTCGCCGCCGCCACGGCGGTCAAGGGCACGTTCGCCACGCCGCAGGATCTGGACTGAGAGGAACGACATGAAGGCAGTACGAGTGGTCAGCGGCACGGGCGTGCCGCTCAAGCGCAGCGACGTCGACACCGATCAGATCATCCCGGCCGACTGGCTGAAGCGCGTCGAGCGCACCGGCTTCGAGAAGGGCCTGTTCTCCACGTGGCGCGACGATCGCGACTTCGTGCTCAACCAGGAGCAGTACCAGGGCGCGTCGATTCTCGTCGCCGGCCCGGCGTTCGGCGTCGGCTCGTCGCGCGAGCACGCCGTCTGGGCGATCCAGCAAGGCGGCTTCGATGCGGTGATCGCACCGAGCTTCTCCGACATCTTCCGGAACAACTGCACGAAGAACGGCCTGGTGCCCGCGGTGGTGCCGGAGTCGGTCGTCGAGGCGATCTGGGCGGCGATCGAGGCCGACCCGACGACCGAGATCACGGTCGACATGGAACGCCTGACGGTCGAGGTCCCCTCCGCCGGCATCGCCGAGTCGTTCCCGATGGACGAGTCGACGCAGCACCGTTTCCTGGAAGGGCTCGACGACATCGGGATCACGATGTCGCACGCCGACGCGATCGACGACTACGAAAC
>JAGQSS010000219.1:2243-4215 GCA_020439405.1 Ilumatobacter sp. | reverse complement strand
CGCAGCACCGTTTCCTGGAAGGGCTCGACGACATCGGGATCACGATGTCGCACGCCGACGCGATCGACGACTACGAAACCCGTCGACCGGCCTGGCTCTGATCAGGTACAGCTGAACGCGCCGGCGACCGTCGCGTCGCCGTCGGCCAGGAAGGTGCCGGCACGAGCGGCGTCGTCGAGCACGAGTGTCGCGTCGTCGAACGAGTAGGTCGTCGCGCCGATCGTCATGGAGAGCGTGGCCGCCGAGCTCGGCCCGCTGAGTTCGAACACCGAGATCGCACCCGTCGACGCATCGCCGTCGACGCGCACCACCAGCCCGTCCTCGTCGACGGGGCAGTCGGCGGCGTCGGCACCGAGCAGCGCCGCGGTGAACACCCGCTCGTGACCGTCGCGCTCGACGAGCGCGACGACCTCGATCGCGTCCGCGTCGGTCGCCGCCATCGTGACGGGAGGTCGTGCGCCGCCGGAGCACTCGAAGCTCCCCTCGATCGTGGCACCGTCGGTGGCCGTCGCCACGAACGTGCCGCCGGCGAGGTCGTTGTCGAGGACGAGCGCGCCGCTGGCGTCGATCTCGCGCCCGTCGGGCAGCTCGATCCGGACATCGGCCGGTACGGCGCCCGCACCGTCGATGCGGGCGGCACTCACGACCGACACCCAGGTCAGCGCCCCGTCGGGGTCACCGACGCCGACGGCGTAGGCGCCGGCGACGGTGCGGTACGCGGAGCACGTGGCGAACGGGTCGTCGAAGGGATCGCCGACGAGTTCGGCGTCCCCCTCGACCGTCTCGTCGAGACCGAGATCGGGTGCGACCACGTCGATCGTGACCACCTCGGGCTGCTCGGGAGCCGTCGTGGTCGTCGGTGGCGCGGTCGTCGTCGGCTCGTCGACGGGCACGGTCATCGTGGTCGACGGTGCCGATGACGCGGTCGCGGCGTCTGACGTCGACGCTCCGTCGTCGGAGGAGCACCCGGCGATCAGCAGGGCGAACGCGACGCCGAGCGCCGGGATCGGGCGGAACATGACGAACACGTTACGACCGCCGACGATCCGAGCGACGGACCCGTGAACCACGTCACCACGGCCGGCTCAGCGGCCCTTCAGCGACGCTGGCGCCGATGTGACGTCAGGTGGTGGCGTCGGCGCCGAACGCCGGCAGGTCGCGCAGGTTCGGGTTGTTCGAGAACACCTCGATGGGCGTCGCGTTCGGGAGGCGCATGCCGCGTTGGAGGATGCGCACCTGCGTGTGCTGGTTGTACTCGACGAGCGTCACCGCCCAACCGTCGCGTCCGGCCCGTGCCGTGCGCCCGGATCGGTGGAGGTAGTCCTTGACATCCTTGGCCGGTTCGTAGTGGATGACGGCCCCGATGTCGTCGATGTCGATGCCTCGCGCCGCGACGTCGGTCGCGACCAGGATGTCGAGCTTGCCCTCGGCGAAGCGCTGGAGCGCCCGCTCGCGCGACTTCTGCGGCAGGTCGCCGTGGATGGCCGACGCCTGGACGCCGAGATCCTGCAGGTTGCGGGCGACCTTGTCGCACGATCGCTTGGTCTGGCAGAACACGACGATCTTGGGAATCCCCTGGCCGATCGCGCCGACGACCTTGTCCTTGTCCATGTGGTGCACGGCGAGGAACAGGTGGTGCATCGTGCCGACGGTGTCGGTGGCGGCGTCGATCGCGACCTCGATCGGGTCGGTGAGGTAGTGACGGATCAGGTGACCGACGTCGCCGTCGAGCGTCGCCGAGAACAGCATCGTCTGGCTCCGCCCGGTGCAGTGCCGGAGGATCCACTCGACCTGGGGCGTGAAGCCGTCGTCGGCCATCCGGTCGGCCTCGTCGAGGCACACGATCTGGGCCGCACCGAGGTCGACCTCGTTCGACTTGATCAGGTCGATCAGCCGGAGCGGCGTGGCGACCACCAGTTCGACACCCTTGGCGAGTTCGTCGATCTGACCGTGACGTGAGGCGCCGCCGTAC
>JAGQSS010000219.1:0-2144 GCA_020439405.1 Ilumatobacter sp. | reverse complement strand
GCGAGGACGCGCATGTCGGCGTGCTTGGCGATCGGCTCGAGGACCTCGGCGACCTGGACGGCCAGCTCGCGGGTCGGGACCAAGACGAGGCCCAGCGGCTTGCGCGGCTCGGCCCGATCGGTGATGCGGGCGAGCATCGGCACGCCGAACGCGAGCGTCTTGCCCGAACCCGTCTTGGCACGACCGCACACGTCGCGGCCCTGCATCGCGACCGGCACGGCCTCGGTCTGGATCGCGAACGGCTGGGCGAACCCGCAGGCAGCGAGGCCGTCGTCGATGCGTTCCGGCACGCCGAGTTCGGCGAACCCGGTCGGCGGTTCGACGGGCGGGAGGGCGTTGATGGTCGTGAGGTTGCCGGCCCGCTCCTCGCCGTCGTCGTCGTGGTCGGTGCGGGGGGAGGAATTCGACGTGTCCCGGCGGCGGCCATCACGCCGGTTCGCACGTCGGCGGCCCGACGGCCGCGAAGAAGGTGCATTCATGGTGCGCCCACAGTACCGGGCCGACGATGCATCCCCGTCGATCGGTGTCCTGGCGAGGGCACTCCCCCACCCGGACTGCTCGTTTCCCACGATGGTGTGCGCAAGCGTATGACAGAGTTATCACGCACGGTGGGATTTCTTGCTTCGTTCTTCACTTTTCGTGGGATCCGATGTACGGTACTCATGGACGCCACAGGGGGCTGAGCGGCGCCCCCGAAGGCGGTAGCGATGACCACGATCGACCTCGGGACCACGACGGGTGGCACCCACGGTGACACCCCGGCACACGATCGGTCGAGCGCGGCCCGCACGACCGCGACCAGGCGATTCGGCGGCGATGTCTCCGACGCCGAGATCCTCGACGCCGTCCGACGCGGCGATCAGCAGGCGTTCGATCAGCTGTACCGACGCCATCAGCCGGCTGTACGACGACTCGCCCGCCGGCTCGCCCGTTCCGCCGCCGATGTCGACGACATCGTCAGCGAGGTGTTCGCAGCGACCCTGCGGGCCACGCTGGCCGGGCGCGGACCGACCGACGACGCCGAGCCGTATCTCCTCCGGAGCGTGCGCAACACGGCGACCTCCTGGGCGACCCGCGGCGACGGCCGGCGTGTCCGAGCCACCGACGACGACACCCTCGCCGATCTCACGGCCGACCGTTCCGTCGACGTCGCCCTCTCCGACGAGGAGGTGACCGAAGCGTTCCGAGACCTCCCCGAACGATTCCGCGACGTGCTGTGGTCGACCGAGATCGAAGGGGCCACGCCGGCCGACCTCGCCGACGGCGACACCGATGCCGGCGCCGTGGCGTCGCTCAGCCATCGGGCACGGTGCGCGCTCCGCCGTTCGTACCTCTCGGTCAGCACCCGCCGCCGCTGCACCGACGCAGCGTGTCGGTCGGTGAGGTCGGCGATGCCCGCGGTCGTCCTGGGAGGTGCCGCCACATCGACGGTCGCTCGGGTCGACCGCCACGTCATCTCGTGCTCCGAGTGCGCCGCCGTGTTCGACCAGATGCACCATCTCGCCGAACACATGCCGTCGCGGTCGCTCCTGGCGCTGGTGCTCGCGTTCGTGCGCAACTTCGGCGGCGTCGGCGCCTCGCTCATCGGCGGTGCGGCTCCCGTCATCGTGATCCCCGCCGCGGTGGCGACCATCACGGCCGGCGCGATCGTCGCGACCGATCTCGTCGACCGTGACGGCCGCCCTGCGTCGACCGCGACACCCGTCGAGCGCGTGCTCGAACCACCGGCAGAACCAACCGCGACGACGACCGGGCGTGCCTCCGAGGCCGCACCCTCGACGGCCGCACGAGCAGCCGCCGCGACGACCGGCACCACCGACGCCGTCGCCACGCCGGCGGCGCCCACACCCGCGTCGACGACGGGAACCAAGACGGCACACGAACCGATCGCGCCGCTCGTCGGCACCCCGCCGGCGGTCGGCGGACCGCTCGCACCCGTCGGGCACGGCGCACCAGGGACCGACGACACGGTCGACGTCATCGTCGACGAGGTGCTCCCGGACGAGGCGTCGGGCCCGCTCGACGCCACCCTGACCGCCATCGACGACACGGTCGGGACGCTCACCGACGACATCGATCGGACCGTGACCGACCTGGCCGACGACGTCGACGAGGTGCTCCGACCGGTCACCTCGCTCGTCGAC
>JAGQSS010000218.1 GCA_020439405.1 Ilumatobacter sp. | reverse complement strand
TCGGCCGACGCCGCAGCCGACTCCGCTTTCGCGACAGCCTTCTCCAACTCCGGCTTCTTCATGCCCGACCGGCCCGGGATTTCGAGCTCGGCTGCTCGGGTCTGCAGTTCCTTGACGGTTGCCATCGCCACTTCCTTTCGACGGGTACGTGTGCGTAGCGTACCCGAACCTGTGTGGCCCGAACCGGGATCAGGCGATGCCGATGGTGCCGTGCTCGGCCGAGTCGATGTAGTCGAACAGCTTCGCCTCGTCGGCGTTGAGCACCTCGACGTCGAACGGGAACCCGGCGGCGATGCGCGCCTGGGCGGCGTCGTGGGTGACCTTGAAGGCGTGGAAGCCATCGGTCGTTCCCCACACGGCGGTCGGTGATGCGGGGGTGCGGAAGTAGCGGGGGTTGGCTTGTGGCATGTCGGGCTCCTCGGGTTCGGGGGCCGCTGTGCGACCGGTCCAGCGCAGCCACGGATCGAGCTGCACGATGTTGAGGTCGAGTGCCGACGACGAGCAGCCGTAGTAGCGGCCCATCCCGTTGAAGTCGGCGGAGAACTGCCAACCCGACCAGGGTGCGCCGCGTGGCGGGAGCGGGCCTTTCGACTGGCGAGCGAATGCCCACGCCGCCCATTCATCGGGATCACCGGGGACCGGGTACTTGTCGTAGCCGGCGTCGGAGTGGACGGGGTAGCGGGCGACGATCCACTCGAGCGAGGCGACGATGTCGTCGCCGTGGAGGCCGACCCACGAGTCCCAGAACGCGGCGTTGGAGTAGCCGAACTGCCGCCAGTTCGGAGCGAGACGGTGCACGCCGGCCATGAGCGAGCGCATGTAGTTGGCGTACTCAGCGCCCTTGATCTCGCCGGGGCCACGGGTGCCGGCCTCGCCGGTGAAGGTCTCGCAGTCCCACATGAGGGCGTGGTCGTCGCGGCCGGTGATCTGGCGGATCCGGTCGAGCGTCGCGGTGACAGCTTGAAAAGCGGTGCACCGCTTCGGGTTGACGAACGTGTACCACAGGATGCGGCGCGGATCGAACCCGGCGGCGACGGCTCCGAGGTAGTAGGCGTGGGCCTGCTTGTCGTGCGTGTCGCCGTTCGTGACCCGGATGATGAGGTCGTCGATGCCACGCCGCCGCATCGTCACGAAGTCGATCGCCCCTTGATGATGGGAGACGTCGACGACCGGAACGAAGCTCATCGCGACATCGTAGACGTCACGCCGGACGGAGCGCGATCAACGATGTCTTACACCACGAATTCGACGCGTTGGTCGTGAACCCGTTGACCGCCGCTGCGGTCTCGAGCAATCGCGCGCCGATCGTGACTTCGCGTTTCTGGCCGCCTATTGCGTCGCCGGGTCCACACAGATGGAAGTAGCCGTTCGGGCCGGTGATCGAGAAGTTGCCGGCATCCACGTGATTCCAGATGCCACACAGCACGACGGCCCCGTTCGTCACGGGGGTGATGTTCCCGACGCCGGCACCGGCGGTCTGGTACGCAGCGGTTCCTTGCACTGGGGTCACGTCAAACGGTGTGCTTTCGTGGACGCCGGGCACAGCCAGGATTCGGCTCGAGCCACCTTGCGTTGCTGAGACGACCGTCACAGTGGGGTTCGATTCTTCAGCGCCGGCGCGTTTCCAGTAGACGGCATCGTCGGCGCCGGGGTATGTCGTCGACCACAACGTCGACCATCCAGCCGGCGCGACCGGGTTCTGCGTGCTGTAGCCGTGATGGAACAACAGGAGCAGATCGCCCTCGTTGTGACTCGGCAGCGATGGCGTGATGGCGGTCCCGGTCGTGATGAACGCCAGATCACCAACGGCAATGTTCTCAGGGTCAAGCGGGAGTGGGCCACCACCACCGCCACCGCCCGTCGACCGGCGGCCGCTGCGACTGGGGCGGCCGGGTCGGCTGCGTCGATCGAGTCGTGACGTCATGGTGTTCCTCTCAGGCCCCGGGCGAACTCATCGCTCGGATCGTGGATCCGGACTCGGCGACAGCGACCAGCGTGGCGATCTCGCGTGCCCATGCCAGTCCGAACCACTGTCGGTTCTGCGCGATCCGTCCGGTCCAGGTGATCCCGTCCGGCGACGTCATCGCCATCCAGTTGCCGGTGGCGCCGCCGTTTGCGATGGCGACAAAGCGCAGCCCGTCGATCCATTCGACGCGTCGCCACGCTCGTTGGTTCGGTGTAGCACGAGCCGTCCAGGTGATGCCGTCCGGGGAGCTGAGTGCTCGATTCGTGACACCGCTGACACCGACCACGACCCAGATGGATTCGTCGGGGGAGTACGCGGCGTGCTTCCACTCTTCGGACGCGACGGTGCGAGCCGTCCAGGTGATGCCGTCCGGGGAGGTCATGAGTTTGTCGGTGCCGACCGCGACGAACAGGCCGGCGTCCGGTGACCACGTCACACCTTGGTATCCGTTGCCGGGTGTCGAACGCAGCGTCCACGCGATGCCATCAGGCGAGGTCATCGCGGCGTGGGTGGTTTCGTAGTCGGACCCGACCGCGACGAACAAGCCGAGGCTGGCTGCCCAGCAAACGTCGTGCCAGCTGTTGTTCGTCGGCGTCGCACGTTGCGTCCACGTGGTGCCGTCCGGCGAGGTCATCACTTCGGCTGCGCCGAGCGTTGCCGACACGGCAACGAACAGACCGTTGCCCCATGCGATCCCGTCCCAGCCGCGATCGGCAGGCGTCGTGCGTTGGGTCCACGTGACGCCGTCCGGCGACGTCATCGCGCGTTGGCCGGTGCCGCTGTCGGCCACCGCTGCGAACAGACGCAGCGCCGGTGACCAGGCAACGGCCTGCCAGTCCCGATCTGGGGTGGTCTGCAGATCCCACGTGATGCCGGTGTTGTCGTCGACCGGCGGCAGCGACAGCGTCGCGATCTCGTCGTTCGTCAGCGCCCGATCCCATCCGATCTGCTGCATGACCGCCAGCCCTGCCGGAGCGCCGTTGTACGCAGCCAGCGACGGCGACTCGTACACGTCGATCGCCGAGACATCCTCAGTGTCGGCCGACTCGGCATCGACGAACAGCTCGAGGTTCCCGTCGTCGTCCCACCGCACCACGGCGACGTGCGTGATCGCCTCATCGAACGCAACCTCGTCGCCGACAAGTACCTTCAACCCATCACCGTTCGTCGTGACGACGGCGGTCGGGGTCCACCCGGTTGCAGACTCGGTGAGCGAGATGCTGACGACGCCGCCGAACACGCCGATGGTCGTCACCCGCCCGTTGTTCGGCGTGAAGTCCGATGTGGCCCGGAACCTGGAAGCGATCGTCCAGTCGGCCTCCGCGACGAGCATCGACGCGACGGCCGTGAGCGCGCCGACGATCAACCACGGTGCGCCGGTCTCACCGGGCGCCGCCTTGACGCCCTTCTCGCCGTCGGCGTCGGTGAAGAACGAGTAGAAGCCCGGGCCTCGGGCGAGCTCGACGCCGGACACCTGCTCGAGCATGACCATCTGGTTCGTCTCGGCGTTCTTGCACAGGTACGGGTAGCGGAACACAGCGTCGGCGACGACGGCCAGCCCCGAGACGTTGGCCGAGTCAGCGAACCCGCCGCACGCGGCGTCCCAGTCGGTCGGTGCTGGAAACGGCAGCCCGCACTCCCAGTCGCCCCAGGTGTCCGCGACCCCGTCGGTATCGGTGTCGCATGCCTCACGCCGACACGTCCGGTAGATGCGCCCCGAATCGAGCGACGACAGGTCGACCTCCCATGAGTCGGCGTCACCAGCGACGGTGTCGGTGATCGCCGTGTCTGACCACGACGCGGCGTTCGTGTTGAGGATCTGGACGACGATCTCCCACCAGCAGCCGTCGTTTGTGCCGGGAGCGGTCGGGTTGTCGGTCGAGCCGGTCCAGGGGAACGTCGTGTCACCACCAGAGCCACCGGGGTCGGGGGCCGGAGCGCCGATCGGGGCCGGGTCGGTCGTGAACTGAACGTGGCGGATCGGCGAGGTGTCGGTCACGATGCCGTCGACGCGGCGGATAAGCCGCACCTGGACGACGTACTCGGTGTCGGCGTCGAGTGACGCCCACGCGGCCGACGTGACCGGGTAGGCGTACTCGGTCCACACGGCGCCGAGCTCGGCGACGCGCACTTGGACGTCGGTCGGGGTGATCGTCGGCTGCGTCGGGTTCGTCCAGCCCACCGTGACCGCGCGGTCGGTCGGCCCGGACGTGACCGCCAACCCCTCGACTGGGAGGAGTTCGCCGACGGCGGCGGGGTCGGGGTGGATGAGCTTCCACGTCCCCGCGTCGCGGGCGTAGAGCGAGTCGGACTCGCTGGTCCACACCGATCCGTTGCGGGCGAACGGCGTGGACTCGACCCACTGGCCCCCTGAGCGCACGAACACCGGCATGGTCAGCTCGTCGGCTGGTACCACACGTCTTGATCGTGCGGGTTCGATGGGGCGTTGGCGGAGACGGTGATCTTCTGGTTGCGCAGGATCCACTCGTCCTGCCGGTACTCCCACACCGCGTAGTCGTCCTCGGTCTTTGCCATCGCGCCGTCGTACAGCCCGACGGTGGCGTCGCCGTAGTAGGCGTCGCGGGCCGTGTCATCGGCGAACGACGGCACCCCGATCGTCCTGAACTGCGAGCCGTCGTAGTACTCGAGCACCTTCCCGCCGAGCACGCACACCTGACCGGCGACCGGCGACGACAGCCCCGACTTGCGAGCAGCGATCGACGCGAACACGAACATGTCGTTGTCGAACAGCCACGACGTGCCGTCCGAGATGCGGATGCGGTCGAGGGTCGTGTCCAACCAGATGCGCTGCGCCCCGGTGACCGACGGTGCCGACGCCGCGATGAGCAGCGCGATGAGCCGATCGAAGATGAGACCGGTCGCCTCACCCGAGTCCTCCTGCAGCACGAACCCGTCCGTGCCAGCCACGCCGAGACGGACCGGGTTGGTGCCGTTCGACGCGATCACGTCACCCTTGGTCGTCATGAGGTTCGCGAGCCGGTTCGCCTGGTCGATCGTCCCGGCGTCGAGGACGTGCTCGACCGTGACCCCGGCGTTGTGGGATGCGGCCGTCGTCTCGTCGTAGCCGCGACCGTCGGTGATGACCGTGAGAGTCGTGCCCGAGCGCGACTCGCACAGCACCAACTCCTCGGTGCCGCCACGGTCGATCGCGATGACGAACGGGTTGCTCGCCCCGTCGGGCCAGCCGGTCGCATCCGCGATCGTGATCGACGTCGCGGTGTCGTTGATCGCGCCGGCGAGCGTCGTCGGGGGGACGCCGCCCTTGATCTCCTTGCGCTGGTAGGCGTCAGCCATCAGGTTGCTCCTTACACGCTGATGAGGTTCACGATCATGTGCACCTCAAAGTAGTCGGACGAGTCCCGCCAATCGTGGGCTTGGACCTGGAAGTTGTCGATGCGAACCCGGTACGACTTGTCGCCCTCGCGGTAGCCGACGACGGTCTTGTTCCGCCACAACGACTTCAACCGCTCGACCTCAGCGAGCACGTCGAACGACTGCACCTGGCCCTGGCCGTCACCGACGACGACATGGGACTTGATGATGAGCGGCACCACCCACTCCTCGGTCGACGGCGCGACCGGATAGGCGCGCATCCGCCAGAACTTCACGCACGGCGTCGACGTGCCATCGGAGGTGAGCGTGAACCGGACGTTCGCCGTGAACACCGACACCCCGTCGAGGTCGACGGTGAGACCGGTCGCGCCGGTCGACGACACCGCCGCCGTGCCGACCTCGGTGTCGGCCTGGTCGACGACCGACACGTCGATGCCGTCGTTCGCCTGCAACGCGTCGGCGGACACGAGGATCTCGGTCAGCTTCTTGGCCTCCACCGTGCCGAAGTAGAACCGGCCGGTGTCCCACCAGCCCTCGACCACGTACACGCCCGGGTCGGACGCGTAGACGGCATCCCCGGCCACGGCGAACAGGGTGCGACCGTCGAACCGGGCGCATGACACGACGTCGGCCGACGCTGCCTCGGTGAAGATGTCCGCCGCGTACGCGGGTTGCAGGGTGTCGACGAACCGGTCGAGCGCCAGCCTGCCGAGACCCGACCCGGTGTCGGGGTAGTCGGACCAGCCGAACCAGGCGAAGTTCCCCTCGGCCGTCGCGCACTTCACGTCACCGCC
>JAGQSS010000217.1 GCA_020439405.1 Ilumatobacter sp. | reverse complement strand
GATCCAGGCCTTGGCCTGCCTGGCCCGCCGACTGATCCCCTTGCCGAGGTCGCCCACCGATGCCTTGAAGTTGCCCCAGCGCGACAGGCCGTTCGGATCCACGAACGTCCCGGGGTTGTTCAGCACGTAGCTGTAGCGCGCGACCGCCTCCGGCAAGCGCGCTTGCTCCGCCTCCGTCACGGCGAGGAACGCCGGGTCCGGGCTCAGCCACTGGCCGGTCTGCGTCGACAGGTACCGGTGCGCGAACCGGACGAGGCCGGTGTGCGGCTCGTGCTCCTGGCCGGTGAAGCCGTACCGATCGACGTAGCCCGACTCGCCGACGACCTCTCCGCTGTCGCCGAAGCTGCGACGACCGAGGACCGCCCCCTCGTCGCCCGTGGCCAGGACGAGCGAGCCGAGGTGATCGCGGTGCAGCGCGACGACGGCCGGCCGCCCCTCGACGAGCATCTTCCGCGCGACGGTGGTGAGCCACCTCTCGCTCCCGGCGACGCCCTCGATCCGAGCGCGATACGCACCGCCCGCGTCCACCGAGCTACCGACCGCGCCGAGCCAGGTCGAGGCGAAGCCCGTCGACTCGAGTCGCGCGACCCGGGCCTGGCCCATGCGCACGTAGATCACCGAGATGCCGTCATGGACCTCGAAGTCCGCGTCGACGTAATGCGACACCTGATCGTCGTCGTGCCGTGCGACGCGGAAGTGATCGGGCCCGTACACCGAGCGCACCTCGTGTGCGCCCACGCTCGAGACGAGACGCCCCTGGAAATCCCAGGTGTTCTCGAAGCCGCGCGCGTTCGTGACGCACCCCGCTGCGTCGTAGGTGATCGACGCCGCACCCATGGCGACAGCAGCGCCCGGGCGCGCGTCGTACCGGTACTCGGCGCCGCCCTTCACCAACACGTTGTCGACCAGGTCGAACGACACCGAGTCGGTCCGACCACCGCGGGCGACCTCGGTCGAGCGGTACCAGGCGTCGTACCCGTAGGTCGTCGCGGGCAGCATCGCATCCACCGCCGAGTCCCCGACCTCGACCACGTTGCTCGCGCGATCGCGCACCAGCTCGATGGCCTGGAGCATCGCAGCGCCGGACGCCACGAACACGCCCGCCAGACGGAGACGCGAGTCATAGCGGGTGCGCTCCACCACGCCATTCGCGCGGCGGAGCTCGTCCTGCAAGCCTTCGTCGGTGAATGTCACCTCGTCGATCACGCCGGGGATCGAGACGACGCGCGAAGCGCCGTCGTAGGCGAGCTCGAGGCTCCGACCGTCGGGGAAGACGCGCTCCACCGTGCGGTCCGCGTTGTCATACCGCGTCTCGATCGAATAGGTCTGACCCTCGACGATCCGCGTGCTGAGGAACGGCCGGCGACGCACGTCGTAGCCGAAGAAGTCCGCGCCCCCCGGATACGTGCGGGCGGTGACGTGACCTGCGGTGTTCGGGCACCTCGACGGCGCGCAGTCCGCCGAGAGGTCGTACTGCGTCGCGATGAGGGTCGCGTCTCGGTTGCCGCCTTCGAACCGCTCGATCTCCCGGTTCAACCCGTCGAAGCCGTAGACCACGGCGACACCTCGAGCGTCGACGCGCTGGGTGATGTTGCCGGCGTCGTCGTAGGTGAACGTCGTCGTGCCGGAGTTCGGATCCTCGACCCGGAGCAGACGCCCGAGCGCGTCGTGCAGCTGCTTCTTCACGTGACCCATCGCGTCGACGTACCCCGCGTCGTGGCCGAGCGCGTCGTACTCGAGCCGCGTCACGGCGGCCTCACCGACCAGGCGTCGCTCGATCGACACGAGGCGGCCGAGCCCGTCGACGGTGTGGATCTCCGGCGTATCGGCGTGCAAACTCGCGGCGTCGTTGTCCTCGCCGTCGAGCATCACCGTACGGAGGGGGAGGTAGCTGCGACGGCTGAAGGATGCCCCCCCCGCGGCGTCGTCATCCTCGTGCCTCTCCTCGATCATGCGACCGACTCCGTCGTAGCGGAACTTCCGCGAGCGGGTGCTCTCCGGCGGCGCCGCATCGCACGCTGCAGATCCGCTGGAGTAGGCCTGGAAGACCTCCACCGGCTCCGAGCGCAGGTTGAAGAGCGTGAAGCCATCGACGATGTACTCTCCTTCCTCGACCTTCTTGCGGGTCTGGTAGGTCCGGCCGCGGCCATCGGTGCAGGCGACGGTCTCGAGGTCGAGCGCGCCCCCCACCTCGGACCGCCGACGGGTGATGATCCTCGTCGTAGGGTTGCCCAGCTCGTAGACATACTCGATGGAAGGGCTCGCGCCGGTGTCGCCGCCGGGCAGGAGCGTGCTCGCGACGCGACCGAACGCGTCGTAGGTGTAAGCCGTCGGGTCGGCCGCGGTGACCGCGGTGTCGCCTTCGACGCGCATCCACGAGGACGCGAGGACCGGCTTGTCGAACAGCTCGTCGTACTGGAACGTACGTCGGAGGCGGTACGCCGAGCCATCGGGCGCCGTGTTGAGGAGGTCGGTCCGGACCACCCGGAGGCCATCGTCGTCGTAGGCGTAGACACGCCGATGATCGGCGCCGCCGAGGCTGCCGTTCGGATCGATCGTCTCCACCGCGTTGCCGTGGACATCGAACCGCTGGCGGACCGCCTCGATCACCTTCGCGTCGTCCACCCGGCTCGTCATGCGCGTCAGCTTGCCCTGCGACAGCTGCCCTTCCGGCAGGCCTACGAAGTCCTCACCGTCGTAGTGGTAGATGTCCTCCGAGACCTGACCGGTGCCGTCCGCGACGCCGAACCGACGCTCACGCGCGACCGCGTTCAGGAGCCACCGGCCGCCGGTGTCGGTGACGGGCACGAACGTGCGCTCGACGAAGCGCTCGTCGCCGGCGCACTGGTTGCCACACGGCGCGCCGAAGTCGCCCGCAGCCCGCTGGCACGGCTGGCAAGCGCCGCCGCCCACGGACACCACGCCCAGCTCTGACATCAGGCCGACGTTGCCGTAGCCGTCATAGGCCATGCGCGTCTCGGTGGTGACCCATGCGCTCGACTCGGCGCCCTCCTTGACGACCGCCTCGGTGCGCACTTCGCACGCGTACCCGATCGGCCGGCGACCGAGCGCAGCGAGGCGCGCGTTGTCGAGGACCTCCGCGACCGGGCACTCGGAGGCGGCGCCGAAGTGGTGCGTCGTCTCGTCGATGGCCTCCCCGTCGGACTCCCGCCTCTCGAAGAGCTTCTGGCCGTTGAGGTGCGGCTCGGTGCGGCCCACGTCGTAGCGCGTGAGGACGCGACCATCGAGGTGAGTCGCGTCGCCTCCGAGGAGCTCGAGCACCTCGGCGTAGCCGCGGAACTGACGCTCTACCCCGTCGTAGAACCCGTCACGGTAGCGGTAGTCCGTCACGTCGTGGACGTTCGTCAGCAGGTCGAACTCGTCGGTCCGAGCGACCACCGTCATCGGGTAGGGCAGCGGGTTGATCCACGGCGAACCCGCTTCGGCCGACAGCGCGAGCTGCTGCACCGACGGCTGATAGGCGATGTCGGTGACCCGGCCGATCCCGTTCTCGATGCGCGTGAGCAGGTGCGAGCGCACGGGAAAGAGGTCGAGGTATTGCACGGCGCCGTTCGCGCTGACCCAGGCGATGTCGACGGAGCCGTTGCCGTTCATGTCGGCCGCGATCACGGTGGTCGTCGACTCCCGGTTGGGGAGGCCCACACCGCCCGCCTCGCTCAGCGTTCGCACCGGCTCGAAGGCCTCACCGTTTCGGTTGAGGACGTATCGAACGGTGCTGCCGCTCGCGACGACGATGTCCGCGAAGCCGTCGCTGTCGAGATCCTCGACGAGCGCGAGCTCGACCTCGCCCGCACCGAAGGGGTGGCTCAGGGTCGAGAACTGCGACGCGAAGCGGCCGCGACCGAAGTTGATCTTGTACTGGATCTGGTTCGGCTGCAGCTGCACGACGTCGAGCAGGCCGTCCCCGTTCATATCCGTGAACTGGATGCTCTCCGAGAACGCGATCCCGAGCGGCGCGAGATCACGACGAACGAAGTTGAAGGCCCCATCGTTCTCGAACACGAACGTCTCGGTCGCGGTGCTGCGGATGAGGTCGATGTCCATGTCGTTGTCATAGTCCATGAACCGCAGCTCGGCGTCGGCGCCGGTCCACACCGCGGAGCCGGGGAGGTCCTCGAGCGTGCTCCAGTCTCCCGCGCCGCGGTTGAGGAGGACCTTCTGGTCCGTGGTCCCGCCCGCGAGGAGGTCGGTGAACCCGTCGCCGTTGACATCGATGAACTGCACGCGGGGGTTGCCCACCGCGAACGCCGAGACCTCGCCGATCGCCGACGTGGTGGGCTCCAAGAACGTATGTCGCCCATCCGAGCTGAGCTGGTTGATAAAGAAGCGGTGACGCGCCTGGGCGTTCGAGGCGTCGATCAGATCGGGCAGCGCGTCGCCGTTGATGTCGACGAGGTTCGCGGTGCCGGCTTGGAGGTCCACGCCGAGGCCTTCGTTGCCGACCATCGTGGTCAGGAACGGGAGGCCGCAGTCGACGTCTTCACACTGCGCGCCAAGGCCCCGGGAGTAGCCGAAGCTGTGGACGATCGGGTACCGCTCGTCCGTGGTGCCGAAGGTCTCGATCTGCCGCAGGCGGCTACGACGGCCCGACACCGCCTCGGCCTCGTAGCTGAGCGCGTAGCGACGGAGCTGTCGGCCGCGCGTGAGCACGGTGACGCCGGCGAGCCGCTGCGTCAGCCGCGAGTCGTAGCCCGGCTTCGCGTCCGAGACGACGTCGCCGCGCGCTTCGTACGCGAACTGCACGGTGTAGGTCGGCGTCCCGTCCGTGAAGACGTAGGCGATCTCGGAGATCAGGGGCTTCGCGCCGTCCTTCACGTAGTCGTAGCGAACGCGATGACCGTAGACGTCGACCAACTCGACGAGGTGGTACGCGAACGTGCCCGCGGCGCCCGCCTCGACGGCGGAGGTCACGACCTGGCCGTTCGCGTCGGCGCCGAAGAACCCGACGCGGCCGTCCGCATACTCGACCTGCCAGTAGCCGGCCGTGCCGCCCGCGCGGTCGACCCACTTGTAGCGAGTGAAGTCGGACTCGAAGCGGTTGCGGTAGATCGCCGCCTCGCCCGCGCCGATGCCCTCGGACATGCGGACGAGCTCGTTGCCGCCGTTGGCGACGAAGCGATCGCTCTCGTCGTACCGCGGCACCCCACGCATCGTCATGCGCTCGATCGACGGCAGGGACATCATCCAACCCATGCCGAGCGTCGACGAACCGCCGCCGGAGCTGTACCCGAACGACAGCTGGGGGGTCATGCCTTCGAAGCCCTCCGGGACCTCGACCGGCACCGAGTAGCGCATCAGGCCCATGTTGGACTCGACGCTCACGTTCTCACCCACGCCCTCGAGCGTCCCCGGTCCGTCCGGGAGGCTCACTCGGTCGTCCGATACACCCGTATCGAACGCCCACCCGGCGTTCGAGCACATCGTGATCGCCAACGCGAGGGCTCCGGAGAAGGCGTTGTGCCTGCCCGGGCTCCACCGGCTCGAGACCGGCTTCTTCTTCTTTGCATTCATCTTCTTCGTACCTTCCTTGGAGTCGAACTCTTCATTCGGTTTCAGTTGAAGTTGACCGCGTCGCTCAGCCCTGGCGTTCCCGGCGTGGCGCCGTCCTGGCCTCCGCTGCTCCCGCCCGATCCACCGATGCCGGCGACGAGCTGGTTGTTGTTCAGCGTCGCGTGGAAGCTGTCGTTCGGGTTCGCGTCGAAGACCGCGACGCCGAAGCCCCCCTCACCGCCGTTGCCGCGCGTGCCACCGACACCGCCGTTGCCTCCGAGGCCGCTCGCGACGACGTTGTTCGTCAGCGTGGGTGCCACGCCCGCCGCGAAGGCCACGCCGAAGCTGGGGCCGCCGCCGCCGCCACCGCCGCGGCCGCCGATGCCTCCGTTGCCGCCTCGACCGCCGACGCCGCCACGCCCCGCGGAGCCATTCGTGCCGTTGGCGCTCCCGCCGTTGCCGCCGTTGCCGCCGTTGCCCCCGTCGCCGCCCGAGCCAGCGCTGCCGCCCGCGCCCGACTGGATGACGTTGCCGACGACGCTCGGGTTGCCGACCGACGCGAGCCAAAGACCGATCGACGCCCCGCCGCCCGAGCCGCCCGAGCCGCCCTCACCGCCC
>JAGQSS010000216.1 GCA_020439405.1 Ilumatobacter sp. | reverse complement strand
GTGCACGCGAGCTCGCCCGGCGGTGTGGGCTCCAGCAGCCTCCGCTCGTCGCACTCATCACCGCGACCGACACCGTCACGCCGGCACCGTTCGCGGCCGGACCCACCGCCGAACTCCCCCGGACTCGTTGCACCGGCGGCTTCTCGGTCGCCGCGCGTCACGACGCGACCGATGCACTCCGACCGCGCGCTCGCGCGGTCCTGATGCGGCTCGCCGTCGACGCCGGACGGCCGGTCGCGATCGACACCCTCGTCGCCGACGTGTGGGGCGATCACGACGGCACCGCCCGGCGCGGCATCCAGGTCGCGGTCTCGGCGATTCGCAAGGCGCTGCACGACGACGGTGCCGAACGCACCGTCGATCGGGTCGACGACGGCTATGTGCTCACGCTGCCGCCGCGCGGGTCGAGTGACCTCGACGAGTTCCGGGCTGCGGCCGACGAGGTCGCACGCGCCATGTCGGCGCCCGATCGGCTCGCCGCTGCGGAGCGTGCGCTCGCCGCGGTCGGGGGCGAGCTGCTCCCGGCTGCGGTCGCCAGCGACTGGCTCGTCGCCGCTCGCGATCAGTTCGCGCAGCACGTGGCGCGCGTCGCGACGGCGGGTGCGACGGCGGCGATCGAGATCGACGACGCCCCGGCGGCGATCCGGTTGGCCGAGATCGGACTCGAGTTCGATCGCTATCACGATGAGTTGTGGCGCGTCGTGATCGACGCACACGAGCGCCGCGGCGACACCGTCACGGCCGAACGGTTGCGGCGCGACTACGCGATGGTCCTCGACGAGCTCGGCCTCGGCTCACCCGTCGAGTAATTCGACCCCGCCCGGTCAGTCCTTCGACTGGAACTCGAGTTCGGTGATCGGACACACCGTGATCTCGGGGTCGGGGTAACAGTTGACGATCACGGTCTCGACGCTGACCGCGGCGTCGACGCCGAGTTCGATCGTCTGGTAGCCGTCCTCGTCGGCGATCGACGCGTTGACCTCGGTGACGCTGCCGCTCTCGTCGACGACGCGGAAGAGCAGCTCGCGAGGTCGCGGATCGGGACGGATGACCTTGCCGCCGTTCTCCTGCTTGCCGGGGTGGACCAGGACGTGCTCGACGTCGGTCGTCTCGACGAAGGTGACCGTCACGGACGCATCGCGGTCGGCCGCATCGGGCTCCCAGTAGGTGAGCGTGTTCCCGTCGGTCACGTCGGCACCGTCGGTGTTCGGACTCGCCGACGAGGCCACGACCCGATCGGGGTCGATCGGAATGTTGCTGTAGGTCGGGCTGACGGTGCGTCGGACGCCGTCGTAGGCGTCGGATGCCGAGTCGGTGGCCATCTTGCGCACGCTCGGGATCGCGAATCCGACACCGATCCCCACGATGGCGAGCAGCGCGATCAGGCGGCGCCCCTGGGCGAGCTTGCCGAGGAACTTGCCGCGGGCCACTCGAGCCTTGCTGCCCACGTTCGCGCCGCCGGCGCCGCGGTCGGGTCGCTCGCTCGCCTTGAGCGTCTTGTCCTTCTTGGCCGGCAGGATGCGTCGCCACCACGACGCCTTCATCACCTCCGCCTCGACCAACGACTCGCCGCAACGGCGGCAGAACTTGCGCGAGTCGGGGTTGCCCTCGCCGCACGCTCCGCAGATGAGGTCGCCCGGCAGGATCTTCTTGCTGGGGGGCTGCTTGACCTTCCGGGGCCGCGCCTTCGGTGCCTGGGGCACCATCGCTTCCGGCGTCCGGGCTCCCGTTGCCGAACCGTTCGACGTGGTCGGTGCCGGGAGATCGGCGGGCGGCGACGCCGGTTCGTGCACCGCCGGTTCGGCGAGCAACGCCCGCGCCCGACGTTGCTCGTCGTCGAGGCCGTCGTCGGCCGTGCCGCCGTCGGCCACCGGGCCGGGCGGCGCGTCGAGGCCCGTCGCTGCCCCGCTCGGGGGCGGCAGGTGGTCGCCGCTGATGGCGTGCTTGATGCGTGTGACGAGACCGTCCTTCTGGGGCGCCTCGAACGCGGCCGGTTCGATCATCGGCGCATCGTCGGGCACGTGTTCGCCACTGTGCTCGAGGAACGCGGGACAGCCGCCGCAGAACAGGTCGTCGTCGGCGTTCTGGGTGCCGCACTCTCGACAGACGATCATCGTCCGATCGACCCCGTCACGCGGGCCGATCCGATCGTCCGATCCGGTTCCGCTCGTCGCTCCACGTCACGCCTCGTCCCCGGCCGCCTCCGGCCCGTCGTCATACGCGGCGGACCCGGCCTCGGCGCCCTGGTCGTCGGCGTCATCCGGTCCGTCGCTCCCTTGCCCGTCCGATGGTAGTTCCCCCGACCGATCGTCTTCGTCGGTTTCGGCGGCCGGCGGGGGTGGCGGCGGCGAAGACGACGGTGGTGGCGGCGGCGGTGGCGGCGGAGGCGGTGCCGTCTCGGCAGCAGCGTCGGCCGGCCCGCCGCGCTCGATCTCGATCCGGTGACGCACGTGTGCCGGCTTGGCGAGGGTCACCATCTGCTCGAGCCGGTCGCGGTCGACGGCGTCGGGGTCGGCGACGCGGAGCCGCACGACGAGTTCCGGGTCGTCACCACCGGGCAGGTCCGCGTCGGGGACCGCCGACCATCGAACTCCCCCACCGTCGGAGATCTCCGGGCGCGATCCGGTGTAGAGCTCGATCAGGTCGGCGAGTCCGCGTGCGGTCCCGCGCGCGTCGTGGAGCGAGTGGGCACTCGCGACCAGTTCACGTCGACGTGGTTCCGTCCAGGTCTGGTCGAGTTCGAGTCCGACCCAGGTCGACAACCATTCGACGAAGTCGAGTGGCGCGAGCGCAGGCTCGAGGTACGCCCAGAAGTTCTCGACCGTCGCCGGGACCGGTGCGACGACGTCGTCGAGCCCGGCGCACCAACGCTGGGCCAGCTCGTCGTCGTGGAACATCGCCGGCAACATGTGGCCGATCGGACGTCGGACATCGAGACCGGGCACGGTGTGCCGGGCGCTCACGATGCGCTCCTCGGGCGACGCATGCGCATCAGCCGACCACCTGCACCTGGTGCTCGTAGGAGAAGACCAGGCTGTGCGCGTCGAGGACGAGTCGTTGCACGCTCTCGCCGCGCTCACCGGTGACGGGGTCGGCAGCGAACAGGCGGGCGTCCTCGATGATGTCGGTCCCCGGCAGGCGCTGCAGGACGGCGTACACCTCGCCGACGTGGACCGGGCGGCCGAACGGCCAGCCGTCGCCGTCGGGTCCGCCGCGCGTGGGGTGGAGGTATTCGTAGAGCGCCCGCATGCAGTCGTCGCGCAACGGTTCGGGTGCGTAACGGCGTCGGGCGCGCACCCGGGCGACGACGGTGACGCCCTGGTAGCGAGGCGGTTCGACGACGACTCGGGCGCCGATCGTGCGGCGATCGTCGAGGAACGTCGCGATGCGTTCCAACGAGGCGTCGTCGGGGATGAGTTGCTCGAAGCGGAGTCGGCCGGCCGCGTCGTCGGCGACGGCGGGCACGACGAGCACCCGCACCCCGCTCGACTCGCCGGCGGGCACGGCGCGAACCCGCATGATCTCCGGTGCCGCGACACGTGCCAGTTGCTCGTAGTCCTCGACGGTGACGGCGCGGTTGCGGGTCCGGAGCGTGATCGGCCCGCGGACCTTGGCGTTCTCGAGATCCTCACCGTCGAGGCCGCCTGCGGCCGACCGCCGGTTCGTCACACGGTTCACGGTCGGGATCGGCGTGCGCAGGATCCGGATGGCCCCGGCGGCGACGTTGGCCTTGCGGCCGCCGCCGGTCCGGTACCGCTCGACACGGATGGTCGACCCGGTCGGCGGGACGGCGCCGTACTGACGGACGCCGCCGTCGGGGAGCCGCACCATCGGCCCGAAGACGATCTCGCCCGAGTGGGCGTCGAGCTGGAAATGGCGACTGTCCGGCTCGGAGTCGGCGAAGTCGGTCACGGATCGCCAGTCGATCCAGCCGTCGTCGGACGAGACCTCGACCACCACCTCCTGGCCGGGTACGACCGGGGCATGATCGAGGACGAAGCGCTGACCGGGTACGCCTTCCGACACGCCGAGGGTCTCGTTCTCGACGGTCCGGGCGTGGACCGCGGGTGCGGTGCCGCCGACCGACATCACCTCGAGCGCGAGGATCCGCGGCGACGCGGAGTACTCCGGCTGGGTGTCGAACGACTCGGTGACCCGTGCCCGGATCCAGCCGGCGCGGTTGCCGTCGACGACCGACACCTCGTGGTCGTCGGGCAGGTGAAGGACGACGTCGCCGGCGCGATTGAGACCGCCCGTCGTGTCACTCTCGAGATCGCACTCCGACCAACCGTTGCCGTTCCACGCCTCCCAGGCGAGCGGAGGGTTCGTCGGGTCGACACCGATGCCCTCGATGTCGCACGCGAACCGCAGCAGGACGGCAGTGTCGGGCGCCGCGGTGTCGAGCCCGATCAGGAAGCGGTCGCCGGGTGACGGCGACTCGTCGAAACAGAAGAACGGTTGTCCGCCGGCGAGGGCCTCGTCGTGATGCCGGACGATGTCGTCGTCGGCGTGTTGCCCCGCCACGTGGGCGACCGACGTCGGCACGATCACCATGTCGCGCGTCGTCGTGAAGTTGATCGGTTCGTCTTCGGCGGTGCGAACGGTCGCGACCTCGGTGTGCTCGCGTACGCGGAGCGGCTCGGTCGCCGGTGCGGACAGCCAGAACGTGACGTCGACGTTGGCGGCGGTCGGCGGGAACAGCTGGACGCCGATCAGTTCGAGGAACTTCACGTAGTGACGGTCCGGGACACGGTTCAACCGGTACAGCAGGACATCGGTCATCGAGGCGAATGTCTCGATCAGGGTGACCCCCGGATCGGACACGTTGTGGTCGGTCCACTCCGGGCATCGTTGCTGGACGTACCGCTTCGCCTCGTCGACGAGGTCCTGGAACGAGCGATCGTCGAGTCGTGGTGTGGGCAGTGCCATGTCACTCCTCCCCGGGGATCGAATAGAACGGGAACACGAGGTTCCGCGGATCGTTGGTCGAGCGGATCCGGTACGAGATGTCGATGTAGACGATGCTCGGACGCTCGTCGTCGAAGCCGACCTCGACGTCGGTGACGTCGATGCGTGGTTCCCACTGCTTGAGCGAGCTGCGCACCTCGTGGGCGATCAGACCCGCGGTGGTGGCGTCGGCGGACGCGAAGACGTGCTCGTGGATCCGGCACCCGAACGCGGGCCGCATCGGCCGCTCCCCCGGTGCGGTCCCGAGGATCAGCCGCATCGCCTGTTGGATGTTGTGGTCGTCGCTCACCATGGCGACGCCGCCGGCGGCGTCGATCCGCATCGGGAACGACCAACCACGACCGATGAACTGCTGCGCCATCGCCGACCTCACGCGATCTGGACGGTCGACGCCGTCCCCATCAGTTGACCGGGCGCACCGAAGCACACGGTGCACGCCGAGCCGGTCCGCGCGGCGGGTTTGCCGCCGATCTGCACCGTCGGGCTGCCCTGTGTGACCGTGCCTTTCTGCATCGCCGGCACCGCGAACGGGTCGCTGACGTGGAGCCCGACGTGGGGTGGCACGTTCAGTCCGTTGGCACCGACGACGGCGGCCGGCACGCCACCGATCAGCACGGTCGGCTCGCACCCGAGTGTGATCGGTGCACTGAACGGGAACGGCGGCCCGGGCTGCGGCGCGCCGGATGCCGGGTTCGGGATCTGGTGGCCGGCGCACGTCGCCGTGATCCGATCGCCTTGTACCGCTGCTGGTGTGCCCATGACGTCCTTCCCGGGTCGGCTCAGTTGAGCTTGACGACCCCACCCTTCACCTCGGTCTGTCCCGACCCTTCCAACTTCGCGTTCGCACCCTTCATCTCGAGGTTGCTGCTGGCGTCGAGCTTGATGGTGCCGCCCGAGATCGTGACGTCGCCACCTTTCAACTCGATGCCGTTCGGCCCCTCGAGGACGACCTTGCCGCTGCTCTTGATGTAGATGTGGTCGTCGGCTTTCGAGATGACGATCCCGTACTCGTTGTCGACCGTCTTGAGGATGATCGAGTCCTCGTCGGAGTAGTCGCTGATCGCGATCTGATGGCCGTTGCGACTCATCCAACGCCGGATCTTGACCCCACCGTCGCTGCCGTCGACGTACTCGTTCGCCGGTGGCGCGTCGACGCCGTTGTACAGGCCACCGATCACGTACGGCCGGCGCATGTCGCCGCGCTCGAACA
>JAGQSS010000215.1 GCA_020439405.1 Ilumatobacter sp. | reverse complement strand
GACGCCGTCCTCGGATGGGTCGTCGCCGATCTGGTGTTCCGCAACTTCCAGCGCCTCGCCGAAGGGGCGCTGACCGATCTCCGCAAGAGCGTCGTCAACGCGAACGCTCTCGCCGAAGTCGCGGTCGAGCTCGGGATCGGCGAACACCTGCTCCTCGGACGCGGTGAGGACGCTGCGGGCGGTCGGGAGAAGACGTCGATCCTCTCCGATGCGATGGAGGCGGTGCTCGGCGCCGTCTATCTCGACGGGGGACGCCAGGCGGCGTTCGACCTGATCGAGCGACTCTTCTCCGGACGGCTCGACGACGCGGTCGACTCGCTGCACCGACTCGACTACAAGTCGGCGCTGCAGGAGCTGCTCGCTCGCGACGGCAAGCCGAGTCCCGACTACAAGGTGACCTCGACCGGACCCGACCACGACAAGACCTTCACCGCCAAGGTGATGGTGTCGCGCCAGACGATCGGGCGGGGCGAGGGGCGCTCGAAGAAGTCGGCCGAACAGGCCGCGGCGGCCGCCGCCTACGAGTCGCTCGTCGAGTCCTGACCCGATGCCCGAACTCCCCGAAGTGGAGACCGTCCGACGCGGTCTCGAACGACACGCCGTCGGGCGGCGCATCGGACGCGTCGAGGTCGGTCGCGAGCGGACGGTGCGCCGGACGTCGCCCGAGGCGGTCATCGACGGCCTGACGGGCACGACGATCACGGCCGCCAACCGGCGCGGCAAGTACCTGCTGTTGCCCCTCGACTCGGGCGACGAGGTGATGATCCACCTTCGGATGAGCGGCCAGGTGCTCGTCGCCGATGCCGGTGCCGAACGGCCACCGCACACCCACGTCGTGCTCCACTTCGATCCCGACGCGGCCGGTCTGCGGCGCGAGCTGTGGTTCGTCGACCCGCGGACCTTCGGCGAGGTCGTGGTGTTCGATCCCGAGCACGTCGAGACCGAGCTGCCCGACGTCGCCCGGCTCGGGATCGACCCGATCGTCGACGACCTGTCGCTGCCGGTGCTCCGGGGCATCCTCCGATCGCGTCGACGACTGCTCAAGCCGTTGTTGCTCGACCAGCACCTCATCGCCGGAATCGGCAACATCTATGCCGACGAGATCCTGCACGAGGCCCGTCTCCGACCCGATCGCATCAGCAACGAGCTGTCGACGACGTCGGAGCGGCGTCTCCACACGGCCATCCATCGGATCCTGAACGAGGCGATCGGCGCCGGCGGGTCGACGCTGCGCGACGCCCAGTACGTCGACCTCGACGGCGACGGTGGCAGCTACCAGGACGCCCACCACGTGTACGGCCGAGCGGGGGAGCGGTGCCGCACCTGCGGTGTCGGCTGGATCCGCCTCACCGTCAGCGCCCAACGCTCCACCCACTACTGCCCCCGCTGCCAACGCTGACGCCGCACCACCGCACCGTACGCCCGGACGCCCGGACGTACAGCCGATTAAATCGGCCAGGCTTCCACCGGTGGACGTACAGCCGATTCAATCGGCCAGGGTTCCGGGGCGCGGGCTGCCACCGGACGTACAGCCGATTAAATCGGCCAGGCTTCCACCGGTGGACGTACAGCCGATTTAATCGGCCAGGGTTCCGGGGCTCGGGTCGTCGCCGGGTGGGAGTCAGCCGCATGCGGTGGGGTTGGCGGGTTGGGCAGTAGATTCGGGGCCGCCGTGTTTCTGAAGAGCCTCACCCTCAAGGGCTTCAAGTCGTTCGCCGACCCCACCACGATGCACCTCGAACCCGGGGTGACGGTCGTGGTCGGCCCGAACGGCTCCGGGAAGTCGAACGTCGTCGACGCGATCGCGTGGGTGCTCGGCGCGCAGGCGCCCAAGTCGGTCCGTTCCCAGAAGATGGACGATGTCATCTTCGCCGGCACCGAGAAGCGCCCCGCCCTCGGTCGGGCCGAGGTCGGTCTCACCCTCGACAACTCGTCCGGCATGCTCCCGGTCGAGTTCAACGAGGTCACGATCACCCGCATCCTGTTCCGCTCCGGCGACAGCGAGTACATGATCAACGGTGCACCCTGCCGGCTGCTCGACATCCAGGAGTTGCTCTCCGATGCCGGCGTCGGCCGTCAGCAGCACGTGATCGTCAGCCAGGGCCAGATCGACGCCGTCCTCAACGCCCGACCCGAAGACCGGCGCGGCATCATCGAGGAGGCGGCCGGCGTGCTCAAGTACCGCCGCCGCAAGGAGAAGGCCGAACGCCGACTCGACGCCACCGAGGCGAACCTGCTGCGTCTGCAGGACCTGCTGCGTGAGGTGCGTCGCCAGTTGCGGCCGCTCGAGCGACAGGCCGAGGCGGCCCGACGCCACGGCGAGATCGTCGTCGAGCTCCGCACCCTGCGCGTGTTCGTGGCCGGCCGCGAGATCGCCGGACTGCGCACGAAGCTCGAATCGATCGCCGCCGACCGACTCGACGCCGGCCGACTCGAAGGCGAACTCAAGTCCGAGCTGGCCCGTCTCGACACCGAGATCATGTCGCTCGAGGCCGAGCTCTCCGCTCGCGGCGAGAGCGATGTCGCCGACCGCCTGATGCAGGTCGAGCAGCTCCGCGAGCGCGCACGCGGCCTGGCCGCCGTCCTCGTCGAGCGCAAGCGGTCGCTCGAGCGCGACAAGGGCTCGTTGCTCGATGCCGGCGTCGTCGCCAACCTCGAGGGCGACGCCGCCCGGTTCCGATCCGAACTCGACGAGGTCGAGACCGCTCTGGGCCAGGTCCAGCCCGAGACCGAACAGCTCGAGGCCGACGAGATCGCGTTCCGGGAAGAACGCGAGAAGATCGCGCCGACCCTGTTCGATGACGAGAAGAGCAGTGCGAAAGCGGCCAGCGCCGCCGCCGAGGTGCGTGGTGAGCTGCGCTCGATCCGCAACGGCGTCGAGCGGAGCGAGAGCGAGCGTCGCCGAGCGACGACCCGACGCGAAGAACTCACCGGGCGCATCGAGCAGCTCGAAGCCGACACCGAACGGTTGCGTGCCGACTGTGCGCAGGCCGAATCGGTCGAGACGCCGCTCGTCGACCAGATCGCCGCCGCCGAACAGGAGCGCGTCGAGGCCGACGAGGCCGTCGAACGACTCACCACCGACCGGGCCGACGCCAACGAAGCGGCGTCCCGGGCATCGGCACGGGTCGAAGCGCTGCAGCTCGCGCTCGACGCGGCGCACGCTCGCGCCGGCGCCGAACGACTCGCCGGCGTCGATGGTGTGCTCGGCACCCTGCTCGACCTGGTCGAGATCGACCAGGGATGGCAGGAGGCCGTCGAGGCATCGCTCGGTGAGGCGCTCACGGCGGTCGTGGTCGAGAACCCAGCGGCGGCACAGCGTGCGCTCGAGGCGCTCCAGTCGTCCGACACCAGCGGTGCCGTGCTCGCCGCGGGTGGTCGGCACGGATCGATCACCCCGCCGCCGGTCGGCGATCCGGTGCTGCCGCACGTCCGCTCCGGTCGTCCGGGCATGAGTGGGCTGCTCGAGGCGCTGATCGGTGGCGCGGTGCGCGTCGACTCGGTCGAGGCTGCCGTGGCCGCGGCGATCGATCACCCGGGTGCCGTCGTCGTCACGTCGAGCGGCGACCGATTCGCCCCGACCGGTTGGCGGGTCGGTGCCGCTGCCGGCGGCGCCACCGCCGCCGCACTCGCCGACGCCACCGAACGCGCCGAGCAGTGCACACAGGCGCTCGCCACCGCCGAGGAGGCGTTGCGGGGTGCCAAGGAGCGCCAGACGGTCGCCCGCCGCACCGAGGCCGACCTCACGCGCCAGCTCGACCAGAACGACGCCCGCTTCACCGCGGCGTCGGAGGGCTTGTCGCGGGTGCTCGGACAGCGCCGCGAGGCGGCTGCCGAATGCGAGAACCTCGACCGCTCGATCGACGAACTGACCGCCTTCATCGAGGGCGAACAGTCCCGCATCGCCGAACTCGAAGCGGTCCTCCCCGGACTCGATGCCGAGGAGCAGGCCGAGGCTCAGGCAGCGAAGGCGCGAGGCGAGGCCCGTGCCGAACTCGAAGCACGTGCCGCCGTGCTCGCATCGCGTCGTCGCGAGCTCGAGGTCCGCAACGCCGGTCTCCACGAGCGCAAGCAGTTCCTCGAGAACCGCATCGCCGAGACCGAGCGCCGGCTCGAGGCCGACAAGGAAGCTCGCGCGCTCGCAGCCGAGCGTCGCGTCCAGGTCGAACGTGCCATCGTCGCGATCGATCGGCTCGCCGGGTTGGTCGAGACGCACCGTGGCGTGATCGAGGTCGAACACGACGACCTGGTCGCCCGCCGTCGTCGGCAGAGCGAAGAAGTCCGCGGCCTCACGACGGCGCTCGACACGGCCCGCAAGGGCCGCACCGACGCCGAACGGCGACTCGAAGAGCTGCGCCACAAGCTCCACCGCTCCGAGATCGACGAGGCCGAGGCGAAGCTCCGCCTCGAGACCGCGGTCGAGACGCTACGTCGCGATCTCGACGTCGAGCCGGCCGTCGCCGAGGCGGCCGAGCAGCCAGAGCTCCCGGAAGGGGCGACGGCAGCGGGTCGCGTGCGCGAACTCGATCGAGAACTCCGACTGCTCGGTCCGATCAACCCGCTCGCGCTCGAGGAGTACAACGAGTTGCAGCAGCGGCACTCGTTCCTCGAGGAGCAGCTCGAGGACGTTCGCTCGACCCGGCGCGAGTTGAGCCGGGTCATCAAGGCGGTCGATCAGGAGATCCAGACGGTCTTCGCCGCTGCCTTCGCCGACGTGAGCGAGAACTTCACCTATCTGTTCTCGACCCTGTTCCCGGGCGGGTCGGGCAAGCTCAAGCTGACCGCACCCGACGATCTGCTCAACACGGGCATCGAGGTCGAGGCCAAGCCGAGCGGCAAGAACGTGAAGAAGCTGTCGCTGCTCTCGGGTGGCGAGCGCAGCCTCACGGCGCTGGCGTTCCTGTTCGCCGTCTTCCGCAGCCGACCGTCGCCCTTCTACGTGATGGACGAGGTCGAGGCGGCGCTCGACGACGTCAACTTGCACCGGTTCCTCGGTCTCATCAACGAGTTCCGCAAGGACGCCCAGCTGGTCATCGTGTCGCACCAGAAGCGCACGATGGAGGCCGGCGACAGCCTGCTCGGCGTCAGCATGCAGCCCGGCGGGAGCAGCAAGGTCGTCACAGAGAAATCCAGCACCGCCACCTCCCGCTGAGGCGGGCCAGATCGCACGATTGCTGCGTTGGCATCGCCCGCTCGTTGCCGGAAGGCAACTCGGGGCTCGCCTGCCTTGCACTCGCACGATCTGATCCCGCCTCAGAACCGAATGGGGGATTCGAACATCGGTGTCACGAGCGGCCGGACCCCAATGCCAAGCTGGGCGTCATGGGGCAGGACGACTCACCTCGGGCGCTGTACGTCGCGTGAGTCGGGCGTTCGAGGTGCTCGACGTCCGGTCGACGCGGATGGGTGAACTGATGCTGCGGCGGCGGCTCGAGCCGGTGCTGCAGATCGACGTGTGGGAGGTGAAGCTCGGCGAGGCGTTCCTCATGTCGAGCATGTTCACGGCGACCGAGGAGGCGGTCGGTCGGCTCGGTACCGCCGATACGCCGGACGACCGGTTGCGCGTCGTCGTCGGCGGGCTGGGTCTCGGCTGCACCGCGGCCGCGGCACTGGAGGACGAACGGATCGCCGAGCTGTACGTGATCGACGCGCTCGCCGAGGTGATCGAATGGCACGAGCGGGGCCTCGTGTCGCTCGGCCCGACGCTGGTTGCCGACGACCGGTGCGCGTTCGTCCACGGTGACTTCTTCGCGATGGTGGACGGCGGGATCGATGTCGGCGGCGGCGCGCCCTACGACGCGATCCTCGTCGACATCGACCACACCCCCGACTTCCATCTCGACGACAGCCACGCCGGCTTCTACAGCGAGGCCGGGCTGCACCGGGTGGTCGATCAGCTGGTGCCCGGCGGCACGTTCGCGCTGTGGTCGGACGACCCGCCCGAGGATGCCTTCGTCGGACTGCTCGGTCGGGTGTTCACCGACGTGCGGGCCGAGGTGGTCGAGTTCCCGAACCACTACACCGGCGCCAACAGCGCCTGCACCGTCTACCTCGCTCACCCCTGAGTTCGCAGGAGCCGAGCCACTCCGGGTCAGGTGATCGACGGTAACGGCTCGTTCCTCGCCGTCACCTCCGACACCTGACTCGAGAACGACGGAAGCGCGCCGCCGAGGCGACGCGCTTCCGGACCGATTCAGCTGGGCTGGTCGGCGTAGCGGAGGTAGGGCTTGATCTCTTCGACGTTCGGCAGCTTGGCCTTGG
>JAGQSS010000214.1 GCA_020439405.1 Ilumatobacter sp. | reverse complement strand
GCCGACCTCGCCAACCTCGTCAACGAGGCGGCGCTGATCGCCGTGCGTCGTGGCTCGAAGGAGATCGAACGGATCGACTTCGAGAACGCCCGCGACCGTGTCGTCCTCGGCGCCCAGCGCGAATCGCTGATCATGAACGCCGAGGAGAAGAAGGCGACGGCGTACCACGAGGGCGGCCACGCGCTGTTGTCGGTCATCCTCCCCAACGGCGACCCGCTGCACAAGGTGACGATCCTCCCCCGCGGCATGGCGCTCGGCGTCACGTGGAGCCTGCCCCAGGAACGGCACACGTACTCACGTGAGTACTTCGAGGACACGATCTGCAAGGCCATGGGCGGCCGCGTCGCCGAGAAGATCGTCTTCGGTCACCTCAACTCCGGCGCTGCGAACGACCTCGAGCAGGCGACGAACATCGCACGCCGGATGGTCCGCGAGTGGGGTATGAGCGACGCCGTGGGTCCGATGGCCTGGCACAGCCAGCAGCAGGTGTTCCTCGGCGAAGACCTCATGTCGCAGGGTCGCGAGTACTCCGACGACACCGCGAAGATGCTCGACGACGAGATCTCGAAGATCCTCCACGGTCAGGAGCAGCGGGCGAACCACCTGCTCACCAAGCACCGTCGCGGCCTCGAACTCATCGCCGAGTCGCTGCTCGAGAACGAGACGATCGACGGCCCGATGGTCGCCCGCCTCATCCAGCAGGGCCTCGACGAGGCCGGCGTCGACGAACAGATCAGCGCCAACGTCCTCGGCATCCCCGAATAGAACCCCAGAAGGGGTCAGGCACCTTCTGGCGCATCAGGTCGAGCGTCGTTCCAGGTCGAACGCCAGAAGGTGCCTGACCCCTTCTGCATCAACCGACCGTTCGCGTCAGTGGTCGCTGCAACCGCCGGTGGTGTCGATGCTGCCGGGTTCGCGGGCGTTGGCGACGGCGGCCCACAGGTCGGTGGCGGTGACCGGACCGAGGAACGCACGGTGCACGACGCCGTCGGCGTCGGCGATCACCAGACACGGGACGGCGTCGATCGCATAGCGCTCGTGGAGGTCGGGTCGCGACTGGAAGGTGACGACCTCGACGGCGACGTCGTCGCTGCGGAGCACGTCGGCCTTGCGCACGACGTCGGCACAGGTCGAGCACGTCTCCGACGTGAACACCGCGACCAGCCACGCGTCGCCGCCGAAGTCGGACCGGTCGAGCTGTGCCGGTGCCTCGAAGCGGGGTTGCGTCGGCGGATCGACGGCGCGGCGACGGCGTACGACCTCGGCCACCACGGCAGCGACGGCCACCACGGCGAGGGCGAGGATCAGGCGGTCCATCAGGTCATCCCTGCGGGATCGCCCACGACGGCGTACGGAGCGAGCCGACACCGTTCGGGAACGACCGCTCGACCATGATGCGCGTCGTCCCCTCCACGATCAACTGACGTCCGGCGACGAGCGGGTCGTCGAGATCGAGCGTGAACCGGGCGGCGGCGCCGTACTCGACGTCGGTCAGACCCTCGATCGGGACGGGACCGGACCGCCCGACGGCCGACACGGTGACGGTGCCCGGCTCGTTGTCGACGTTGTAGATCACGAGCCCGGCCGAGACCGCCTCGTCGGGTCCCTGCGGGACGTACCAGGTCGAGGCGACGTAACCGTTGCGGGCGAGCGCCCCGGTGAGCACACCGGTGCCGCGGACCTCGCCGTCGGTGCGGGTGATCACCTGGTCGACGACGATCGACGGATCGCTCGAGGCCGTTGCGAACACGACGGAATGGTCGCCGTCGGGCAGATCGGTCTGGGTGCTCGAGTCGTACACGACGACCTGTCGGGCCGGCACGGCGATCGGGTCGACCAGGACGGGGACGTCGATGCCGACGAACAACACGTCGACCTCGACGGCTTGCGACGTCGGGTTGAAGATCACGTACTGCTCGTCGATCCCGGAGCCCTTGGCTCCGTCGGCGAACCACCACTGCTCCCGGGTGACCGGTGAGGCGAGCGTGACCTGGGTACCGGATCGACCGCCGCCGGAGAAGTCCTGGGACCGACCGACCACCAACCGCCCGCGTGTGACCTCGACCGACACGGCGAGCACCGGCTCACTCTGGGCACCGGCGCCCGGCGCGCCGAGATCGATCACTCGGATGCTGCGCGGCGGCACCGTGATGCCGCGGTACGAACCCGGCTCGCGGTAGCCCTCGCGGGTGGTGAACGAGAGGTTGGCGACGACCGTCTGTTCGAACGGGTTCGTCAGGATCACCTGGTCGAGGCTGCCCTCGACGGTGAAGCCGTCCGCGAGGTACCACTGATCGGACGTCGCATTGGCACACGGTGCGACGCTGTTGCCGTCGGCGTCGAGCGCCACCTGTTCGACGAGCGCGCCCCCGCCTTCGATCTCGACCACGGCGCCGGTGATGCTGCCGGGCAGCGTCGCGTCGAGATCGAGCGTCGCCGTCGTCCACGGATCGACGAGCAGGTCGAGCCGGCGACTCTCGGCGTCGTCGTTCAGCACCAGCACGGTGCCCTCGAGCGCCTCACCACCGCGGTTGGCGATCACGATCTCGCCGCCCACGCCGTCGACGCCGGTCGCCGGGACGCCCGGGCAGAACCACGACTCGATCAGACCGCCGGGCAGCGGTGCCGACGGCATCCATCCTTCGGTCGAGACACTGAACTGCGGGACCGTCGACTCGCGGGGGTCGCGAGCGGCGACGACCACGCCGATCACGGCGAGCAGGACCAGCAACAGGCCGGGTAGACGACGCTTCACGAGTCGTCCTCCTCGCTCGTTTCGGGCGGGACGTCGTCCCACTCCTCGTCCCAGTCGCCCCAGTCGTCGTCGGACATCTCGACGGCCAGGGTCGGATCGAGCGCCTCGCCGGCGATCCCGGTGGCCACGTCGTCGCCTAGTTCGTCGAGATCGATGAGAGTCTCGTCATGGCCCGCGGCGGCGCGTCGTCGGACGAACGGTGCCCGTGCACCGGCTGCGACGATGAGGACGACGAACCACAGCGTGAGCTGCGACGCGATCCACCAGCCGCGACTCTCGTCCCGGTCGTACGTGATCCGTCCGGTCCCGGCGGCGTCGATGTCGAACGCGGTCGTCACCCCGAAACCCGGACGGCCCGGCACGTCGGCACCGTCGACCGACAGCATGATCCGATCGTCGTACGGGATCCCGACGTGGACCACGCCGGGGATCACCTCGTTGGCGGCGGTGGGTGGCCCGTCGTCGACCCCGAGCATCGACGGCTGGGCCTCGAGGTCGACCTGAGCGAGGTTCTCCGCTCCGGCGACGCGCGACGCCTCCGCTGCGTCGGCCGTGAGCTGGGCCCCGACCGGCACGAATGCCTGGTTGACGAAGATCTCGAGCGACGGCGGTCCGTAGATCGCGCCGAGGTCGAGCTGGTTCTCGAACGCCTCGATCAGCCCCTCGGGCAACGGCAGCGGATCGTCGGACGTCGAGTTCGCGCCGTCGGTGTACGGGATCACGACATAGCGGATGCCCAGCGGGGCGAGCAGACGCCCGGCCCGCAGCGTCGACCCGGTCGCGATCAGCGAGAGTGCCTCCTCGACCGCCTCGTCGGCGCGGGTGTCGGGAACGTAGAAGCGATCGGTGAAGTCGAGCGGACCGTCGTCGGTGACGGCGTACGCCACGCCGGGCTGGAACGTCCGGCCCGGCACCGGCAGCAGGCGCGGGTCGCCCACGTACAGCGCCCGGTAGTCGCCGATCGACGGGTCGTCGGGCAACTGCGCGGCGAGCAACGACGCCATGGTGGTGTTCGGTGCGTCCCACCGGCCGCTGCCGACCGCCAGGAGTGCCGGGGCCAACCCGACCACGACCGCGAGATTGGCGAGCACGGCGACCGGCTGACGCCACCCGAATCCACGGGCCAACACGTCGGTGCCGAAACCACCGGCGATCGCCGACGCACTCAGCGCGAGCCCGAGGGCGACGGGCGGTGCGAGCAACATCGGGTCGACGCCGAGGTCGAGGATGCCCCACTCGACCGCCACCAGCGCGCCGCCGAAGACCACGACGAGCGAGGCGGCCCGGACGCTCCAGGTGAACCGCCAGGCTCGCGTGATCGCGACGGCGGCGACGACCGGCAGGTACAGCGCCAGCGCGAGGGTGACGAATCGCTGGTCGTCGGTGCCGAGGGTGGCGATCTCGGCGATCGTGCGACCCGTCGACCCGGCCGGCTCCGCTCCGCCGAAGGCGCCGCGCATCCATTCGAGGCTCCACGGCAGGTTGAGCACGAACGCGACGACGACCGAGATGCCGGTGGCGGCGCCGAACCACGCCGCGACGCGCCACGAACCTCCGGCGAGGAGGGTGGCGGCTCCCAACACCAGACCGACGACGAGCCACAGCACGAGCACGATCGGGACGAACGCCGTGACGACCGCCAGCACGAGGCTCAGGAAGCCGATGGCGCGCACCCGGTGACGCCAGCCGACGGGGGCCACACCGTCGGTGATGTCGAGATCGACCACCGTCGGGTCGGCGGGTTCGAGACCGGCGGAGCGACGGAGGAGGTGGACGAGCCACGGCAGCGCGGCGTACCAGGCGAGCGTGGACCAGTCGCCGTGCCCGAGCAGACCGGGCACCAGCGGGGTGGCGACGTAGACGACCATGCCCGCGATGCGCGCCCGGTTGAGCGGGAACACGGTGGCGAGGCGCCACGCGCCGAGCGCGCCGACGAGGTAACCACCGACGACCGACAGGGTCAGCAGCGCCTGCATGCGGAACAGGGTGAGGATCGACGAGCCGGCGAGCACGACCCACCCCGTCGGGAGTGGTGCCGCTGAACCGAACGACCGGCCGTCGAAGCTCGCCCGATAGTCGGCGACGAGATCGCCGGGGCTCGTCGGGAACGGCAGGAACTCACCCACCGACGGCACGCCGCCACGGATGAACTGGCGGCTGCCGATGACGACGCCGACGATGACGAGGAACCAGGCGAGGGGCGGACCGAACGACGCTTCGCGCCAACGTCGGACGGTGCTGTCGGCACCGACGTACGTCGTCGTCTCCTTGCCCCGGAGATACGACGTCAGCCGCGAACTCCCGCGGTCCTGGAGGCTCAGCACTTCGCGCTCGTGCACGATCCGTTGGCCGGCGATCGCCCGTCGGCGCTTGACGATCGATCCGGTCCGGGGGATCAGACCGGCGAGCGCCCGGAGTGACGCGAACGCCTCGCCGACGCGGCCCGTGAACAGACCGACGACGAGTTCGACCATCGTCAGGAGCACCATCTGGATCGAGCGTCCGAAGAGACGGGACGCCCCGGTCAGGGTGGCGACGGCCCGCATGCGGTGTCGGGCCCGCATCGTGCGATGGGGCAGGTCGGGGCGGCGGATCTCGAGCTGCTCGCGATGTCGCACGACCGCATCGGGCACGACGACGACACGTGCGCCGGTGTGGTGGGCACGCCAGCAGAGATCGACGTCGTCGCCGTGGAAGGTGATGGCCGGATCGAAGCCGCCGAGGGTCCGGAACAGGTCGGCCCGGACGAGCATGCACGCCGACGGCAGGACGAAGACGTCGCGGACGGCGTCGTGCTGTTCCTGGTCGAACTCGCCGGGTTCGATGATGCTGTCGACCTCGCCGAACCGGTCGAGGCCGAGCCCGACGTGCTGCAACCGCCTCGGTTCGTCCCAGTCGACGAGCTTCGGACCGACGATGCCGGCGTTCGATCGGAACAGTTCGGCGACGAGGACACGGACTGCATCGGGCGCCAGGGCGACGTCGTCGTGACAGATCAGGAAGAACCCGTTGTCGCCCTCGACGAGCCGGAGCACCTCGTTGGCCCCGACGCCGAACCCGACGGTGCCCGGCAGGGTGCGGATGAACGCCGACGGGAGGGCCGCCCGGATGCGCGCCGAGATGTCCGCCGCACGCCCGTCGTCGCGCTCGGTGAGCAGGAAGAGGGTGCGGAGGTTGGCGTAGTCCTGGGCGGCGAGCGAAGCGAGGGTCTCGTCGAACCAGTCTCCCGGTTCGTGCACGACCATCACGGACACGACCGACGGCACGAGTTGCGGGTCCGTCTCCACGATGGAGCGAGGCTACTCCCGGACGGGGCCGACTTGGCGGCGCACTCCCGACGGGTCCGCCGGACCTGTTGCGAACGTCACACCCCGCTGAACGGATTCGAGTCACCGAGTGCTTGCAATAGTTAGCACTTCATGGCACACTTGCAATCGCACCACGTCCGCACCACACCCCCGAAAGGCCCGCCATGATCGACATCACCTCCCTCGACCCCCGCAAGATCGAC
>JAGQSS010000213.1 GCA_020439405.1 Ilumatobacter sp. | reverse complement strand
CGGATCGCAGGTTCCCGGGTCAGGTGATCGACGGTAACGCCTCGTTCCTCGGCGTCACCTCCGACACCTGACCCGAAGGTTCTCGTCGCCGTTCCGTACGACACCCGACCCGGTGACAGGGGAGGTCAGCGGGTGAAGAACAGCTGGAGTTCGACGGGGCCGTGGTCTTCGGCCGAGACGACGATCGGAGCGCTCGGCACCGCCACGCCGTAGTCGGCGAAGGTGACGTCGAGCGAGCCGACGACGACGATCGTGTTCTCGACCAGCTGGGCTTGCAGCGGGAAGGTCACCGACTGCGTCACGCCGTTGATCGTGAGCTCACCGGTCGCGTCGAGCGACACCGCCTCGCCGGCGAACGCAGTGTCGTCGAGGGTGATCGGCTCGGTGAGGACGAACGTGGCGGTCGGGTTGGTCGACGTGTTGAGGGCGCCCTGGGCGCGATCGTCGCGACGGCTGTCGTTCGTCGTGAGCTGGGTCATGTCGGCCTCGATCGCGACCTCCGAGATCGTCGATCCCTCGATGACGAGCGAGCCGGCGACCGCTGGGGTCCGACCGACGGCGGTCGTCGAACCGATGCCCGACAACTCCTCCTTGACCCGGAAGCCGACGAACGTGCCCGTCGACTCCTCGAAGCTGAACTCGCCGATGCTGGTGTCGACGGTCCAGGCGCCGTCGAGTCCCTCGGGCGCGGCGCTCTCGCCGGCCGTGTCCTCGGTGGCGGTCGTGCCGTCGGCGGGGGCGTCGGTCGCCTCGGTCTCGGCGTCGGTCGGTGCCGTGGTGGCGTCGGCCTCTGCGGCGACCTGGGCTGCGGCGCTGTCGATCGCCACCTCGTCGGGTGCGTCGTCCTGCAGGAACCACACGGCGAACGCGACGAAGGCGACCACGCCCAGGGCCACGACGCCGCCGGCGATCAGCAGCAGTTTCTTGCGGTTGTTGGAGGCTTCGGTGTTCATCGGGTGTCTCCTCGGTTGTGCCCTGCATTCGGGGCCGCACGGGTGGCGGATGGCTGATGGATGGATGTGAGCGCAAGGCTCGGACCGAGCACGATTCTGTCGGCGACATCTGAGGACGGTCTGATGAGTCCCCCATGTTTCGCTGAGTGAGGCGTGAACGTGTCCCCGCTCATCAGCCTCGCACGGCTTCCACCGGTTCTTCCGTGCACTCCCTGTGAGTTCCCTGTGAACGGTTCGTTCCGCTCGCGACCACACTGTTCGCGATGAGCCCACTCGCCCGACGCCTCGCAGCGGCCACGCCCTGGACGGTCGTCGCGGAACGCGATGTGTCGTACATGCGGGTCGCGGACGACCGTGTGCTCGTCGTGGCGTGCGACAGCCACGGCGGACTCGGTCCGAAGTCGCACGACGCGATCGCCGTCGAACCCGCGATCCTCGGTCGCTTCGCGCTGCGGGTCCCGCTCCTCGAACTCATCGCCACCGGCGCGACGCCCCGACTGGTCGTCGACGCGCTGGCGGTCGAACGCGACCCGACCGGCGACGCCATCATCGCCGGCATCCGTGCCGAGGCCGACGCAGCGGGCATCGACCCTGCGGGGATCACGGGCAGCACCGAAGAGAACGTGGCGACCGTGGCGACCGGTCTCGGCGTCACCGTCATCGGCGACGCTCCCCTCGACCGGATCAGGGTCGGAAGGTCGGCGAGCGGATGCGTCGTCTTCCTTCTCGGACGACCGATGAGTGCTCCCCGCGACGTGTTCGGCCCGGACGAGCCCGGCATCCTCACCGTCGAGGCGCTGCGATCGGCGCTGTCGGTCCCGGGGGTGGTCGAGGCGCTCCCGATCGGCTCGGCGGGCGTCGCGGCCGAGTTCGCCGCGCTCGGGAAGACCGTCGGTTGCCGCGTGGAGACGACCGACGACTGGCCGTGCGAACCCGACCAGAGCGGCGGTCCGTCGACGGCAGCACTGCTCACCGTGCTCCCCGACGGCGCGGCCGACACAGCCCGTCGGCTCGCCGACATCGGGCTCCCGCTCGCCCGGCTCGGCTCGTTGCAGTAGACGGTCGCCGACGATGCGTTCGTGATGACCCAGTCGGCCTACGCTCGCCGCGACGCGGGCGCCGGGATGCCCGCCGGAGAGGACGACATGGCGCGACGGACGAACCCCGAGGTCGAGATCGGACAGGGTCGCCTGGCCGGCCGATGGAAGGCCAAGGGCACGGTCGCCGTGTTCAAGGGCATCCCCTTCGCCGCACCGCCGGTCGGTGACCTGCGCTGGCGTCCGCCCGCACCCGCACCGTCCTGGAACGGCGTGCGCGACGCCGGCAAGCATGGCGCGACGGCCGTCCAGCGGGCCGCCGGATTCGAGACGTTCATGCACGAACTCCTGGGCGGGCAGGGGTGGCATCCCACACGGGTGCGCGGTCTCGAGGCCCTGATGCAACGGATGCCGCGCCCTCCCGAGAGCGAGGACTGCCTGTACCTCACCGTACGCAGCCCGGCCCTCGACCCCGCCGCCAAGCTGCCGGTCATGGTGTGGATCCACGGCGGCGACCACCAGGACGGCAGCGGCTCCGACATCTACTACGACTCGAACGTCATCGCCGGCAAGGGGGTCGTGTCGGTCTCGATCAACTACCGGCTCGGCGTGTTCGGCTACTTCGCACACCCCGACCTGCGTGCCGAGTCCGACCACGACGTCGCCGGCAACTACGGCACCCTCGACCAGATCGCCACCCTCGAGTGGGTGCGCGACAACATCGCCGCATTCGGCGGCGACCCGGACAACGTGACGATCTTCGGCGAGTCCGCCGGTGGCGAGTCGGTGCTCCACATGATGACGTCGCCGCTCGCCCGCGGCCTGTTCCACCGTGCGATCGCCCAGAGCCCGGCCAACGGCGGACAGATGATCCACCTCGACCGCCCGTTCCTCGCCCACCCGAGCGCCGAGGATCGCAGCCGACGCTTCGCCGAGGCCGCCGGTGCGACCGGCGACGCTCCGATCGCGCAGCTCCGCACGATGAGCGCCGAGCGGTTGCACGAGATCGTGCTGGCCGACGACGAGCGCGGCGACCACTACCCGGTGATCGACGGGTACGTCATCCCGGAGTCGCCCTTCGGCGCGTTCGCCGGTGGTCGCCAGGCGCCCGTGCCGTTCGTGATCGGGAGCAACGCCGACGAGGGCACGCTGATCCTGCCGGCGCTCGGCGCGCCGATGGCGGAGTACCGCTACCTCCCCCAGCCCGGCGACGCGGTGCAGCCCGAGCTGGCAGAGGCATACGGCGACGACCTCGCCCGACTCGTCGAGATCTACCCGGGGCTCGACCGTCGCGACCGTCGTGCCGAGATCGACTTCGTCGGCGACCGGATGTTCGGGGCGCCGGCGTTCTACTACGCCGACCACCACGCCCGGGCCGGGTATCCGACGCACCTTTATCACTTCGCCCGCGTGCCGAAGCTCGAGGGTCAGACCGTCGGTGCGTACCACGCCGCCGAGTTGCCGTTCGTGCACGGCAGCAATGTGCCGATCCTGCCGATGACGGCGAAGGACAAGGCGCTGTCGCGCGAGATGGTCACCTACTGGACCGACCACGCCCGCCGCGCCGACGTGAACGCGTCGGCGCCGGGTGTGAACCATCCGGAATGGCGGGCGTTCGACCCGGACGACCCGCAGTGGATCCGCTTCGACCACACCGTGACCGTCGAACCGGTCCAGCGCCGCGACCAATACGCCATCTTCACGTCCCTGATCGACCGCCGCGTCGCCGCCATGACGCCCTGACCCCCACATCGGGTCAGGTGTCGTACGGAACGGCGACGAGAACCTTCGGGTCGGGTGTCGTACGGAACGGCGACGGAGTCGACGTTTCGGCAGATCACCCGACCCGAGTCGCGCACCGGAAGAACCGGAGTCGGGTGATCTCCGGAAACGTCTCGGCTGCGCCTCCCCGTTCCCTGCGACACCCGACCCGCTTCCGCTCCCCGTTCCCTGCGACACCCGACCCGCTTCCGCTCCCCGTTCCTTGCGACACCCGACCCGGTTTCGGGGAATGGTTACGGTGGCGGGATGAGCATGCTCGGAACCAGCGTCGTCCGGAAGGAAGACCCGCAACTGCTCACGGTTGGCGGGCGCTATGTCGACGACCTCCCGATGGAGGGGGCGCTGCACGCCGCCTTCGTCCGCTCGCCGATCGCCCATGGCACGATCGAGTCGATCGATCTCGACGACGCGCGGGAGATGCCCGGCGTCGTCGCGATCCTCACCGCCGCCGACCTCGACCTGACGCCGCAGCCACCGGGCATGCCGATGTTCAACATGGCCATGACCCGAACGTTCCTGGCGAGCGACCGGGTCCGGTTCGTCGGCGAGCCCGTCGCAATCGTCCTCGCCGAGTCGCACCTCGACGCCGTCGACGCGGCGGAGATGGTGTTCGTCGACATCGAGCCGCTCCCCGCCGTCATCGGCGTCCACAACGCGCTGACCGACGAGACGCTCCTGTTCCCCGAGGCCGGCACGAACACCGTGTTCGGTATGCCCGCGTCGGGCGCCGACGTGTTCGCCGACTGCGATGTCACCGTCGAGCTGTCGTTCCGGAACCATCGCCTGGCCCCGTGCCCGCTCGAGACCCGCGCCGCGATCGCGAACTGGGACACGGTCGACGGTCGCGAACACCTCACCCAGTGGTCGGAGAACCAGGGTGCGCACGGCACCCGCGACGGCCTCGCCGCTGCACTCGGGCTCGAGGCGGCGCAGGTCCGCGTCATCACCCCCGACGTCGGTGGCGGTTTCGGCGCGAAGAACGGCATCTACCCCGAGGACATCGTCGTCGCGATGGCTGCCCGTCGGTTGGAGCGTCCCGTTCGCTGGGTCGAGACCCGCACCGAGTCGATGCTCGGCCTCGTCCACGGTCGTGGCCAGGAGATCACCGCGACGATCGGCGGCACCCGCGACGGCCGGGTGCTCGGTTTCCGGTCGCACGTGATGCAGGACGGCGGCGCCTACCCGTTGGTCGGCAGCGTGCTCCCGATCTTCGCCAAGAACCTGGCGACCGGCCCGTACGACATCGCCCAGGTCGACGTCTCGACCGTCTCCGTCGTCACCAACACGGTGCCGGTCGGTGCCTACCGCGGCGCCGGTCGTCCCGAGGCGGCCCAGATCGTCGACCGGATGATGGACGCCTTCGCCCGCGAGGTAGCACTCGACCCGGCCGAGGTCCGCCGCATGAACTACGTGCAGCCCGACCAGTTCCCGTATACGAACGCGTCGGGCACCGTGCTCGACTCCGGCGACTACGAAGGCGCACTCGACGAGGTGTTGGCGCAGGTCGACTACGCCGACCTGCGCGCCGAGCAGGCGCGCCGCCGTGACGACCCGACCGCCAAGCTGCTCGGCCTCGGGTTCTCGTCGTACATCGAGATCACCAACCCGGTGACGACGCCCGACTTCGGCTCGATCGAGGTCCGTCCCGACGGCACGGCTCTGCTGCTCACCGGTGTCTCGCCGCACGGCCAGGGTCACTACACGGTCTTCGCCCAGATCGCGAGCGACCTCACCGGCATCCCGTTCGAACAGATCGAGGTCCGCCACGGCGACACCGATCTCGTCGCACGCGGCAACGGCACCGGCGGTTCGAGGTCGCTCCAGATCGGCGGGTCGGCGATCAAGCTCGCGACCGAGTCGCTGATCGACCGAGCCCGTGAGGTCGCCGCCGACCTGCTCGAGGCCGCCGTCGACGACATCGTGCTCGACCCGGCCACCGGCAGCTTCTCGGTCGCCGGCACGCCGGCCGTCGCCCGCACCTGGGCCGATGTCGCCGAGTCCGCCGTGGCGGGTGGTGGTGAGGCGTTCCTCGCCGAGGCCGACTTCCAGCCCGAGGGGTCGGCGTTCCCGTTCGGCTCGCATCTCGCCGTCGTCGAGGTCGACCGCGACACCGGCGAGGTCGATCTGGTTCGCCTGGTGACGTGCGACGACTGTGGCGTGATGGTGAACCCGATGCTCGTCGCCGGACAGGTCCACGGTGGTGTGGCGTCGGGCGCGGCGCAGGCGTTGATGGAGGAGTTCGTGTACGACGAGGACGGCAACCCGAAGACCGCCAACTTCATGGACTACGCGTTGGTGTCGGCGGCCGAGCTGCCGAGCTTCGAGCGACGACCACACGAGACGCCGTCGCCGCTCAACCCCCTCGGCGCGAAGGGGATCGGTGAGTCGGGCACGATCGGTGCGACCCCGGCGGTCCAGAACGCGGTGATCGACGCGTTGGCCCACCTCGGTGTCCGCCACGTCGACATCCCCACCACCCCCGAACGAGTCTGGCGAGCCATCCAGTCCGCAACCTGACCCCGACACCGGGTCAGGTGTCGGAGGTGACGCCGAGGAACGAGGCGTTACCGTCGATCACCTGACCCGGGGAACCT
>JAGQSS010000212.1 GCA_020439405.1 Ilumatobacter sp. | reverse complement strand
TCGTCTCTTCCATCTTGCCGAGGATATGGAGCCGACCGGCCAGGGCCTGCTCGAGTGCCTGGCGCATGATCTCCGGCGTGATGCCCTTGACCTTGATGTCCATCTGGATCGCGGTCACGCCTTCGCGCGTACCGGCGACCTTGAAGTCCATGTCGCCGAACGCGTCCTCGGCACCGAGGATGTCGGTCAGGGTGACGTACTGGTCGCCCTCCTTGATGAGGCCCATCGCGATACCGGCGACGGCGCCACGGGTGGGCACACCGGCGTCCATGAGCGAGAGGCTCGACGAGCAGACCGACGCCATCGACGTCGAACCGTTCGAGGACATCACTTCCGACACGAGACGGAGCGTGTAGGCGAAGTCTTCCTGCGACGGGACGACCGGCAGGACCGCACGGGCGGCGAGGGCACCGTGGCCGATCTCGCGGCGCTTCGGCGAACCGACACGGCCGGTCTCACCGTTGGCCCACGGCGGCATGTTGTAGTGGTGCAGGTAGCGCTTCTCGTCGTACGGCGAGAGCGAGTCGATCATCTGGTTCATGCGGGGCATGGCCATGGTGAGGACGTTCATCACCTGGGTCTCGCCACGCTGGAACAGGCCCGAGCCGTGGGCGGTCGGCAGGACGCCGACCTCGGCCGAGACCGGACGCAGATCGGCCGTGCCACGGCCGTCGATGCGCAGGCCCTCCTCGATGATCCGCTTGCGGACCAGCTTCTTGGTGAGGCTGCGGACGGCTTCCTTGACGGCCTTCTCCTGGCCCTCGAACTCGGCGCCTTCGGCGCACAGCGCCTCGACGGCCTTGGCCGACGCGGCGTCGGTGGCGGCGTTGCGCTCGTGCTTGCCGGCGATCTTGACGGCCTCGGCGACCTCGTCGGTGACGAGCGCCTCGACGGCGGCGAACACCTCGGGGGTGTAGTCGACGGCGGCGTTGAACGTCATCGGCTCGATCGGACCGTTGGTGGCGATCACGCTCGCGACCAGCTGACGCTGGAGGGCGATCGATTCCTTGATCCAGACCTTGCAGGCCTCGAGGGCGTCGGCGAGGACGGCCTCGTCGACCTTCGGGGCGCCGTCTTCGTAGTAGTAGAAGCTCTTCTCGGTGCCACCGGCCTCGACCATCATCACGGCGACGTCGCCGTTGTCGAGTTCACGGCCGGCGACGACGATCTCGAACGTGCCGTCTTCGACTTCCTGGTACGTCGGGTGCGGGATCCAGGTGCCTTCCTGGGTGTAGGCCATGCGAACGGCGCCGAGCGGGCCGTCGAACGGGATGCCCGAGATCATCAGCGCGGCCGAGGCGGCGTTGATCGACAGCACGTCGTGCTGGTTCTCCTGGTCGGCACCGAGGACCGTCGTGACGATCTGGGTCTCGTTGCGGAAGCCGTCGGGGAACGACGGACGCAGCGGGCGGTCGGTGAGGCGGCAGGTGAGGATCGCTTCCTCGGTCGGACGGCCTTCACGACGGAAGAACGAGCCCGGGATCTTGCCGGCGGCGTAGGCACGCTCTTCGACGTCGACCGTCAGCGGGAAGAAGTCCATGCCCGGACGGACGTCCTTGGCCGCGTTGGCGGTGGTGAGGACCTTCGTGCCACCGATGGACGCCACGACGGCGCCCTGGCTCTGCGGGGCGAACTTGCCCGTCTCGAAGGTGAGCGTCTTGTCGGTGCCCGAGATGGGTCCGGAGACGCGGATGGGGTCAGCCACGAATGGCTCCTTTCAGCGGCGACGGCTTTCGTTCGCCGCGCTCTGGAGCGATCGAGCCGGTTCCCAGTTGGCAAGCCCGTCCTGCCCTTCGAGGGGCGACGGAGTCGGCAACCGGCAACCAACCCGTTGATCGCTCAGTTGTGCAGCCCGTGGACCTTCCACGAACCGGTGGACAGCATACCTGACCTGCACCGCAATGGTGTCGACACCTCTCGACAAGCCTCGGCGCGGCATCGGCGAAACCTCCCGGTCCGCCACCTCGCGCCCTCGACAGACTCGCGGCATGGACGGTCACGGGTACCTACTGTGCTCCTCCCCGCGGAGTGGCTCGACGATGTTGTGCGACCTGCTGGCACGAACCGGCGTCGCCGGTGAACTCAGTCGTATTTCCGGCCCGCCTCCGTGCCGACGTTCCGGCAGGCGTGGGGCCTCCCGCCGGATCCGGCGGAGTGGGGCGCCGACTACGTGCAGGGTGTCGTCTACCATGGCCCGGCCGGAACCGGACGCGTCGGCGTGCGGATCATGTGGAGCGACATGGAAGCGCTCCTCGATCGGCTCCATTCGCTGTATCCGGGCATCGGATCGGAAACCGCTCTGTTGGCAAAGGCGCTGGGCGTCGACCGGTTCGTCCATCTCGTTCGGGAAGATCGGATCGCCCAGGCGGTGTCGCTCGTCCTCGCCGAGCAGACCGGCCTGTGGCACCGCCACGCCGACGGGTCCGAGCGACAGCGAAGCCGTACGCCACGACCGCCCCGCTACGACGCCGACCAGATCGAGCGCGCGGTCCATTTGCTCGAGGCGGAGGCGTCGGGCTGGTCCGCCTGGTTCGCCGAGTCGGGCGTCACGCCGCTCGTGATCACGTACGAAGACCTGGCCGGCGATCCGACCACCATCGTCCGCCGCGTGGTCGCCCACATCGGCAACACCGATGTAGCCGTCCATGAGCCGGACACGATGCAACTCTCCGACGACCTCAATCGTGCGTGGGTCACCCGTTTCCGCGACGAGCATCCACCCGCTCCCCGACCGGCGTAGCTCGGCCGGCGCGGTCTCGATCGCATCCGAACGACTTCGGCCTGACCCGGAAACCCTGTGGCACCCCCTGGTCATACTCGGGTCATGGATGTCACCGCGGTGGTCGAGCACGTGGAGCAGGTCGTAGCTGCCCGTGCCGCCGGCCGTGGTGTCGCCGGTGTCGACAACGTGCAGGTGCAGGAGGCGTTGCGGTCGGTCGGCAAGATCCAGGCCTGGTTGTCGTCATCGCGGACCGAACTCACGTCACTGCTCGCCACCGACGATCCGTTCCCCGAACGGACCGCCGCCGACTGCACCCGCGGATCGACCCGCGACGCCATCAAGGACCGCGAACGCTCCTCCACGATCGACCACGTGCCAGCGTTCGGCGGATTGCTCGACGACGGCGACATCACCGAAGCCCACGTCGACGCCTTGACGAACACAGCGCGCAACCTCGACAACGACGAACAACGCACCGAACTGTTCGACCGAGTCGGCGACCTCGCCGACGTCGCCAGCGTGGCCACGGTCGACGAATGGCGACGCCGGTTGAGTCTGGAAGCGAAGAACATCCGCCGCAACGACGGCATCGACCGACTCGAACGCCAGCGCCGCGACACCCGCCTGTCGTCGTGGACCGACGGCGACGGCATGATCTGCATCCGCGGCCGCTTCGACCCCGTCACCGGACGCAAACTGCTGGGCCGGATCGACAACACCGTCGCCGCCCTCTTCGCCGAGTCGGTGCCCGACACGTGCCCCACCGACCCCGTCGGCAAGCAACACCACCTCAACGCACTCGCCCTCGCCCGACTCGTCGCAGGCGACGCACCCAGCACCGGACGACCCGAATACATCGTCGTCGTCGACACCTCATCGAGCGACGGCAACGGCGGCCCGACCGTCGACTGGGGCATCCCCATCGAGATCCCACACCGGATCCTGGCCGAACTCATCGACGACGCGACCGTGCACACCATCGTGGTCCGCAACGGGGTCGTCTTGCACGCCCCCGGCAACCTCGATCTCGGCCGCTCCACACGACTCGCGTCACCGGCTCAGCGGCGGGCGCTGCGAGCCCTCTACCCGACCTGTGCGATCCCCGGCTGCGACACCAGATTCGACCGCTGCAAGATCCACCACATCCTCTGGTGGCGCAACGGAGGCAACACCGACCTCGACAACCTCCTCCCCATCTGCACCCACCACCACACCAAGATCCACGACGCCGACTGGGCAATCGAACTCGGACCCAACCGCCAACTCACCATCCACTACCCCGACGGCACCATCCACAACACCGGCCCACCCAGCCGCCGCGCCGCCTGACCCGAGACCGCCGGATGTTGCAATGCACTACATAGTGCGCTTTAATGCACTACATGGAAAACCCGGAACCGGAGGCGCGTCGCGTGGCAACCGAGGTGCGACGGCGGCGACAGCAGCGTCAATGGACACTCGACACAGCAGCACTCCGACTCGGCGTGAGCCGGCGCCTGCTCGCCCAGATCGAGGCCGGCGACGCGAACCCGTCGCTCTCGAGCCTGCTGTCGATCGCCCAGGGATTCGACATCTCGCTCGTCGAGCTCCTTGCGGGCTCCGACAAGCCGAGCGTCGTCCTGCAGCCCGACAACGAAGCAGCACCCGCCCTGTGGACCGGCGAACGCGGCGGAACCGGACGGCTGCTCGTCGGATCGGACCCGCTCGAACTCTGGCAGTGGACACTCGAGCCCGGGGAGGAGCGACGCTCCGACGCCCACCGGACCGGCGCCCGCGAATCCCTCCTCGTGACCGAGGGATCGGTCACGATCACCGTCGGGGCAGCCGACCCCGTCGTCGTGACGAGTGGCCAGTCGGCGCTGTTCCACGCCGACGAACCGCACTCCTACCGCAACGACGGCGACAGCACGGCCCGTTTCGTCCTGGCCGTCCACGAACCGACCGGAGGTGCCACATGAGCGCCCGCCTCGCGTCACTCGCCGTCGTCGTGACGGCCCTCACCGGGTACCACCTCGCGCAGAAGTCGATGCCGACCACCGTCAGGCCGGCACCGCTGTTCGCATTCGTCTACGGCGCCGCAGCGCTGGTCATGGTCTCGGCGGTCGCGTTCGACCGGACCGACGGGCTCCGTTCGGTCACCGGACCGGCATCGCACTGGGCACCTTGGGCACTGGTGCTGTCGGTCGCCGGCATCGAGCTCGGCGTGTACGCCATGTACCGCACCGGGTGGAGCATCAGCACGGCGAGCGTGTCGACGCAGGCGATCGTCGCGGCGATCCTGGTCGTCGTCGGCCTCTGGCAGTTCGGCGAACACCTCACCCCCATCAGACTCGGCGGGCTCGCGATGTGCGTCGTCGGTGCAGGGCTGGTGGCGCGATGATCGGTGCGCGCGACTGGGTCGAGGGCGCGTCGGTCGATGACGCGATTCCGGAACGTTGGCCCGACTCTCGGGTCTGGCTCGTCGCAGCCGACGAGATCGACGAGCACCTCGTGGCACGCACCGTCGAGGAGCTGTTCGCGGCGGCGGCGGCCGTCCGAGTCGACGCGGCCGACGCCCACGTCCTGCAGTGGCAGCAGGCGTTCCGCAACTTCGGCGTGAAGCCGCGCGTCGCGCGATCGAGCGTCGACGCACTCCTCCGACGTATCGGGAGCGAACGCGGGCTGCCCCGAATCGGCCCGATGGTCGACCTGTACAACGCCGTGTCGGTGCTCCATCGTGTCCCGATCGGTGGTGAGGACCTCGATCAGTACGAGGGTTTCCCGCGTCTGCTGTTGGCGTCGGGCGACGAGCCGTTCCCGACGACCGACCACGGTGACACAATCGTCGAACACCCCGATCCCGGCGAGCCGGTCTGGGCCGACGACGAGGGGGTGACCTGCCGCCGCTGGAACTGGCGCCAGACGACCCGAACGGCGATCGGCCCGACGACACGACGGATCGGGTTCATCATCGACTCGCTCGATGCCCCTGGCCACGACGGCGCCCGGGCGGCCGCAGACCGACTCGCCTCGTTCCTGCCGAACGCCCATCGACGCGTGATCGGTGACGATCACCGCTGAAACGCTCCGCCGAATGGCGTCGGTCGGGGCCCGCTTGCGTACTGTCGCCCGCATGCGTGAAACCGAGGAACACCGCGCCTTCCGGGCGATGGTCCGTGACTACGTCGAGCGGGAGATCAACCCGCACATCCCCGAGTGGGAGGCGGCCGAGATGATGCCGCTCCACGACATCTTCTCGTCGATGGCGAAGCTCGGCATGCTCGGCCTCGAGTACGAGCCCGAGTTCGGCGGGCAGGGTGCCGACCACCTGTACACGGTGATCCTCGCCGAGGAGGTCGGGCGTTGCGACCACGGGTCGCTCCCGATGGCGCTCGGCGTGCAGGTCGACATGGCCACCCCGTCGCTCGCCAAGTTCGGCACGGCCGAGCAGAAGGAACAGTTCCTCGCCCCGGCCCTACGAGGTGAGATGGTCGCCTCGATCGCCGTCAGTGAGCCCGACCACGGCTCCGACGTGGCCGGCATCCGCACCCGAGCCGTGCGCGACGGCGACGAGTGGGTCATCAACGGGTCGAAGATGTGGATCACCAACTCGCTCCAGGCCGACTGGTTGTGCCTGCTCGCCCGCACGTCCGACGAGGGCGGCTACCAGGGGATGAGCCAGATCATCGTGCCGACCTCGACGCCCGGCTTCAGCGTGTCGAAGAAGCTCGACAAGCTCGGGATGCG
>JAGQSS010000211.1 GCA_020439405.1 Ilumatobacter sp. | reverse complement strand
CCCGTGCCGTCGCCGTTCGAGTCGGCGAACGCACGCACGTGCAACTCGTAGATCACGGCGTCCTTGAACCAGTCGTTGCTCATCGGAGCACTCCCTTCGCTGTGAACCAGTCGTTGCTCATCGGAGCACTCCCTTCGCTGTCGCAGTCGTCGGTGCCGCGGTCATCGGTCGGTCGGTCGCACCGCGAAGACGTGGGCGTAACCGGTGCGGCCCGGGTCGAGGGCGACGAAGTTGTGCCAGCCGCGCCAGCGATAGGTGCCGCCGCCCAGCAGGTCGTCGAGGACGAAGTCGTCGTCGTCGCCGAGCCCGAGGTCGAAGGTACGAGGGTCGATGTGGACGTGGCCGCTGTGCGGCTCGTAGCCGTTGAGGTTCACGATCACGAGGATCGGGTCGCCGTCGCCCATCGGGTCGGTCTTCGAGAAGCACAGCAGGCCCTCGGAGTCGGTGTCGTGGAACTGCAACGTCCGCAGGTGGCGCAACGCCGGTTGCTCCTGACGGATGCGGTTGAGTTTGGTGATCAGCGGCTCGAGCGACGCGTCGGAGGTGAGGTCCCACTGGCGAGTCTGGTACTTCTCGGAGTCGAGGTACTCCTCCGACCCCGGCCGGATCGCCAACTGCTCGACCAGCTCGAACGCCGGCCCGTAGATCCCCCAGTTCGCCGACAGGGTGGCGGCGAGCACCGCGCGGACCGCGAACACCGGTCGGCCGCCGTGCTGGAGCTGGTCGGTGAGGATGTCGGGGGTGTTCGGCCAGGCGTTGGGACGGTAGTAGTCGACCGTGCGGGTCGACAGATCGGTGAAGTACTCCCGCAGCTCCCACGCGGAGCGCCGCCATGCGAAGTACGTGTACGACTGGTTGAACCCGATCTTGGCGAGACGTTCCATCACCCGCGGGCGCGTGAACGCCTCCGCCAGGAAGATGGCTTCCGGGTGGTCGGCGCGGATCGAGGCCAACGCCCACTCCCAGAACGCGAACGCCTTCGTGTGCGGGTTGTCGACCCGGAAGATCGTGATGCCCCGGTCGATCCAGAACCGGATGACGCCGGCGAGCTCGGCCCACAGGGCTTCCCAGTCGTCGGTCTCGAAGTCGATCGGATAGATGTCCTGGTACTTCTTGGGTGGGTTCTCGGCGAACTGGATCGATCCGTCGGCGCGGTGCTTGAACCACTCCGGATGTTCCTCGACCCACACGTGGTCGGGTGTGCACTGGAACGCGATGTCGAGCGCCAGCTCGAGCCCGTGCTCGCGAGCGGCGGCGATCAGCGCCGTCACGTCGGCGAGCGTGCCGAGTTCGGGATGGACCGCCGTGTGGTCGGCGATGCCCCACGGGCTGCCGACGTCGTCGGGCGCTGCCTCGGTCGAGTTGTTGCGTCCCTTGCGGTTGACCTCGCCGATCGGATGGATCGGCGGGAGGTACAGCACGTCGAAGCCCATCGCCTCGACCCGTTCGAGGCGGTCGATCGCGTCGCGGAGCGTGGCGTGATCGCCCGGGCCGGCATCGCCGTGCCACGGCGAACGGGGGAAGAACTCGTACCAGGAGCTGAACCGGCCCCGCTCCGGATCGACGTCGACGTCGAACTTGGCGCTCACCGCCGTGGGCTTGCGGTCGACGTACCGGTGCGACAGCCGCGCCCAGGCGCCGTCGGCGAACACCTCATGGAGCGTCGCCGGATCGCCGTCGGCGAGCGCCTGTCGGAAGCGTTCGAGGGTCTCGACGTCGTCGGCGATCACCGGCTTCGTCTTGCGCGCCGCCGCGAGGAGCGCGTCGACGATGCGCTCACCGTCGAGCCGTTCGACGGTGATGTCGACTCCGGCGTCGGCCTTGGCCTCGATGCCGTGACGCCATGTCTCGACGGGATCGGACCAGGCGTTGATCTCGTACTGGTACCGGCCGAGTTCGGTCGGGACGAACGACGCGGTCCAGCGATCGTTGACGACGAACTCCATCGCCGTCTGTTCCCACGGCCCGGCCTCACCGACGACCGGCGCGTGCCGCCAGCGGACGGCGGCGTCGATCGCGTCGTGGCCCTCACCGAAGACGTCGGCCGCCACGAACACGGGCTCGCCGAGCGCGGCCTTGGCGGGGAAGCGCCCGCCGTCGACGACCGGGGCGACGGGTTCGACGACGACACGAGACGGTCGCCGCTTCGGCATCTTGATCGGCGTGGACGTCATCGTGCGCACCCCCTTCCAGCCAGTCGAGCGGGGGGACTCATCGTCACGGCGCGCAACATCACCCCTCCAGTGTTACCCATCCGGGTGACGCGCGAAACCGGTGCGCCGCGAACGATGGGTGAACCACGTCGAGCGGGCCCGCGCACCTGCTGATCCGCGACGCCGTTTCGTCCGGCGCCGTTGCGGGCATCGTCGGCGGTATGGGCCGCCTGTTCAAGACCGTCGCCAACCCGTTCAGCCGGACGGCGCTGATCATGTTCGCCTGGACGCACCGCCGCACGATCATGCGGTGGGGCCGCTCGTTCTGGACGGAACTCACCCAACCCGGACGCGTCGATCCGAAGCGGATCACGCTGATCGGCAAGGTCTTGTGGGCGATCACTCGCGACCCGGAACTCGCCGGCGCCCGCCAGCTCAAGCACGTCCGACTCGACGCCGACCGGCTCGTCATCGACGCCACGCCCCGATGGAAGGGGCGGGCGCGACTGGTCGACACCCTCAGCGAGATCGACGGCATCGGGTCGATCACCGACGAGCGCGGTCACGTGTTGGCCGGCTCGATCGATGCAACGGCCGCTTGAGCGTCGTCAGCCCGACGAGGTGACCGGGGTGATCCTGCCGGTGTACGGCTGCGACTGCCCATTGACGCCGAGGGTCGCCTGGAGGGTGGCACCGCCGAGATCGACCGTGCCCTCCCACGTGCCCGACCCGGAATCGCCGGCGTAGATGCCCGCGATGCCACCGAACGCCGAACCCGACAAGTCGCCCGAGATCTGCCCCGTGGCGGAGTCGTACGTCCCGGTGAGGTCGAGCTGCCACTCGCCGACGGGGATCCCGGATGCGAGCATCTCGACGAGCAGCGTTCCCTCGACGTGGCCGCCGGCGGTGTCGAACTCGATCCGGAGATCGTTGCCGCGCACCTCGCCGTTCGCCGGCATGCCGTTCGCCAACTCGGTGAAGATCGGAAGCGGACCGTTGGACGCGAGCAGCGCCCCCAACGTGACGTTGCCCCGGTCGGCCGTGTACTCCGCCTCGGCCACGTAGGCCCGGACCTCCAGTGGTTTTGCGGCTGCCCCGACCGTGAAGTCGGCGGGCGTGGTGTCGGGGATCTCGAACAGACCGGGTCGGACCTGCACCCGCCAGGTGCCCCAATCGGCGCCCGACGCGACTTCGGTGCCGTCGGCCTCGAGGTCGATCGGTTGCTGCGGCATCAGCTTCTGCCCGTCGTAGTACAGGTCGATCGTGACCTCACCGGCCGTCCCGTCCCGGACGCCTTCGACCTCGATCGTGAGCGACTGCTGCTCGGCCGGGAACCGCTCGGGCTGTCCGTCGGCGGGCATGCCTTCGACGCGCAACACCTGACCGTCGGGGTCGGCGCCGTCGAGTTCGAGGGTGACGACGTCGCGGGCGCGCTGGTTCTTCCCGCGGTGGGCGAGGACGGCGCCGGCTGCGCCGCCGTTCGTGATGTCGGCGACGACGGTCGAGTCGAGGCCGTTCTCGGCGAGTTGTTCGATCGCCTGATCGAACTCGAGACCCTCTGTCGCCATCAGGTCCCAGAACATGATCCCGGCCTCCTGGGCGGTGGTGAGCCGGGCGTAGCTGTGCCACCCGACGAAGCTGCCGTACCGGCCGGACGCGAGCAGCGAACCGTCGGCCGACGTGCAGTGCGACATGTACACGATCGCCGTGCTCTTCAGCTGTCCGGTGAACCAGTCGTCGCGGGCGACCCACTTGTCGCCCGACAACGACAGACCGTCGGGGATGCGGCGCTCTTCGGGCGACAGGCCTGCGTAGCGGGCTCGGTTGTAGATGCCGATCGCCGAGACCGAGTAGCACCGGTCGGGGAGTGCGACGGGTTCGTCACTGCCGCCCCAGGTCGCGACCCAGCCGGGGCCGATGTCGGCACATCCGGAACTGCCGTGGCTCGCGAGATGGACCAGATCGAACCCGCTCAGCGGTGGGCCGAGGATCGGGTCCCACCCACCCGGCTGCGATGGGTCGTCCGCCGCCGGGACGTAGGTCGACGTGATCTGCTCCTGCGCGTTCAGGATGGCGTGGATCACGGACCCTTCGACCCGGTTGTCGCTCGTGATCCGGCAGTCGATGCCGTCCGGGATCTCCTCCGGGCACTCGACGTCCCGCTTCGCGTAGGGGTCGATGACGACGGCGGTCTTGGGGACGATCGGGCCGCCGGTGGGGTGGTAGTCGCGCGGCACCGCCCGGAACCCCTGTGGCTGTGCCGGTTCGGCGGCGAGGCTCTCGACGCCGAGCGCCGCCAAGTCGAGCGGTTCGGACGGTCCGACCGGGCCGGCGAACTCGCTGAAGGCGTACATCTCGGGCAGTCCGTCGAGGCGGAACATCAACCCGGTGAGACCTTCCTGGTCGACGATCAGCTCGACGAGGTCGTCGACGTCGGCCAGTCGGTCGACGGCCGCCTCGAGCCCGGCGGCGGGGTCGCCCGCGTCGGCGATGATCGCCTCGAGTTCGATCGAGAGTTCGTGCGAGCGGTCCATCTCCGATTGGTCGACGTCGGACCACGAGCACGGATACCCCAACCGGTCGCAGCGTGTCTCGGCGGTGTCGTCGACGACGGTCGGCTCGGCCGACATCAGCGTCGCCACGTCGACCGGCGCGGCGGTGCCGGGTGGAGCCGGCGCCGTGCTGTCGGCCTCGGTAGCGGTCTCGTCGGCCGCCGTCGTGTCGACGGACGGCTCGGCCGAGGTGTCGTCGCTCGCCTCGTCGCCGCCCGAGCACGCAGTCGCGATCAGCGAGATCGCGACCGCCGCCACGACCGCTCGGCGACGAACTTCCCTGTGTTCGCCCATGACGCGACGGTACCAGTGGCCCTTCGCGTGGGATTCGGCTGCCGACGGTCGTCAGCGCGGCGGCATGCGGATGGCGCCGTCGAGGCGGATGTTCTGCCCGTTGAAGTAGCTGTTGCGCACCAGTTCGAGCACGAGTGATCCGAACTCCGGCGGGTCACCCAGCCGCTTCGGGAACGGCACCGACGCCGCGAGGTTGGTGAGCACCTTCTCGGGCACGCCGAGCATCGGCGGTGTGGCGAAGATGCCCGGCATGATCGAGTTGACCCGGATGCCCTCGTTCATGAGGTCGCGTGCCATCGGGAGGACCAGCCCGTTCACGCCGGCCTTGCACGATCCGTACGCGACCTGGCCGACCTGGGCGTCCTGGGCCGCGACCGACGCGGTCAGGGTGATCACACCACGCTCGCCGTCGTCGCCGAGCGGCTCGGCGTTCTCGCACATGCCGAGCGCCGACAGCGACGCCATGCGGTAGCTCGCGACGAGGATTCCGCGCGCGGACAGCTCGAACGCCTCGGTCGACAGCCGCTTCCAGCCGCCCGTCTCCCGGTCGCGTCCGACGGTCTTACCGCCGCGCGACACCTGTGCACAGTGCACCAGGATCCGCTCCTGCCCGAACGCCGTGCGCGCCTCGGTGAACCCGGCGATCACGTTCTCCTCGTCGAGGATGTCGACGTGGCAGAACAGTCCGCCGATCTCGTCGGCCACGGCGAGGCCGCCCTCCGCGTTGACGTCGAAGATCGTCACGTTCGCGCCGGCGGCGGCGAGTGCTCGAGCGCTGGCGCGGCCCAGTCCGGACGCGCCGCCGGTCACGATCGCGGCGGTTTCTCCTTGTTTGATCTGCATGTCGGCTCCCCTCGTCGGTGTCGGGGCGAACCTAGGCCAGGCCGCGCCGGATCTGCGTACCGTGGGTGCGTGCGAATCGTGAGCTTGGTGCCGTCCGCGACCGAGACCTTGTCCGCCTGGGGTGTCGAGCCGATCGCGTGCACGCGCTTCTGCGAGCGTCCCGACCTCCCGCACGTCGGTGGGACGAAGAACCCCGACATCGACCAGATCGTCGCGCTCGCACCCGATCTGGTCGTCGTCGACCGGGAGGAGAACCGTCGCGAGGACGCCGAAGCGCTCGTGAGCGCCGGCGTCGAACTCGTCGTCCTCGACGTCCGGTCGATCGATCGTCTCGCCGACGACCTCGCGGTGTTGGCTCACGCCGTCGGCGTGCCGGCTCCCGGGCCGGTCGACGAACGAGTCGAATCGCTCGGCCTCAGCGCGTTCGTGCCCATCTGGCGACGGCCGTGGATGACGATCGGCGACGACACGTTCGGGGCGTCGGTGCTGCGTCGGATCGGTGTGCACAACGTCTGCGGTGCGGTCGGCGGTGACTACCCGACCGTCGAACTGGCCCAGGTCGCAGCGCTCGCTCCGGACGTGGTGCTGGTCCCGTCCGAGCCGTACGACTTCACCGACGCCCATCTCGCCGAGTTGG
>JAGQSS010000210.1:3271-6485 GCA_020439405.1 Ilumatobacter sp. | reverse complement strand
GACACCCAGATCGCCGAATGGACGATCTCCGCCGTCCGCCCGGCCGCCGCCGCCCCCGGCGGCGACCCCGACGACATCACGATCTGCGTCGCGGCGCCCGCGTACGTCGGCGACGACATCGAGTACATGCGCGACCAGGTGCGCTGGTTCGGCGGCATGGTCGGCAACCACGTCGCCGACATCGTGATGCGGTACGGCGACACGAGCGACGCCGTGCCCCAGGCGCTCACCGACTACATCAAAGAACGCGAAGGGTACGACTACAACCAGCACGGCCAGGCCGGCAACACCCACGCCGCGTTCGTGCCCGACGAGATCGTCGACCGGTTCTGCATCCTCGGTCCGCCGTCGGCCCAGCTCGAGCGTCTCGCCGAGTTGCGCGACCTCGGCGTCGACCAGTTCGCGATCTACCTCCAGCACGACGGCAAGGACCACACCCTCACCGAGTACGGCGAGCGGGTCATCCCGTTCGTCAACGAGACCAAGCTCGCGAAGACGTGACCCGGCCGTCCGCCACCCGGGCGGAGGCCCGACCGTGATCTCCCGCGCCGCGCGCCGCACGGCGATGTTCGTGCTCGCGCTCGTGATCGTCGCCGCGTGGTGGGAGTTCTACAAGTGGGTCGGCCCCGAGGACGGCGGCTCGATCCTCGGCATGAACATCCTCCCGAAGACGACCGACCGTGCGATGCCGCACACGTGGGACATGGTGGGTCGCCTGTTCGAGAACGAGAGCACCGCCGCCGACTCGCGGCCGCTGTGGGTCGCGGTGCTCGGGTACGCGTGGTACACGTTCCGCCTCGCGATCGGCGGTCTGCTGCTCGGCACGGCGATCGGCATCGGTCTCGCGATCCTGATGGCCCGCTTCCGCGTCGTCGAGCGCGGCCTGCTGCCGTGGGTGATCATGTCGCAGACCGTGCCGCTCATCGCCCTGGCACCGCAGGTCGTCTCGTGGTCGGGTCGGTTCGATCTGTTCGGCTGGGAGTGGCCGCGGTGGGCGTCGGTCTGTCTGCTCGCAGCGTTCTTGTCGTTCTTCCCGATCGCGGTCGGTGCCCTGCGCGGGCTCAACTCGCCGCCGGCGGCCGCACTCGAACTGATGGACAGCTACGCCGCGTCGTGGTGGCAGACGCTCTGGCGGCTCCGGCTGCCGGCATCGGTCTCGTACCTGATCCCCGCGCTGAAGCTCGGTGCCACCGCGTCGGTCATCGGCGTCATCGTCTCGGAGATCTCGACGGGTATCCCCGGCGGCATCGGCCGTGCCGTGATCTCGTACAGCCAGGCCGCCACCAGCGACCCGGAGAAGTTGTACGGCGCCGTGTTCGGTGCCGCCGCGCTCGGGCTCGTGCTCTACGGCCTGGTCGTGTTGATGGAAGTGGTGGTCATGCGCGATCGCCCGCAGGAGGAGTTCTCGTGACCACATCCGCCGTGGCGGTCAGCAAGGTGTCGAAGGTGTTCAACCCGGGCACCCCGGGCCAGGTCGACGCGCTCGTCGACATCGACCTGACGATCGCCCCGGGCGAGTTCGTCTCGTTGATCGGCCCGTCGGGCTGCGGCAAGTCGACCCTGCTCCGACTGATCGCCGACCTGATCGAGCCGAGCGGTGGCACGATCACGATCAACGGCAAGGCGGCGCGCCAGGCCCGGCTCGACCAGGAGTACGGCATGGCCTTCCAGCAGGCGGGCCTGTTCGAGTGGCGCTCGGTCGAGAAGAACATCGAACTCCCACTCGAGCTCAAGGGGTGGGACAAGACCCAGCGCCGCGAACGCGCGCACGAAATGCTCGAACTCGTCAAACTGCCGGAATTCGCCGGACACATGCCGTGGCAATTGTCCGGTGGCATGCAGCAGCGGATCGCGATCGCTCGCGCCCTCGCCTCGTCACCCTCGCTGCTCCTCATGGACGAACCGTTCGGGGCGCTCGACGAGATGACCCGCGAGCACATGCAGGCCGAACTGCTCCGGATCTGCGCCGAGACCCACACGACCGTCGTGTTCGTCACCCACTCGATCCCGGAGGCGGTGTTCCTGTCCGACCGCGTCGTCGTGATGTCGCCGCGGCCCGGTCGCATCACCCAGACGATCGACGTCGAACTCGGCGGCGACCGCGACGAGGACACCCGCGAGGCCGGAGGCTTCTACGAGAAGATCACCGAGGTGCGCGAAGCCCTGCGCGGCATCGAGCAACCGGTCGTCGGTGGAGTCGACGACCGATGACGTCGCGTCACGCCGTCGCGACGGTCGCCTGGCCGCTCCTGTTCGGGGCCATCTTCCTCGCGCTCTGGGAGGCGGTCGTCCAGATCTTCGACTTGAAGCCGTACTTCCTCCCGTCGCCGTCGAGCATCCTCGAGGCGTTCGTCGACAACTTCGGGATCATCTGGGACGCCACCGTCTACTCCGGCACCAACGCCCTGATCGGCCTGATCGCCGGCACCGTGCTCGGCGTCGCCGTCAGCTTCCTGCTGGTCCGGTTCCGATTCATGACCGAACTCGTCACCCCGTTGGCGGTCGCGCTCAACGCGATCCCCATCGTCGTGCTCGTCACCGTGTTCCTCAACATGTACGGCGCGACGAGCGACGTGCCCCGCCGTCTGATGGTGACCCTGATCGTGTTCTTCATCGTGCTGGTCAACGTCGCGAAGGGCCTGCGGCAGGTGTCGCCGACCCACCTCGAACTGCTGCGCTCGTACGCCGCGTCGCCGACCGCGGTCCTGCTCAAGGCGCGCATCCCGAACGCCGTGCCGTACCTCTTCACGGCGCTCAAGATCGCGGCGCCGGCGTCGGTCATCACGGCGTTCGTCTCCGAGTACTTCGGTGGACGCGACATCGGCCTCGGTCGTCGAATCCCGTCAAACTTCGCGAACTCCCGCAACGCGGTGGCGTGGGGCTACGTGCTCGGCGCCTGCCTGTTGGGGTTGACGTTCTACCTGATCTCCATGGCGATGGAGTCCACCACCAGACACCGACGGGGCGCCGCCCCGGGGGGAGGAGCATGACATGAGGACACGTACACCCAAGGTGCGGATGGCGCTCGCCAGCGTCGTCGCACTCTCATTGGTCGCCGCCGCGTGCGGCGACGACGACGAACCGGCCGACGAGCCGGCCGAGACCCCGGCGGAAGAACCCGCCGAGGATGCTGCCGAAGAACCGGCCGAGGAGCCCGCCGACGACGCCGAGGAGGCGTCCGAGGACATGGACGAGGAAGCCACCGACGAGGAGG
>JAGQSS010000210.1:0-3172 GCA_020439405.1 Ilumatobacter sp. | reverse complement strand
GCAGTTCGCCGGCTACTACGCGGCGATCGACCAGGGCTACTACGACGCAGCGTGCCTCGACGTGACCATTGTCGAAGGTGGCGTCGACATCGTCCCCCAGACCCAGCTCGCGAACGGCGATGTCGACTTCGCCCTCGCCTGGGTCCCGAAGGCACTCGCCAGCCGTGAAGCAGGTGCGAACATCGTGAACGTCGCACAGATCTACCAGCGGTCGGGCACCTTGCAGGTCGCGTTCGCCGACTCGGGCATCGAGTCGCCGGCCGACTTCGCCGGCAAGACGATCGGCAACTGGGGCTTCGGCAACGAGTACGAGGTCTTCGCCGCCCTCGGCCAAGAGGGCCTCGACCCGGCCTCCGACGTCGAACTGGTCGGCCAGAACTTCGACATGGCCGCGCTGCTCGACGGCGAGATCGACGCCGCGGAGGCGATGACCTACAACGAGTATGCACAGGTGCTCGAGGCCATCAACCCCGACACGGGCGAGCTGTACCAGCCGGAGGACTTCAACGTCATCTCGTACGAGGAAGTCGGCGTCGGCATGTTGCAGGACGCGATCTGGGCGAGCGGCGACCGTCTCGAGTCGGATCCCGAGTATCTCGACATCACCACCCGCTTCGTGGCGGCGTCGATCGGCGGTTGGTTGTACTGCCGTGACAACGTCCAGGAGTGCACGGACATCGTCCTCGCCGCCGGCCCGACCCTCGGTGCCAGCCACCAGCTGTGGCAGATGAACGAGGTCAACAAGCTCATCTGGCCGTCCCCGAACGGGCCGGGCGTGATGGACGAACTGGCGTGGGATCGCACCGTCGAGATCGCGCTGAACACACCGAACCTCGAAGGGGCGACCGTCCTGACGGCCGAACCGACCGAGGGCGCGTACCGAACCGACATCGCGATCGAAGCGTTGACCCTGCTCGCCGAGCTGGGCATCCCGGTCGCCGTGACCGGTGAGGTGTACACACCGATCGAGGTCACCCTCAACGAGGGCGGCGCCTGATCAGACCGGCACCTCGTCGCTCACCCGCAGCGACGTGACGGAGACAACGGCAGGGTCGGAGGACTTCCGACCCTGCCGTTGTCGCGTCCGGGCCGCGTAGGTTGTGCGGATGCTCCGCCGACACCCCGTTGCGTTCGTGCTCGTCGCCCCGCTCGTCGCAGCGGTCGGTTTGACGGCCTGCGGCGGTGACGACGAGTCCTCGTCGACGACGGTCGCACCGGTCGTCGCGACGATCGCTCGGGTCGAGATCCCCGACAGCTTCCCCGACGACGTCCCACTGCCGGGTGCGATCGAGCTCGAGGGCGCCGACGAGATGTCCGGCGGCGAGTCGACGATCTACGACATCACCGGGTGGAACTCCGGCGAACCGGTGCCGCTGGGCGAGGCCTACCTGGCCGAACTCCGGGAGGCGGGCTTCGAGATCACCAGCCGTGTCGATGCCACGAACAGCATCCTGTTCACGGTGGAGAGCGACGACTGGTTCGTCAGCGCGGGTTTCTACCCCGACGCGGTGCGCGACACGGGCACGTCGATCGGTGTGACCGTCGGTCCGATCGCCGCCGCGCCCTGATCCGACCCTCCCGACCGGCCTGTCGTTCAGTCGTCGTCGCCGACATAGGCGAGCGCCTTGCGCAGGTTCATCGGTCGGCGCGGCACGGGCGAACTCGTGACGATGTTCGTGACGGTCGTGCCGTGGCCGGTGACGAGTTCGAGCAGCTCCTCGAGGTGGGCCGTCGAGCGGACCCGTGCCCGGATGACGTGCGACTCCGACCCGGTCACCCGATTCGCTTCGATGATCTCGGGGATCGCCCGCATCACGTCGTCGATCGTCGACCGATCGAGGTTGGTCGCGTTCAGGCGGATGATGCACAGGATCGGGAACCCGATCTTCTCGTAGTCGATCGTGGCGCGGTAGCCGGTGATGACGCCCGCCTCCTCGAGCTTGCGGATCCGTTCGGTCACCGCAGGCGCCGACAGGCCGATCCGCTCGCCGATCTCGCGGTACGAGAGACGACCGTCTGCCTGGAGCAGGTCGAGGAGGTCGCGGTTGATGTCGTCGAGGTGAAACACACCCGTACTGTAGTTTCGAAGGTGGATGCCGCCTCTGACTTTCGAAAGTTCTGCTGGATGAGCTGATCCGCCACCAGATCCGAACGATTACGGATTGTACAAACGTCGGGTGATCCGTAGCGTGGTGAACGTGAACGCACAGCAGACCCTCGCATTCCGGGATCTCCTGGCGGCGTGGAACCGCCGTGAGGACGCCCGTAACCAGAACAACTTCCGGGCACTTGCCGCGGCTCGCGTCGACCTCGAAGACGCCCGCGCCAAGATGCACTTCACGACGCTGTCCCGCTGACGGATCGCGTTCGCGCCCGGCGGCTGTAGACCGCCGCGCGCACCCCTCGCAACGACGCGCCAACACGGGTCGGGTGTCGCAGGATCGTCGACGGTGTCGATGTTCTCGGAGATCACCCGACCCGGTCCAATTCCCCGACCGTTCTCCCGGCTTTGCCGTGACCGCCCCGCCGTGCTCGACTGGTCGACGATGGACTTCGAGCAACCCGACGACTTCGCCGTCATCCGCACCGAGGTGCGCCGACTGTGCGACAAGTACGGCAACGAGTACTGGCGCGGCCTCGAACCCGACCGCTACCCCGAGGAATTCGTCGCCGACCTGACGCGCCACGGCTGGCTCGCCGCGCTCATCCCCGAGCAGTACGGCGGTGGCGGCCTCAGCCTCGCCGGTGCCTCCGTCATCCTCGAAGAGATCGCCGCGAGCGGTGGCAACCCCTCCGCCTGCCACGCCCAGATGTACGTCATGGGCACCCTGCTCCGCCACGGCTCCGACGAGCAGAAGCAGCACTACCTTCCCCAGGTCGCCGACGGTCGCAAGCGGCTCCAGGCGTTCGGCGTCACCGAACCCGCCGCCGGCTCCGAGACGACGCGCATCGCGACCCGCGCCGAACGAGACGGCGATGTCTACCGCATCAACGGTCAGAAGATCTGGACGTCGCGTGCCCTCTACTCCGACCTGATGATCCTGTTGGCTCGCACGACCCCGATCGACCAGGTCGAACACCGCCTCGACGGGCTGTCGGTGTTCCTCGTCGAGATGCGCGACGACGCCGGCGAGTTGATCCCCGGTCTCCGGATCGACCCGATCGACACGTG
>JAGQSS010000020.1 GCA_020439405.1 Ilumatobacter sp. | reverse complement strand
CGGTGTTTCCGTGTGGTGATGTTCCGGTGGCGTCGTCGTTGAACTACACGGCTGGTTCGGTGGTGGCGAACGAGGTGGTGGCGAAGGTGTCGGGTTCGGGGACGGTGTGTGTGCGTTCGCATGCCGAGACCGACCTCGTCGTCGACGTCACCGGCTACGTCACGACGCCGCCGGACCCGGATCCAGACCCCGACCCAGACCCCGACCCGGCACCGATCACCGAGGCGATCGTCGCCGAGGGATGGCGGGTCGAACCGCCGTCGGTGATCTTCACGCAGCCTGGTGAAACGGCGACCTTCCAGCTCGTGCACTACGGCGCCGACGGTGCGCCCTCGGGCCGCCCGGTCCCCCCGGGTGTGAGCTTCAACCGGCCGTCGCCGCTGTACACGATCACGCCGCTCGGCGACGGTCGGTTCGTGGCGTCGGGCTCCGACGAGATCGGTAGCGAGGTCGTCGGTGTCGAGATCCCGGGCGAGGGAGAACCTGTCCTGACCTCGGTGGCGTCGGTTCGCTACGCCGACGGCTGGTCGCTGCTGGATGAGGACGATCTCGTCTTCCCGCCTCCCTATGGCACGTCGATCGCGTCGGTGGCACCGTTCACCGTCGAAGAGTTCGAAGCCCGCACCGATGACTCGATCGACGGCCCGACCCAGTTCCCGGTCGTCGTGGTCGGGGACGCACCCGCCAACGGAACCGGGCTCACGAACAGCCGCGTGATGGGGGTGGTCGTCGAACCGATCGGCGCCCCCTCGATCGAACGGGACGGGCTGGCGCTCGTCACCGTCGAGCTGCCCACGTTCGACACGGTGTTCGAGCAGGTCTCGGTGCTGCTCGACTACGAGCAGATGAACGGCGCGGGGTTGATCCAGCCCGACACCGGCACCGAGTGTCTCGGCACGAACGCCGGTGACGCAGGATGCGATCCTGCCGTGTCGGGCCTCCGAGCGCCCGCCGGCGACGTCGCCGGGTTCCGGCTCCCCGAGGTCGACGGGTCGGACGATCCGTGCGAGGTGACCTCGACGGTCGCGCTCGGCGAGTTCAAGACGACGATCGACTACACCCTCACGAACTGGAGCGTCTTCCATTACCAGTGGTTCGACGCCGGGACGCATCCGCTCGCCGACGAGGGCGACTTCGGATACCTGACGGTCAACCCCAAGTTCACCGCGAAGGCGACGGCCTCGATCAGCGCCAAGGTGTCGCCCGTCGGCGAGGTCGGCGTCGCCTGCGAACTGCCGATCGTGACGGCCGACGTGGTGATCCCGACACCGATCGGCGGCCTGCTCACGGCCTCGCTGCCGCTCAGTTTGCACCTCGACGTCGTCGGACAGGCCGACGGCAGTCTCACGCTCGCCCAGTGGGACTACGTCTGCACGAAGTCCCGCACCGTCAGCGCAGGCGGCAGCATCCTCCTGCCATCCGGACAGCTCGTCCCCGCCAACAACGCCGGCCAATGGTCCGGGGACTGCCCGACGCCGACGGCGCCGCAGCTCGCCGACGACTTCACGACCGGACTCGGTCTCACTGCTCCCGAGGCGAAGTTCTCGATCAAGCCGTGGCTGTATCTCCAGGCGAACGCCGGCGTCCGCATCGGTGGCTACATCGCCAAGCAGACCGGTCTGATCATCAACGGGCCCGACCTCGGCCTGATCACACCCGTCGCCCTCAAGTTCGGCCCCTCACTCGAGTTCACGTACGAGTCGGCCGGTCTGGTGATGGCCGCCAAGAAGCACTCGCCGGGCGTGGCGTTCAAGCTCGACGGCGAGATCGGCATCGAACTACCTCTGCTCGAGGACATCATGGACTTCCTCTTCGAGGACTTCCCGGTCCCCGTGTCGTTCCCGGCACCAGCGATCTCGTTCGGCTCGACGCCGTACCAGATCGCCGGGCTCGGCAACGTCGGACCGCCGACCGTGACCGCCGACGGCCAACCCGTTGACGACGGTCTCGTCGGGCTCGACGACGAGGTCGTCGTCGCGTTCCCCGCCCCCGGATCGGGTGGCATCGTCAGTCTCGAACTCGGCGAGAGCGTGTACGTGTACGACGCCACCAGCGAACAGCTCACGTCGTACGAGGACTGGACCGACCGGTTCGCGATCGAGGTCTCCGGTGGCGCCGCCGAGCTGACGATCACGATGGACCAGACGACGTGCCGCGACGACTTCGAGGAGCTCCGCCACTTCGAGGTACTCGGCTACGCCGGGTTGTACCCCGGGCCCGACATGTTCGCCGCCTATCTCGGCGGGTTCGACCTCCAGTGCGGTGGTGCGTTCCTCGACTCCGGCACGTTCGCGAACCACGGCAACACGACCGACCCGATCGCCGTCAGCGACCTTATGAGCGGTGACGCCGTGGTCAGCCACGAGTTCCGCGAAGGTGAGGACTGGGAGCTGCAGGTCACCGGCGAGGGCGCCGGCCGTCTCCTCACCAACCCTGCGTTCGGCGAGTTCGCCGGCGAGATCGAGGACATCCCGGTCGAGGTCACCATCGACTGTTCCGACATCGTGGTCGGTCACCTGACCGGGACGGCCGAACTCGTCCTGCTGTCGAGCGGCACCGAGCGCGCGACCATCCCGGTGCACTGGCTGTGCGGCCAGGCGCAGATCGGGAGCGGCTTCACCGTCGTGCCGTCGCACGTGGTGCTGAACGAATCGTTCACGATCTTCTCCAACTCCGAGACGCCGTTCGAGTGGGGCGCCCGCGAGTACCTGACGAAGTACAGCCTGTTCGGTTGCGCACAGGTGACCTTCATCGGCAACTGTCTCACCGTGCCCTTCGGCGTCGAGCCGAGCGGCGGCACGCTCGACCCCGGACCCAGTTCGATCACGGTGCGCACCATCCACCCGATCGAGCAGATTCCCGTGTGCGGCGACCCAGGTCCTGGAGGCGTCGTCTACTTCGGCGACCTGCTGATCAACAACGGTGCCGAGAAGGTGCGGATCGGATGGCCCCCGGGTCAGTACGTCCCGAAGGACGACTGCGGGTGCGACGAGGGGGAGAAGTGTTGCGCTGAGGGCGCCTCCTGCTGCACGTCGTGCGGCGACCCGCACGTCGTCAGCCTCGACGGGTTGCGGTACGACGCACAGGTGCGCGGTGAGTACGTGTACGCCGAGAGCATCGTCGACGACGCCCGGATCGTCGCACGACACGAACGAACGGCACCGAACAACGAGGGCGCGTTCCGTCCGACGTCGGTGACCGCGCTGGCCGTCGAGGTCGGCGAGACCGTCGTCGAGATGTACGCCCGACCCGAGGGTGGGGGCGGACCCGTCCTCCGGATCGACGGTGAGGTGGTCGATCTCGAGTCGACGCCGACGATCGCCGCAGGCGACGGCATGCTGCTCCGCCGCTCGCAGGCGGGCGGGCGAGCGGTGTGGATCGTGGAGACGCCACGGTTCGACGTGCATCTCACCGTCGCGAGCCCGCTGGATCTCGACAACAACCGGCACCTCAACGTGTCGGTGCGCACCGATCGGACCGGCACCCTCCGCGGTCTGATCGGCAGCGACGACGACGACCCGACGAACGACCTGACGTTCGCCGATGGCGTCACCACCATCACCCACGAGCAGGCCCTCGCCCACGACACCGACCTCTACGCGTTCACCGACTCGTGGCGTCTGACCGACCCGGCCGACTCGCCGTTCAGCCAGACCTACGGCGGTTTCGACGCGGCGAACGAGCCGCAGCCCGGCTCCGAGGCGCTGGCGCCCTATCGCGACGAGGCAATCGCGCTGCTCGGGTCGCTCGGCGCCATCTGTTCCGGTGACGTGTCCGTCGGCGACTACGCCGTCGACGTGCTGGCGATCGAGCTGGCGATCGGCGTCGAGCCGTCCGACCTCGGGCCGTATCTGTGCTCGTACCGGGTCGTCGGCTCGGTGTACAGCTCGATCCCCGACGCCGGCGCCGCCGGTATCGAGGGCGCCGAGATCGTCGTCGACGCCGTCGGCCTCCAACCGTGTGTGGCCTACGCCGACGCGAACGGCGGCTACGGCTGCGAGCTGGTGCCCGACATCGACGAGATCGGCGACGGCTCGGGGATCGAGTTCCCGCTGCCGTACACGATCTCGGTCACCCCACCCGGTGGCGACACGCCGGCCGTCGTCGAGACCGGCGCGTTCCCGGAGATCGCGACGTTCGGGGTGTGCAACACGGTCGAGCACATGATCGGCCTCGACATCGGCGATGTCACCATCGTCGCGCTCGAAGGCGTCGTGTCGGCCTTCGGTGAGCCCGAACCGGGTGCGACCTGGTTCGACGTCACCTACCGCGACACGGGCGGCACCGACATCGGCGGCACCATCACACGGTTGACCGCCGGAGCGGACGGCGCCTACACGGCGGCGTTCGCCGTGCCGGCCGACGCCGACGAGGTCGACGTCGTGTGGAAGCGGGGCCTGCCCGGCGACCCGTACCCGACGCTGACGCTCACCCAGCCCGCCACCGGCCTCAACGTGCACACCTTCGACCCGAGCTACGACCCGCCGGTCGCCGTCGTGTCGGGCGAGGCGCTGATCAACGGCGTCGTCCCGGCCACGGTGCTCGTGTCGGCCGACGCCACGCGTACGGACGACTCGACGCGAACCAGTCCGGAGGTCTCGGCGCCCGTCGACCCCGTGACGGGCCTGTTCTCGGCCGAGGTCGTGCTGCCGATCGGGACCGCGACGGCCGACGCCAGGGCCCGGGTGCCCGGCGAGGCGCTGACCCTGCGCAGCACGGCACTGGACACGCCGATCGAACCCGGGCCCAACCCGGTGACCGTCGATCTGGTGATCGACCGACCGGTCCTCGACCTGTCGGGCACCGTCACCGAGAACGGCGTGCCCTTCCCGGGCCGCGTCGACGTGATCGTCGACGCGACCACTCCGGAGGGTCCCGACCAGGTGACCGCGTCGCCGGTCGCCGGTCCCGACGGTGCCTACGCGGTCGAGCTCGTGATGCCCGAGGGATCGACCGCCGCCGACGTGGCGATCGAGGCGGGAGGCATCGAGGCGGTCGCCGTTGCGTCGTACCCGTCGCTCACGCCGGGGACGCGCACCGAGACGCTCGACGTCGCCATCGAGCGGCCGGTGCTGGCCATCTCCGGCCAGGTCGTCGACAACGGTGTCCCGCAACCCGGTGGATTCCAGGTCTGGGTCGCCGCGCCGCCGTCGTTCGGATCGACGTTCGACGTGACGGCCGACGCCGCCGGCGACTACTCGATCGAGGTGCGACTGCCACCCGGCGCGACCACCGCGGCCGTCGACGTGTTCTACCCCGACGTGAGCGGCTCGGCCGCTTCGACGACCTTGGCCGGCCTGACGGCGGCGACGCGTGCGGTGACGCTCGATGTCGACATCACACGGTCGACGCTCGACATCTCGGGCGTCGTCACCTCGAACGGTGAGCCGCGACCCGGGGAGTTCGATCTGGTGGTGACGCCGGACGGCGGCGCACCCGAGACGTTCACGCCGACAGCGGACGCCGCCGGCGCCTACACCCAGCAGGTCGTGCTCGAGCCGGGCGTCACCGCGGCCGACCTCGAGGCGTTCGTGGAGGGCTTCGTCGACGCCGTGGCCACGGCCTCGCTCACCGAGCTCGAACCGGGTGTGAACGACATCGACTTCGACGTGGCCGTCTCACAGGTCGTGTCGATCGCCCTGTCCGGTGAGTTCACGGTCGGCACCGATCCCTACACCGACGAGACGACGGTTCGCTACCGGGCCTACGACGGTTCGGACCAACCGATCGGTCCGGCGGTGGACGTGGTCGTCCAACCGGACCTCGCCGGCACGTGGTCGGCGTCGTTCGACCTCGACCCCGACACCCGTCGTCTCGACGTGGCATGGGTCGCGACCGACGGCCCGGCGTTCACGAGCTTCGCCGTGACACCGGGCGACAACCCGCTCACCTTCGACGTGTCGACGACGGCGGTGACGGTCGAGCTGTCGGGCACCCTCACGGAGGACACGGTCGGGTACGCCGACCCGACCTCGCTGCGGCTCTTCGGCCGCGACGCCAACGGCGGACTCGTCGAGACCGTCGACGTGGACGTGGCCCCCGACGCCAACGGCGACTATGCCGCGACCGCGGAGCTGGATCCGCACGTCCGTTCCGTCGAGGTGACGTGGCCGTTCTCGCCGAACGCGATCCCGCAGACGTTCGCCGTCACGAACGGCACGACCAGCGTCGAGTACGACGCCAACTACGAGGTCGGTCCGCCCGTGCTCGCCGTCTCCGGCACGATCACGGTCGGTGGTGAACCATGGCCGGTCGAGCCCGTGGTCCAGGTGACCTACCGGCGGTCGTCGGGCGGCTACATCGACTCGTACGCGGTCGAACTCGATTCGTTCGACCCGAGCACCGGTGCCTACACCTTCACCGACGACGTGCCCTCGAACGGCCGTCGGGCCGAGGTCGGCCTGCGCGTCGGGCAGACCTACCAGCAGCAGCTGGTCGATCCCCTGGCCGTCGAGGGGACGACACCGGCGGTGATCGACCTGTCGATCTCCGGCCGCAGCGTGGTGCTCGACGGCGTGCTGACCCGGGGGACCGACCCGGCCGTCGACCCCGTGACGATGTACCTCGACGACTTCGGTGCGGCAGCCGACGGGGTGGTCGAGGTCACGCCCGGCGCCGGTGGGGCCTTCCGGGTCGGCTTCATCACCGGCACCGACATCGACGAGGCCGTCGTCGCGCTGCGGGACGGTCGCTACGACAGCGACACGCGCCACCCGGGCGCACCCATCGCACTCGTCGACGGCATCAACGAGGTGACGGGCCTGACGTACGACGTCGAGCCGCCGATCTTCGTCGTGTCCGGGCGGCTCACCACGGCGGGCGTGGCGATCACCGACCCGGTCGCCTTCGAGGTGTCGTGGGTCCGCCCCGAACCCGATCTCGACGGTGACTGCTGTTGGCTCGACGAGGTCGATGTCACCCCCGACGGGAACGGGGACTACTCGTTCACCGTCGAGGGCCCGATGTCGGCCCTGTCGGCCACGGTGGTCGCCGATCTCGCTGCCGTCCTCGCCGACCGGTCGGCCGAGATCGCCCCGGTCGTCCCCGGCGAGCTGGCCATCCCGATCACGGTCGATGCCGGCACCGGCACGCTCACGGTGACGGGCACCGCCTTCGACGGCGACGAGCCGTTCCCGTACTACAACGACTACGTGGTGACGGCGACCCTGCTCGACGGGTCCGGCCAGTCGCTCGGTTCGTTCGAGCGTCTGCTGACGCCCGAGTCGGACACCGGCGCCTACACCTTCGAGGTGCCGGTCGCCGTCGGGACGGCGAGTGTGGCGATCGCCGCCGACATGAACGTGTCGTACTTCCCCGACAGCCGCCGCGAGTTCCTCGTGTTCGACCACGTCGCCGCGATCGCCGACGACGAGGGAGCGAACAACACGGTGTTCGACATCGTCGCGCCGGTCGTGACGATCACCGGCGTCGTCGAGACCGACGACGGCACCCTCCGGGTCGACGAGAGCTGGGGGTGGACGATCGTCGCCTACAGCGGCGGCACCGCCGGCACCGTGTTGGCGACGCTCGACGGCTACACGTATCAGTACGGCAGCGCCAACTACGAGGTCGAGTCCAACCTGCCGCCCGGCACCGACACGATCCGGTTCCAGCCGGCATTGGCCGGTGTCGATCCGATCACGTTCACCGGTCTCGGTGCCGGTGGCAACGACCGGGCGGCGGCGATCGTCACCGACGACCTGCTGCCGGTCGAGGTGACCGGGGCGATCACGCTGGCCGGCGAACGCCCGAGCAGTTGGGACATCACCATCAACGGCTACGCCGACGGCGCGGACGGACGGTTGACCCAGGTGTGGAGCGACTACCCGTCGGTGACGCTCGGGGCGAACGGTGAGATCGATCTCGACCTGCTCGTCGGTCCGGAAGCCGAGATCCTGGAATTCGAGATCATCGTCTACGGCGACGGAGGCTTCAGCAGCCACGTGCGGGTGTTCGACCTGACCGGGCCCGGACCGTTCGCGTTCACCCTCGCCGTCGATCAGTCGCCCGATCGGGCGGTGTTCCGCGGGCTCGCGACGATCGACGGGGCGTGCGCCACCGCCGGCGAGGCGTTCGGGTTCCACATGACCGTGCTGGGCTACGACGGCGTGCCGGGCGAACCGGGCACGTCGGCGCCGACGACCCTGTTCGACCTGCCGGTCGTCGCCAGTGACTTCTCGACCTACGACGGCGACGCCGACGTCGAGTACCAGTGGAGTGCGAACGTGCCGGTTCCGTCCGGCATCACGCACCTCGAGGCGACGTACACGACGACGGGGGCGATCGGTCCGAACAGCGCCGCCCTCGACGAGACGCCGGCGCCGGTGGCGTTCACCGGCGGCGAAGTGGACGTGGTCCACGACCTCGTCGCGTCGTGCGACGGACCCTGACCGACGTCAGAGACTCCATTGCCGTAGGCCACCGCGGTGGATGAGAATCGTGGTTGGCCCGGCTGAGCTCGTTCTTCCTTGGTGCAGAAGAGCCCGCGTCAGAGACTGAAGCCGGGGGTCGTGCCGGCACCGCGTGTTGTTCCCATGAGGACGTCTTACAGGTTCGTTGATCGCACGACCCTGCCGGGCCCTTCACCACTGACAAGGAGGGACATGATGGACGTGATCGTGGAGTGCTGTGCCGGTCTGGATGTCGGCAAGAAGCAGGTCCAGGCGTGTGTGCGCGGGCCCGACGGCGCTGGTCGTCGACGGTCCGAGGTGCGTACGTTCGACACCTTCACCGGTGATCTCGAAGTACTCGCCCGCTGGATGGCCAGCGAGGGGGTGACGCAGGTCGCGATGGAAGCGACCGGGCCGTATTGGTGGCCGGTGTGGCATGTGCTCGAAGAGGCCGGGTTCGAGTTGTTGTTGGTGAACTCGCGGCACGTGAAGATCCTGCCGGGCCGCAAGACCGACGTCGGCGACGCTGCCTGGCTGGCCGAGTTGTTGGAGCACGGTTTGTTGCGGGGCAGTTTCGTGCCGCCGGAGCGGGTGCGTCGGCTGCGGGATCTGACCCGCTACCGCAAGAAGCTGACCCAGACCCACACCGCTGAGTGCCAACGGATCCACAAGAACCTCGAGAACGCCGGCATCAAGTTGGACTCGGTCGCTTCCGACGTGTTGGGCGTGTCCGGCCGGGCGATGCTGCGGGCCCTGCTGGCTGGTGAACGAGACCCCGAAGTGTTGGCCGATCTCGCGAAAGGAACCCTGCGCCGCAAGATCCCCGAACTCCAGCGGGCGCTGCATGGCCGCTTTGCCGACCACCACGGGATCTTGATCGGGATCATCCTCGATCACATCGAGCACCTCGAAGCCTCCATCGCTGCGCTCGATGCCCAGATCGACGCCGTCATCGACGAGCCCGACCCGCAGGAGGAGTCCCCGATCCCTTTCGGCCGGGCCCGCGACCGCCTCGACACGATCCCCGGCGTCGCGAAGCGGGCCGCTGAGGTGATCATCGCCGAGATCGGCACCGACATGTCCCGGTTCCCGACTCCTGGGCACCTCGCCTCGTGGGCCGGGATGTGTCCGGGCAACAACATCACCGGCGGCAAGAACCGTTCCGGGCGCACCACCAAAGGCAACATGTGGCTCCGCGACGTCCTCGTGCAATGCGCATGGTCCGCCGCTCGCACCCGCGACACCTACCTCGCCGCCCAGTTCTGGCGGCTTTCACGGCGCATCGGCAAAAAGAAAGCCGCCATGGCTGTCGGCCATAGCATCCTCGTCGCCGCCTGGCACATCCTCACCAACGACGTCGACTACGACGACCTCGGTGCCGACTGGTTCGCACGCAACGTCAACGACGACCACCGCCGCGACCGAGCCATCCGCAACCTTCACGAACTCGGATACCGAGTCACCCTCGAGAAAGTCGCCTGACAACCCAAGGTGATTCTCCTTACAGGGACGGCAGCGACCAGAGGAGGTTCTGGAGCAGGAGCGGCTCGTTCGGGTTGCGTTCGAGCGCTTCCATCGCCTGGTGGAGGCGCGTGACGGCGTCGACGACGTCGTCGGGGCGCCGGACGCCACCGGCCACGAGCGCGTCGCGGTAGGTACCCGCCGTGACGGTCAGGCCGGCGCGCAGCTCGTCGGTGCGGTGCCGTCGCTGCTCGCGTTTGTGGCGATCGTCGAGGGCCTTCTTGCCGCTGCCCCGTTCGCCGTAGCGTTCGATCCGCTCGTCCATCTCGACGATCTCCGCGGCCTGCCGCTCGGAGAGCGGGCCCGCGGCAGCCTCGATGAGGGCGAGCAGTTCGTCGACGAGGCGCATGACGGTCGCGCCCTCGCCGTCGATCTGGTGGGGCACCGACGCGAACGCCCGGCGCCGCTCGACGAGCGACGGATCGGCGGCGAGCACGCGGGCGCGGTCGAGGTTGCCCGCCGCCGCCTTCGCCGCGACCGCAGCGGCCTCGGGATCGTGACCGTCGGCGACCAGCTGGGCCGCGACGTCGCCGTCGGTGATCACGCGGAAGTCGATGCGGGCGCACCGGGACGAGATCGTGATCAGGTCGTGGGGGATGACGTCGGCGAGGATCAGGAACGTGGTCGACGGGGGCGGCTCCTCGATCGTCTTGAGGAGCAGGGCGGCACCGTCGGGGTTCAGGAGATGGAACTCGTCGAGGATCATCACCTTGCGGTCGCTCTCGGAGGGTGCGAGCGAGGCGAGTCGGGCGATCTCGCGGGCCTGCGGGAACGAGATGCGGGCACCCGACCGCTCGATCTCGCGGACGTCGGGGTGTTCGCCACGCAGGACGAGGTCGGCGTCGCGGGTGGTCGGGTCGTCGCTCCCGGTGAGGAGCCGCGCCGCGAAGGCTCGCGCCGCCTCCTTCTTCGTCGATCCGGCCGGACCGACGAACAGGTAGGCGTGCACGGGTTGTTCGGCGGCACGGCGCAGGAGACCCACGGCGCCGGGCTGTCCGACCACGCCGTCCCAGACGGTGGCGGTGGTCATCGACCCAACCGTTCGCGGACGATCCGTCGGATGGTGGCGGCGACCTCGTCGACCGGTGCCGAGGCGTCGACGACGGCCCAGCGGTCGGGGTCGGCCGCCGCCATCGTCGCGAAGCCCTCGTCGACGCGGGCGTGGAACTCGTCGCCGGCGCGCTCGAAGCGGTCGAGTTCGCGGCGTTCCATGCGCTGTCGGGCGACGTCGTCGGGGACGCGCAGCAGGACCACCAGATCGGGCCACGTGTCGCCGATCGCCCACTCGTTCAGGCGTCGGAGTTCGTCGACGTCGAGGCCGCGGCCGTGCCCCTGATAGGCGAGCGTCGAGTACACCGACCGGTCGCTGACGACCGACCGGCCCTCGTCGAGTGCCGGACGGACGACGCCGGCGACGTGCTGGGCGCGGTCGGCGGCGACGATCAGGGCCTCCGCGCGGTCGTCGAGATCGGTGACCGCGGTGTCGTGGAGGATCGCCCGGAGGCGCTGGCCGACCGGGGTGCCACCGGTTTCGCGGGTCAGCACGGCGTCGAGCGCGTCGGCGAGGCGTCGGGATTGCGTGCTCTTGCCGCAGCCCTCGGCGCCCTCGAAGGCGATGTACACCGGTCGATCCATCGGCCGGTCACCCTACCGACCGGGGAACGGTCCGGCGGGACGGGTGACGCGGCCGAGGGACGGTCGTCAGTTCTCGATCGGGTGGCCGCTCATCTCGAGCTTCGTCGCGAAGACGGCCGCTTCGGTGCGGCGTTCCATGCCGAGCTTGCCCAGCATGTTGGAGACGTAGTTCTTGATCGTCTTCTCCGCGAGGTACATCTCGGAGGCGATCTGACGGTTGGTCATGCCGTCGGCGATGTAATGGAGGATGCGCCGTTCCTGCGGGGTGAGGCGGGAGAGTCGCTCGTCCTCCTCGGACGGGGTGCGCAGGCGCTGGAGGACGCGGCCGGTGATCGCCGGATCGAGCAGCGACTCGCCGGCGGCGACGCGCTTGACGGCGTCGAGCAGTTCCTTGCCGCGGATCTGCTTGAGCATGTAGCCGGACGCACCCGCCATGATCGCCTCGAACAGGGCTTCGTCGTCGCTGTACGAGGTGAGCATGAGGCAGTTGGTGCCGACCGAGCTGCGGATCTCGCGGCAGACCTCGATGCCGTTGCCATCGGGCACGCGCACGTCGAGCACGGCGACGTCGGGCTGCAGGGCGGGGATGCGCGCCAACGCCTCGGCGGCGTTCGACGCCTCACCGACGACCTCGATCTCCCCGCTCGACTCGAGCAGGGCGCGGACGCCTTGACGAACCACCTCGTGGTCGTCCATGAGGAATGCGCGAATCTCCGTTCCCATGCGCACAGTCGACCACGCGATCGGTGCGATCACAAGGGACCTTCGTCCCGCAAGGGAATTCCGGCGAAGGTTTCTGGTTTCGGGCGCGATCCGACGGCCCGATGGTCCGGACGATGCGGTGCCGGGTGCGTCCGACCACATATCGTGATGACGTGGCCGCCGCACCCGACACCGCGATGCTGCTCCACGCCGTCGAGCGGGCGCCCGATGGCGTGCTGATCGTCGACGAGAGCGGCACCATCGTCTACGCCAACCGGGCCATGCTCGGCATGTCCGGGTACCCCGACCTCGAGGGGCGCAACGTCGACGAGTTGGTGCCCGTGGCGCTGCGAGGTCAACACGTGGGTGTCCGGAACCGGTACATGCACGATCCGACGCAACGTCCGATGGGCGCAGGGCTCGAACTCGCACTGCAGCGTGCCGACGGGCGCGAGGTGCCGGTCGAGATCTCGCTGAGCCCGTTCGAGCACAACGGTCGGTACGTGGTGACGGCGGTGCGCGACGTGTCCGATCGGCAGGAGGCGCAGCGGCGCTTGTCGGTGGCGCACGAACAGTTGGCGCTGGTCGGCGAGCGGGAGCGGATCGGTCGCGACCTCCACGACGTGGTGCTCCAGCACCTGTACGGCATGGGGCTGACGGTGCAGGCGATCAGCGCCGCGGCGCCCGACAAGGTGTCGGCGCGGCTCGACGAGGTCGTCGACGACGTCGACCGGATCATCTCCGAGGTGCGCACGATCGTGTTCACGCTCGGGAGCACCGGTACGCGGGGCGCACTGGGGCAGGAACTGGCCGACGTGGTCGCCCAGGCGAGTCGGGTGCTCGGGTTCACGCCGGCGCTGCGGCTCGAGGGGCCGGTCGATTCGGTGCTCACGAACGAGATCCGCACCGAGATGATCGCGTCGATGCGCGAGGCGCTCGGCAACGTCGCCCGACACGCCAAGGCGTCGGAAGCGGCGGTGCTGGTCACGGTCGACGACGGCAGTGTGGTGATGACCGTGGTCGACGACGGTGTCGGCCCGCCCGCCGACGCGGCGACGGTGCAGGCCGGGCACGGCCTGAAGAACCTGCACTCGCGGGCCGCCGGCTTCGGCGGGACCTGCACCCTCGGACCGCGGCGCGGCGCCCCCGGCGCCGAACTCCGCTGGACCGTCCCCTTCTGACGCCGCCCCGTCCACCAAAATCCTGAGAGCGAGACCCGGGATGGGGTGAGACGGCCCAGGGTGGTGTCGCGAACGGCCTGGTCGGCGTCGGTTTCGGGACTTTGGTCCCATCGTCCGGTATCCGGAGTCACTACGTCGGGATTTCAGCGGGACATAGGATGTCTCGCTATGACCTCTGACGACCGTTCGTTCCTGAACTGGACCGCGATCTTCGTGGCGCTCGCCGCGCTCTTCCTCGGATTCTTCGCATTGGGCCGCGCCGGCTCGACCGAGTCGGCCGCCGGTGCCGAGGGTGGCTCCGGTGGGGCCTCGTCGATCATCGAGATGGAACTCGGTGCGCTCAAGCTGACGCCGCAACACATCATGGCGCCTCCCGGCGAGGTGACGATCCGGATCACGAACACCGACTCGCAGGTCCACAACCTGACGGTGCTCGGGTCGAAGACGCGTGATCTCCAACCGGGCGAGACGCAGGACCTCGAGCTCGGTGAGCTCGGCGTCGGGGTGTACCCGATGCTGTGCGAGATCCCGGGTCACAACGAGGCCGGCATGAACGGCAACCTGCACATCATCATGAACGCCGAGCCGGGTGCCTACACCGGCGCCGGTTCGAGCGACTCGAGCATCGACCACTTCCACGGGTTCGACACGTGGCAGGAGATGCAGGAGGCGATGGACAGCCGAGCGATGCGCTTCGTCGAGGAGGAGAAGGGCGAGTTCGGCGGCCAAATGCTCGAGTACACGATGTCGGACGACGGCTACAAGGAGTTCGAGGTCACCGCGATGCTCGCCGACTGGGAGGTCGAGCCGGGCAAGATCGTCGAGGCGTACACGTACAACGGCACGGTGCCCGCTCCCGAGATCCACGTCGAGGTGGGCGACATGGTGCGCGTGATCCTGAAGAACGAGTTGCCGACGCCGACCGTCATCCACTGGCACGGCATCCGGGTCCCGAATGCGATGGACGGTGTCCCGCCGTTCACACAGGACGCCGTCGTGCCCGGTGAGGAGTTCGTCTACGAGTTCGAGGCGCTCGAGCCCGCCGTCGGCATCTACCACAGCCACAACGGAGCCAGTCAGGTGCTCGACGGATTGTTCGGCGCCTTCACGATCGGTCAGATGCAGACGCCCGACGTGCTGATCGACCAGGGCTTCGCCGCCGAGCCCGACCAAGAGCTGCAGATGGTGCTCAACGATGCGGGCGTCATCGGCCTGAGCCTGAACGGCAAGAGCTTCCCGGCGACCGAGATCTACTCGGGCACCGTCGGCGACACGGTCATGGTCCACTACCAGAACGAGGGTCTGCAGGCGCACCCGATGCACCTGCACCAGCCGCTCGGGTGGATCATCGCCAAGGACGGCAAGGAGCTGCTGGTGCCGATCCCGGGCGACACGATCAACATCGCACCGGGTGAGCGCTACACGGTGCTCTACAAGCTGACCGACCCGGGTGTGTGGGCCTGGCACTGCCACATCCTCACCCACGCCGAGCGTGACGACGGCATGTTCGGCATGGTGACCGCCTTCGTGGTCGAGGAGGCCTAGTTCTCCCCTGACGTGCCTGCCGGTGGGTGGCCGGCAGGCACCACCACGACGAGCCCGGACGGCGCCCCCCGTCCGGGCTCGTTCGCGTCCGGGGCCAGGTCGGGCCCGCCGGCGGCCCGGTTCTCGGTGGCTGTGGTTGCGTTCGGCGCGCCGTGTGCCGCCGAGATCCGCAGTCGAGCGTGTGTGGTCGGGTTCTCGGTGGCTGTGGTTGCGTTCGGTGCGTTGTGTGCCGCCGAGATCGTTCGCTCGTCGTTGGGTGTCAGACGGCTTCGGCGGCGCGGAAGCGGGCACCGGCGACGATGTCGACGGCGGGGACGTGGGCGAGGAGGTCGCTCACGCCCTCGGTGACGGCCGCCAGGTCGATGCCGGCCTGGAAGGTACCGAGGGTGAGGTGGGAGAGGACCCACGACGGGTCGGCCGCCCACGGCGGCAGGAACCGTGCCGGCTTGACGAGGCCTTCCTGGCGCAGTTCGGCGAGGGCGGCGACCGACCAGAGGTCGAGCTTCCCGGAGAAGAGAAGGGCGACGGTGTCGGCGCGCCCGGCGACGAACGCGGCGCGGACGAAGGTCGCGACCGACAGGAAGCCGGACAGGTAGGCGCAGTCCTTGGTGAACGGTGCGCCGCCCTCGATCGGTGCGCCGCGGAAGATGCGACGAGTCGACTCGAAGGCCTGCTCGTCGTCGGCCGATCGCTCGCGGAACCAGCGGAAGACCTCGATGAAGTCGGCGCCGTCGGCGGCGAGTTGGACGGCGACGATGCGGTCGGCGAGGCGACGGAGTCGGTCGAGGCCGAGCGTGCCGGACAGGTACTCGGCGTAGACGGCGAGCCCCTCCTGGGTGCGGGTGGTGCCGGGGTGCCCGATCGCGAGGATTGGGATGTCGTCCTGGGCGCGACCGTTCAGACCCGTCGCGACGTGGATGTGTGCCTCGTGGTTGAGGAGCTGGAGGGCGTCCTTGCGGGTGAACTTGGCGTCGCGGCGGACCTTGATACGACTGGTCGAGGCGACGGCGTTGGCCGACAGTTCGTCGACGATGAGGATCTCTGGTGCCGACTCGCCGAAGTGCTCGCGCACCGCCGGTTCGAGGACGCTGACGACGTCGAGTGCCGTTTGGTCTCGGACCGGTTGGGGCAGGAGCTTGGTCGCCGCCAGCTCGTCGAGGATCGTGTGGATCCGCTGGGCGAGGTCGAGCGGCGTCGTCGGGTCGAACGGAAGTGGGCGGGTGGGGGAGCCGTAGAGCAGGGCGCTGTACTCGTGGAAGTCGGGCGTGCCGACCGATGCGAGCATGCGCGCCGTGCGCTCGATCGCGTCGCATTCGCGACCGAGCCAGTCGTCGACGGCCGACCCCGACTCGAGCGAACTGCGGGCGGTCTCGACGGCGGCGAGCGTGTCGGTGGCGTCGAAGGGGTCGTAGGCGGGGGCGGGCAAGGCGCTGGCGCCACCGGCGAGGAACTCTTCTCGGATGCGGGCGGGCCAGTTGAGACGGGACAGCACACGCATCGGTTTGGCGACGTCGTGGAGCTGTTGGGCAACGGAGCGGTAGCGCTCGGCAGTGTCAGGGTGCACGCGCGAAGTGTCGCAGGTTTCTCGGTGGTTCGCGTGCGGTTCTCGTGCGCCGGATCCTCTTCGTTCCGCCTCGACGCGAGCATCGATTTCGTTACGTGAACCAGTCTCACTTCACATAAATTTGTGGTTTGAGTACCTCGTTCTGTAGTAAGACTGGTGCAGCCGATCGATGGAGTGCCGAGGCGGGCGTTCCGGCGGGTACCAACTCGAGCCACGGAGGAAGTCGTGCACACAAGGGCGGGCAAACTGGAACGTGGGCGTCCCCTACCCCAGCGCGACCGTGGCTTTTCATTCATCGAGGTGGTGGTCACCATCGTGCTGATCGGCGTCGTCGTTCTCCCGATTCTGGCGGCCGTCCGTGGGTCGATCCGTGCCTCCGTGGTCAGCAGCGAAGCGGCAGAGGTCGAGACCGTCCTGGTCAACGCCGTCGACCGCGTGAATCGGGCGCCGCGAGAATGCGACTTGGCGCCGTACGTTCGGGCAGCTGTCGAGAGTCACGGTTGGGATGCGTCTGCGGCTTCGGTCCAGCATCACTATCTCAACAGCAGTGGGGTCTGGGTGGCGGACCCGACGCTCACGGCTTGCCCGGGCGGAGCGTTTCAGAACGGGATCGTGCAACGGATCGACATCACGATCACGAGCCCTGAGAACGAGATCAGCAGAACCCTGGAAGTGGTGAAGAGCGATGACTAGTCGACCGAGACGGAGCGACACCGGCATGACGTTGATCGAGCTGCTCGTCAGCGTGGTGGTGATCGGAGCGATCGCCACTGTTCTCGCTGCCGCAGTCACGGTGACGTTCAGGCAGCAGGATTCGACCGAGGCACGACTCGAGGTAGCGCGTTGGGAACAAGGTCTTGCGCTGTGGCTTCCGGGCGATCTCACTTCCGCAACCAACGTGAGCGCCGCTGAAGGCGAGCAACCCTGTGGCGACCCGATCTGTTCGTTCGGTTCGAACGCGCTGCTCCTCTCCTGGGACGACGGGAGTGGTCCGACCGTTGTGTCGTACCGCTACGGGCCGGCCGAGTACGGAACGACGTTCGTGTTGACGCGTGTCGAGTGCCACGCAGGCTCGTGCTCCTCACAGGTCGTCCTGCGCGACCTCGCGCCGCCCACCGACGACGCGGGCAACCTGATCCCGTGGAACCCCGGCGACAAGGTGCCCGACAACGTCATCGATGTCACGGTCCCACTGTTGGTGACCGAAACGAGCCCGGGCGGCTCGACAGACACCACGTCGCGCGCCCAACGAGTCATCGTCAACGTCAACGGAGCACCGGGGAACGGCGGACAGAACTACAGCAGTACGGTGAGTTTCACTGCGGGCGGTTCCGCGCTCGGCGAGCTCGAACCTGCCACGTTCTCCGGTCCGACGTTCCTCCAAGCCAACAGCGGGTGTGGCGGTCCGGTCACCCTCATCGTCGACGACTCGGGTTCCATCGGAGGGCAGATCGACAATGTGCGCACTGGCGTGCGGAGCTTCGTCCAGGCGTTCGAGGGAACGCCCACCAGGCTGCAGATCATCCGGTTCGACACCACATCCTCCACGCTCGGAACGACCGGTTGGAACAAGTTCTACGACCTCGCTGAACCCTCCGATGTGAGCGCACTGATCGGGCCGACCGGAACCGGCGGCCTGGTCAGCAGCCTCTCGGCCGGCGGTGGCACGAACTGGGAGGATGCACTACATCGCGCCTTCTACTCGCAGAACGGTCAAACGTACGATCAGTTGGGCAACCCGAATGCACCCACCCCGGAGTTGGTCGTGTTCTTCACGGACGGAGTCCCGACGTTCGATCGGCTCTACGCATCGACCGACACGAGCAGTGTCGGTCCGGCGAGCACTCCCTCGCGCTTCGACCACACGACGGCCGGCAACAGTGGGTACGGCACCGACTTCAGCCCGCGTGGCTGGTATCGCGCCGACTACATCCTCGATCAGTTCCGCGACATTCGTACGATCGGTGTCGGGGTCGGTGCAGCGTTCAGCCAGTCGCACGGCGTCAACCGCTCGGGTTGGCCGGCGGAGCCGCCGTACTCCTGGGCGTGGTGGACGGTCCCGACCCAGATTCCGAACGAGGTGTTCCTCGGCGATCTCACGAGCGGTGGCGATCCGAGTCAGTACCCGGGCGGGGCCTCCGGCAACTACATCAAGCGGCAGTACAGCTCCTCCGGTGGCTGGGGCGACGTCTCGACCGCCGACTTGCTCGTGACCAGCCAGTGGAGTCAGTTCGGCAGCGCGCTCACGGAGATCGCGCTGGCCGAGTGCGGTGGCACGCTCACCGTGCAGACGCGGAATCAGGCCGGGCAGCCAGCCGATGCGGATATCACCTATCAGGTGGGTGACAAGGTGGTGACGACCACTCGGATCTCGAAGGCCGGCACGTTCGACATTCCACTGAGCGGCGTCGCCAGCGCCACGGTCGAACTGATCCCGCAGAGCTTCGACGGCACGGGGTACACCCCGCAGAGTTGGGCCTGCCGGGCGAGAGGTTCCGACCTCCCACAGGGCGGCTCGTGGCAACTCCTGCAGGCGGGTAGCCCCGGTGCCGGGATCTCGGTGACGGTGGCTGCCGACCAGGCGGTGTCGTGCACGCTCTCGGTGTCGCCGTGAGTGATCGGCGAGATCGCGACCGGGGAGCGGTGCTCCCGCTCGTCCTCGTGTTGATCGTGGTCGCAGGGTTCGTGGTGATCCCGCTGATGGGCTATGCCATGGCCGTACTCCGGTCGAACACGGTGGTCAGTGAGCGCACCAAGGCGGCTGAAGCCGCGAAGGGCGGCGTCCGGATGGCCTTGGCCGACCCGCGCAACGTCTTCATGACCTGTGACGGCGGCGGCGATCTGACGCCGCCCGACCCGGTACTGAACGGCATCTCGGTGTCGGTCACGTGTTCGGAGATGGAAGAGATCGGCCCGCTGAACGCGTTGGGGTTCGAGGTGCCGATCGCGGCAGTTGCGAATCAGCTCGGTGCCGCCGTCCCCGCCGAGTTCAGCGGTGATCGGGCCGAGTCCGGACCGGTTCCTCCCTACCCTTCCGGCCCTCCGTCCGATCCGTCATGTGCGACGTTCCCGTCCGAAGCGTGGTGGTGCGGTCAGGAGTCGCCGACGGCGACCGATGGAACCATCTGGACTCCGGATCTGCCGAAGCTCCCGAGCACGGTGCGGTCTGCGACACCGTTCGACATGCCGGCCGGGTTCGGTGGTTGCAAGGTCTTCTTCCCCGGGCGATATCCCGATGCGCTCGACCTCAGCGGCGACATCTACTTCGCCAGCGGCGTCTACTACTTCGAGCAGCCCATCGTCATCGACGACGGTGCCGACATTGTGGTCGGGTACGGGCTCGACGAGCTCGGCAACCCCGACTGCTCGGACGACATTCAGGTCGCCGCCAACGTGGTGGGTGACCCGGGCACGTTCGACATCAACGGTGGCGGGGCGACGTGGGTTTTCGGCGCCGATGCTCGGCTGATCATCGACGACACGGCGGCGAGCTCCGACATCCGAATCCGCTTCAACCAGCGCTATGCGGATGCCGACCGTGGCGGCCGGATCTCGATCATGACCGTCAACGGTGACGACGATGCCGCGATCGACGACCACGCGGTGACGGACGTCAACTACGTGCCGGAGTCGCTCGTGCTGAACGGCGGGACACAGTTGCCGCTCGCAGGTTCGGGCTACGCCCCGTCCTCGTCCGACTTGACCGACAAGGCTCGGTTGCCGGCGCAGATTGCCACATCGCTCAGTGCCGATCCGGTCCAGCTTCCCGGCGCAGCGCCCGACCGCGGCGCCGTTCTCGTCACGTGGGACGAGATCTCCGGGCAGGACGCTGGTGGGGCCCGACTCGGTGTGCAGAACCCGGACGGCACGTGGTCGGTCGAGCCGTACGCCGTCGAACTCCGTCAAGGTGTCGCGGGGGCGTGGCTCGGTCCGTGGACCACGGCGTGTACGGCCGAGCAGCTGGTGATCTCCCCGAAGGCGGCTCCCGCGGACGGAAACGACGTGTCGTGCCTCATCACCGGACTGACCGTCGGATCCGACTACCGAGTTCGAGTTCGTCCGATCAACGAAGTCGGCCCCGCCGACTCATGGCGGAGCCGCAACTTCACGGTCGACGCGACGTCACCGCTCGTCAACGCCCCCGATGCTCCGACCAACGTTGCCGTGGCGGCCGGCACGGCCGACGACACAGCGGTCGTGAGCTGGGATGTGCCGAACAACGGCGGTGCTCCGGTCATCGGGTACACGGCCACGGCGACACGCGTGTTCCTCGAGCCCCGCCCCGACCTCGACCCGACTGCCCTGAACGCAGCCGTCGATGTGGTGGTCGGCTCCGTGGTGACGGTCGATGTGCCGGCGGCCGACCCGAACGGTGATCTGCTGACGCTGGCCATCGACGACACGGCCCTCCAGGCCCTCGGCGCAACGGCGACGGTCGGCCCCGGCCCGCTACAGGTCACGGTCGACGCCACCACCGCGGTTCCGCTCCCGGCGCCGATCACCTACACGGTCCAAGATCCCGACGGACCGCCGGTCTCGGGAACGATCTCGGTCGCGATCGTGCCGGTGCCGCTGCCGAACCGGCCGCCCGACGCCCGACCCCTGACGCTCACCCCGGACGTCAACGTTCCGCTGACGGTGCAGGTTCCGGCGCACGACCGTGATGGCGATGCACTCACGTTGACCGTCGACGACTCGATGCTGGACGCTGCGGGTTGGACCGTCACCCCGGGGCCCTCGGCGCTCGAGGTCACCATCTCGACGAACGCTCCTGATGGGACGTATTCGATCCCGTATGCCGTGACGGATCCCTCGGGAGCGTCGGCGACGAACCTCATCGACGTCACGGTCGCACGAGGATACGACCAGGTGGCAACGTGTGAGGTCTCGGCAGGCCTGCTCCTGCCGGTCCGAAACACATGCGAGTTCGCCGGGCTCGACGATCTCGCTCCTGGCAACGCCACGAGCGGGAACGTCGGATACCGCTTCGACGTCGTGGCCACGAATTCCATCGGCCCGTCCGACCCCGCGGAGAGCGTCGAGCCGTACCCGCAGTCGTTCGATGGTGGCGGTACGTCTCTGAACGCGCAGTTCCGTGTGGTCGAGCCGTGGGTTCCTGACGCGATCATCGAGGTCATCGGCAACAACTCGTCGATCGCCGTCGACGTGTCGGTCGCAGGGTACATCGCAACGCCGATGGGTCGTATCCACGTCGACAACCCGGACGGTGACTCGGTCCGCATCGCTGGTGGCGTCTTGTCCGGGACGTTCGACATCACCGATGCACGAGCCGTTCCGGGATCGGCCAACTCGGTCCCGATCGGCTTCATCAACGACATCGTGCTGCAGCGCAAGGTGCGAGTTGAGTCGAGGGCGAAGAACATCACCGCGACGGCGATCGTGCAGGTGAACGAGGACGGTGCCGGGTACGCGATCAATACCTGGATCGTGCAGTAACGGGGCAAGCGTCCCATGACCTCGTCGGGGTGCGCCGCCAGGCCTCTGGACGCTCGAACTCGCCCCCGACCGGACCCTCACGATCCGTCAACCCGACGGCCAGATCTTCACGCAGAGCGAACCCGACGTCCCGCCACAACGGCGTCGACGACGGGGCCGAGACCCCGAACACCACCGACGAACCGCAGCGTGACGCACGCCGCCCGCCCCGAGTCCACCGACTCGAGAACCGATCGACGACATCCGTCGGTACCACGTGCGCGGGCGCGCGTTACAGACCAGCCGGCTTCTTGACGAAATCCTGCTCAACCGCGGCCACGGCCGGCCGATAGGAGCATCGGAAAAACGAAAGCGCGAGCAACCGTTGCTCGCCGGGGTTCCGAAGAAGGAGTTTTGGCAGTGACGGTGGGACGTGCCACGCGGCAATTCGTGCGCGCCGATCGAGGGTTCACCCTCATCGAAATCCTGATCACGATCGTGCTCTTGGGCACCGTCGTCGTGACAGTTCTCGCAGCGGTCCAGGCGAACCTCATCGCCTCGTCGCGCAGCCGCTCGGCGGCTCGCGTCGAGTCGGCGATCGTGAACGTCGCGGACCGCATCAACCGTGCTCCCAAGGAGTGCGACTACACCATCTACGCCAATGCGGCGGTCCAGACCGAGGGCTGGTCGACCGACACGGTGACGCTCCAGCAGTGGCACTACGGCTACGACGGCTATGACACGGCCCCGATCGGCACCGCCGACTGGCTGCCGGGCGCCTGCGAAGGACAGCTGACCGAGCCACCCGACCTCATCGTCCAACGACTCCTCATCACCGTCACGTCACCCGACGGGACCGTGACCCGATCGATCGAGCTGGTGAAATCCGATGTCTAGTCACTTCCCGTCCCGCCGCTCACGCGACGCGGGCATGACCCTGCCCGAACTGCTCATCTCCGTCACGATGGTGGGCCTGCTGACGGCGGTGATCGCCGCGGCGATCATCGTCACGCTCCGCCAGGGCGAGAGCACCGAAGGCCGCCTCAACCTGTCACGCTCCGAACAGAGCATCGGCATGTGGCTCCCCAACGACCTCGCCTCGGCCGACACCTACACCAAGAACCCTGGCGCCTCCCCGTGTGGCGCGCCCTTGTGCGACGGTATCGACCTGTCCGACGGCTCGAACGTCCTGATGCTCACCTGGAGCGTCGCCAACGGCACCGCCGAGGGCGTCACCACCCAGCTGACGAACGTGTCGTACCACTTCAAGCCGTCGGCCGACGGCAGCCACTTCGTGCTGATGCGCGTCGAGTGCGTCGACACCGGCGGCGGCTGGTCGTGCTCGGCCCACACCCTCCTCGGCGAGTTCCCCGGACCGCCGGCCGGCATCGACTGGATCCCGGGCGTCTCCCACGGCGACGGGTGCATTCAGGCGGGCGGCGTCATGAACTGCACCGAACCCTCCTGGGTGATCGAGGTGAGCATCCCGCTCCGGGCCGACGCGACGTCGGACAGCGCTGAGAACTACGCCACGGGCGACCAGCTCAAGGACGCCAACCGGGTGATCGTGACGATCGACGGCGGCGCCGACGGTGGCGACTCGAGCGGTGGCCGCACCAAGATCAGCATCACCGCTGGTGGCACCAACCGCGAACTGATCGACGCCAGCAGCCTCCTCGGTGCGCCGAGTTTCATCGAGGCCCGGAGCCGTTGCGGCGGCCCGCTCACCCTCGTCGTCGACACCTCGGGCTCGATCAACAATGCGGGTGCCGCCGGCACCGTGACCGATGCCGTTCGAGGCTTCGCCGAGACGCTGGTCGGCACACCGGTCCAGCTCCAGATCGTCGAGTTCTCCGACGAGGCGATCGCGCTCGGCAGTGGGTCGGCATGGCATCGCTACTTCGACCTGCTCGACATCGACGGCGACGTCCGTGAACTGTTGACCGACTACAACCTCAACGGCAGCGCCGACGGCGGTCAGGTCGGCCGCCTCACCTACGGCGGCTGGACCAACTGGGACGACGCGATGTTCCGCACGTTCTACAACGAGAACGGCACGATCGCGGACGACTATCCGGAGACCGTCGTGTTCTTCACCGACGGCGCGCCGACGGCCGACCGCGAGATGGGGTCGTCGTACAAGGCGGGTGGCGACCTCGCCGGCCAGCCGTCGTACCCGCGGCCTCCGTACGAGGCGTCCCCGACGAGCCCGTACGTCCAGGCGTCGTTCAACCGGGCCAACTACATCTCGGCCCAGAACCGCGGCAACGTCCGCATGGTCGGCGTCGGTGTGGGCGGCATCAACGACGAACTCGACTGGGTCACCAACCCGGG
>JAGQSS010000209.1 GCA_020439405.1 Ilumatobacter sp. | reverse complement strand
AGTCGGCCGACATCGTCACATCGAACGTCGTGAACAGACCCATGTTCAACGTGCGTGCCGCGCCGGACGACAGGACGGTCGACACCCGGTTCGTCACTCCGCCGAGATCGGTGAGCGTCGCCCCGTTCGCCTCGGCGAGCAGGTACGGCGACAGGTCGAAGCCGGTGACGCCGACAACGCGAGACCCGAACGCCAGGAACGTGATGAACGAGTGCGAGTCGGCGGTCGGGTCGATCGTCGACACGCCGTTGTGCCATTCGCTCACCCCGGCCCACGTCACCGCGTGGCCGCCCGTCTCGTCCTGCACGACCTCGAACACGACGGCCGAGTAGGTGTCCACCTCGCCGCCGCTCACCGTCACCGTGGTGTCTCCGGTGAGGATGATCGACTGGGCGGCCGGGCCGCCGGCGACGTCGATCGCCACCGCCGCGGCGTACGGAATGGTCAGCGACGTCGACACCACCTGCTTGACGTTCTTCGCGCCGAACCCTCCGAAGTCGGCGTCCGCCAGGCCGATATGCCCGGACGCTGCGTGCTCGCCGACGATCGGGTCCACCACCTCGTCGGGGGTGGACCACGCGAGGTCATAGTCGGTCTCGGACGCCTTCGTCGGGATGCTGCCGACGTCGCCACCGATCGGGATTCCGGCGCCGGGAGCACCGTCCGCGCCGACCAGCGACTCCAGCCATTCGGACTCGGTGCCGATGAACCCGCCGACGACCGCCTCCTCGTAGGCGGACAGGCCGGTCGGCCCGGGGTCCCCCTGCGCCCCGGCGGGACCGCGGATCTGACCGATGTTCACCCACGCCGAACCGTCCCACAGGAGCCCGTCGCCAGCCAGGCCGCCGCCGGCGTCGTCCGTCTGGATCCACAGGTCGCCGTCAGTCGGCGACACGATCGCCGTGATGTTGGCGTAGGTGTCCGACCCCTTGATCAGTACCGCCGAGGCGCTCGTGCCGGTCGCCGTGCCTGGCAGGTCGTTGACGTGGGTGACGCCGTCGCCGACGTAGAGGACCCCGGTGTCGATCTCGCCGGCGATCTCGCCCAGCTCGAGGATCGGGTTGGCGGCGATCCGTTCCGCCTGGGTGCCGATACGGCGGATGCGGCGGATGCCCTCGGTGATGTCGTCCATGCGGTCCTCTCCTGGCCTCGCCCGGATCGTACAGCGGACGCCGCACCCGGATCAGCTACTGGGACGCGAGAGACCCCGCCCCCCAAGGAGAAGGGGCGGGGTCTCGGCGGCCCTCGGCAGCGACGAGGGGATCAGGCGGCGGTCTGGCTGCCCGGCGCGTCGCCGGTCGGCAGTGCCGCGTAGTCGATCTGCATGTACGCCGAGTTGTTCGGCACGGTGCCGACGGCCGGCCAGTCGCCGAACGGGTCGAGGCTGGCGGTCGGGTTGACGAATGACTGGCCGGTGAACGGCACCAGGATGGCGCCGTCGCTGAGCGACCACTCGCCGGGGGTGAGCAGCGCTCGCGGCATGATGTGGCCGGTGACGGCGAGGCCGACCTGGGCGCCGGCGCAGTCGCCTGCGCCCTCGTACGCGACGTCCGAGAACACCTCCAGGTACACGCCGTTGTTGTCCGGCGACGTCAGGCTGGGGGCCGCCCAGCCGATCGTGTCGCCCTCGAACGTGTGGCCGGTGTCGGCGACCAGGAGCTGGCCGCCGAACAGGAGGTACAGGAACTCGCGGTCGATCGTGGCGATCGTGCCCTGCAGGTCGTAGCGCCGGATCTTGTCGGCGCGCCGGACCTCGGCCATCTGGTCGCCGCCGCCGGTGTTCCACTCGTAGGTGGTGCCCTCCTTGATGACGGGCGTCGCCGTGAAGTTGACGATCGCCGTGGTGAGGATGCGGGCACCCGCACCGGTCACCGGGGCGCAGTCGCTGCCGAGCTTCTGCGCTCGGAGGAACGTCGCACCGAAAGCGAGCTCATGCTGGGTGGTGTTCGGCAGGGTCATGTCGAGATCTTCTCCTGTGTGCGGAAGCTGGGGTCAGTATCGCGAGATCGGGTCACCCCGATCCACAACTCACGGATCAGACGACCGGGACGTCCGAGTCCTCGAAGATGAACTCCCAAGCACCGCCCGGGACGTACATCCCCGCCTGGGGGCGCTTGTTCGGATTGACGACGCTCAGCCAGCGGGCCGTCGCGATCATCCGTTCCTCCGGCGCCTCGTCCGGGTCGTACTGGACGGTCATGCCCTCCACCGTCTGCTGAACGACCCCGGGGCGGAACCCGCCGCACGCCTGCGCACCGAGCTCCAAGACGGCGTTCAAGAGCTCGAGCGCAGCCTGCTGGGCGAGATACGAAGGGGTCTCACCGACGATCGCCGTCACGAACCACGACGGCACAGCGAAACGGTCCTGGGAGGTCGGCCACGGCTGGCCGTCGATGCGCACGAGACGCATGACGCCCGCCTCGAAGAAGGCGCGCCAATCGGCGAACTCGACGCCGTCGACCGTCACCGTCTTGACCGAGTCGACGGGATCCGGCATCGGGATCTCCCGGGCGTCGAAGCCCGGCATCCCGGGGCGTGCGGCGTACGGCCGCAGCATCACCGTCGAACGCCGGAACGGTCGCCCGTCCGCCATCGTCGACATGGCGGCCATGACGCCAGCCAGGGCGTTCTCGACGTCCTCGAGCTCGAGGGAGTTGGCTGTGGCGATCTCCGCGAGGGCCGCCGAAGCGATGAGTTCCTCGGACGCCACGTCACCACCCGGTCAGGCCGAAGTCGGACGGCTGGACGACGTCCACGGCGAGGACCGGCGCCTCGTCGAAGCCGACGATGCCGAACAGGGTGGCGGACGCCTGGTGGACGTTGTTGTCGGCGTGGACGGCCTGGTCGAGCGTCTTGAACACGTACGACTGTTCGGTCACCTTCCCGAACCACACGGGACCGGTCGCGTACGCCTTCCCGGCGACGCCGGCGGCCACCGACGGGAACAGGTGGATGCGCGTCCCGAACGGGGTGACCGTCGGGACCCGGTCGCGCCACAGGTACGGCGCGAAGTAGGCCGGGAGATGGATGGTGCCACCGTAGATGCCGAGGCTCAGCAGCGCGTCCTCGAGCGCGCCCATCGCGCCAGTCGCTGACAGCATCTCGCCGACCCAGCCGGTCAGGGCGGTGTCGGCAGCCTCGATCGCGGCGAGGGTGGCGGCCGAGAACGCGAGGTCGGTGGCCCGGCTCAGCGATCGACGAGCCGCCTCACGCACTTCGGCGGCGTCGGCGTCGCCGGCGGCACGGCGCTGCCACACCTGGTACTTGAACGGCTGTGCCGTCTGCAGCGACGGGTTGGTGAGCCCGTCGTCGAGCACTTCGGCGGCGATCTCGTCGTCGATGACACCCGCGGTCTGCGTGATCGTCATCTGGTGGCCCGAGTTGAAGATGTCGAGCCCGAGCTCCGGGAACCACTGGGCGGGCGACGGGAACCGTGGCGACCCGTCGACCGAGAACTGGTCGGTCAGATCCGTCCCGAGACGGAGGATCGCGTAGTCGTCGGGGCGGAGGTCCGCCGTCTGCGGCGGCTTGACGTTGATGGTGTGCAGCATGATCAGAACCTAGCTGCCGGGTCTCGCATGTTGGGGATGCGAGACCCGGCGACTAGCACCCACCGTCGGTCAGGGTGGATCAGACGGCGACGCCGTTGGCGTCCATCTCGATGTCGGCGATCTGCTGGCCGGTGAAGCGGAGGCCGCCGACCGTGATCGTGTACGCCGGGATGTTCGACGTGCGCAGGACGCCCTCGAACGCCTCGTAGAAGATCTGCGCCTCGTTCTTCTCGACGAGCGCCGTGTCACGCTGGGGCGAGCCGATCGTGCCGACCGTCAGGTCACCACGGTCCATGCGGACGAACTTGCCGCGAGGCACGACCATCAGGTTGACGGTCGTCGGGAGCCGGTTCAGCTTCGCCGGGGTGGCGCCGTTCGACACGGCGTTGAACGCCGTCATGTACGACGCACGATCGAGGACCGGGATGTACCGGGCGTTCAGTTCGCCGAACTGGCGCTGGATCTCGCCGACCGACGGCACCACGACGCCCTGGCTGGAGCTGCGCCGCGACATCTGGTCGAGGCGGAGGCCGGACTGCAGCCACCGGGGGCCGTAGACGTCGAACGCCTGGTCGTCCGCCCAGCGCTCGGAGTCGCGGTGGAGGGCGGCGAGCGTCTCCAGACGGCGCATGATCGACACGGTGGCGCCGTACGCCTGGGTGTCGATGTCGCCGTACGCCGTGGTGTCGGCGTACATCGCCTGCAGGAGCTGCACCTCGGCGGTGCGGGCGAACACGGCCTCCAGCTTGTTGACGAAGATCGCCACGAGCTCCGGGAACGTCCGCAGGAGCATCTCCTTGACCCGCATCGCGCGGTGGACGGCGTAGATCTCGTAGCGGGTGGACGTGCCGGCCGAGATCGTCGTGTAGCCCTTCACCGACGCCGGGGTGACGTCGTCGGTCGACGTCCAGATGTCGACCGCGTTCCCGACGGCGTTGGTGGCGATGTCCGCCATCGTTGGCGACGGGTAGACGGTGAACCCGCCACGAGGCGCCTGGCGGGTCGCCAGCGAGCCGGCGACCGGGCGGGAGGTGATCGAGTAGCCGTCCATGTCGTAGGTCGGCGTCGGGTCGGCGTCGAGCGCCGCGGTGATCTCCCGCTCGATCTCCGCCATCGTCAGCCCCTCCAGGTTGAGGGTGCCGTCCGGGCGGAGGCGGGCGGTGTCGGAGAACACGCCCTGGGCGACGGCGACGTTCGTGCGTCGGCCGGTGCCGCTGCCGGCGAGCGCCGCCGAGATGAGCTCGGCCGCGATCTTCTCCGGCGACTCGAGCACCCGACCGGCGCCGCCCTTCATCGACTCACTGGTCGTGATCAGGCGGCCGGCGCCCGACGTGTTCGCCGCCGGGGGCGGGGTCGTGTCGCTCTCGAGCGCCGGGTTGGCGCCACGGGCCGGGGTGGGCTCGGGGGTGGTGGTGGTGGTGTGCTCGCCTTCCGGCTCCGAGGTCTCATCCTCGGCCTCGGGCTCGCCGAGGGCGTCGACGTCGTCGTCGTCCGCATCCTCGGCGGCGTCCAGCTCGTCGAGCTTCGCCTGGAGCTCCGGCCAGCGGGCCTTGGCAGCGTTGGCCTCGGCCAGCTCGCCCTTCGACAGCTTGTGCTCGCCGGAGGTGTGGGCGGCACGGGCGGCCTCGACCTCACTGCGGGAGGTGGCGAGCAGCGCCTTGATCTCGTCGGCGCTCAGGCCGGAGAGGTCTGCGGGGATCGTGGTGAACATCGTGGGCTCCTGCCTCCGTGTGAGGTTGATCTGTCGGGAATGGTTGCACGTCGCGCTGCGGTCGATCCACAACTCAGGAGAGCAGGAAGTCGACCTCGTCGTCGTCGGCGAGATCCTGGTCGGTCTCGGCGTCGTCAGCGGCGTCGGCGGGCACGACGCCGGCGTCCTGGAGAGCCGCCTTGACCGCTGCGGCGATGGATGCGGCGAACTCGTCGTCCATCCGCACGGTCACGACCGCGCCCTCGGGCGCCTCCGTCTCAGCTTCGACGACTTCGGGTGGCGCGAACGAGGCGACCAGTTCGACGTGATCGTCGCTCGCTGCGAACTGGATCGAGCCGGCCGACCGCACCTCGTTCGCTGGGGTGTTGACGGAGACGACAGCCGCCAGCTCGAAGTCGAGCCAGTGGCCGGAGATCGGCGAGCACTGGGCGGCGTGGATGAGGTCGTCGGACAGGCCGTCGCGCATCTTGCCGGACATCCACGGGCCGATCTTGCCGTCGACGATCGTGTAGTCGCCCCACGCGTTCTGCGTGTCGCCGTACGCCGCGTTCACCTGATCCTGCGTCGACCCGAGCAGGCCCTTCGGATGCCCGTACTTGAGGAAGATGGGCGCCGTGTTGATCTGCTCGACCCGGCCGTCCTCGAACTGGACGTACGGGCCGGGCTTGAGCAGCCCGGAATAGCCGGTGGCGCTGCGCGGGATGGTGCGATTCCGGAGCGCACGGTGCGGGCGGCCCCACACGCCCAGGTGGCCGCAGAACGTCCCGTCCGGGAACAGCTTGATCGGCTGCTCGAACTCGGGCTCCGGGACGATGTAGTCGCGGGCCTCGTGGACCTTCACCTTCATGTCGGCGATCTGCTGGAGGGACGCGGTGAGCTCGGCGTCGATCGGGTCGCGGATCTCGAACGAGGCGAACTCGATGTCGATCGCCGGGAGCAGCCCGTCGTCGTCCAGCTCGACTCCGAGCGACGCGGCGAACTCGTCGATGCCGGCCTCCAGCGCTGCCACGACCTCGTCGCCGAGTGCTGCCACGACCTCGTCGCCGTACTCGCCGTGGGCGTCGGCGAACGCCGGCTTGCCGACCGTGGTGGTGGCGCCGATGTTCCAGGCGGTGAAGTCGATCTCGATCGACGGGGTGTCGCCGTCCCAGTTGACGCGCAGCTCGTACTCGATGTCGTTCAGGTCGACTGAGTTGTGGAACAGCACCTTCGCCCGGGCGAGCGCGTACGCCTTGCGGG
>JAGQSS010000208.1 GCA_020439405.1 Ilumatobacter sp. | reverse complement strand
CAGCTCCTCGTCGACCCGTTCGACTTCGTCGAGCGGTCGCAGTACCTCCACCTGCGCAGCACGATCGAGCGGTTGCTCGAACTCGGCGTGGTCCCGATCGTCAACGAGAACGACGCGATCGCCAACGACGAGTTGCGCTACGGCGACAACGACCGCATCGCCGCGTTGCTCGCCAACAGTGCGAGTGCCGACGTCCTGGTGCTGCTGACCGACATGGACGGGGTGTACACCGACGACCCTCGGTCGCACCCGGACGCCCGGTTGATCCCGCTCGTCCGCTCCGACGACCCGCTCCTCGCGATCACCGCGGGCTCCGGGGGGAGCGGTCGGGGGAGTGGCGGCATGGCGAGCAAGTTGACCGCGGCGCGGATGGCGTCGTGGTCGGGCGTTCGCAGTGTGATCGGCCGGGCCGCACGCGATGGCATCCTCGCGGGTGCCGTCTCCGACGAACTCGTGGGCACGACGTTCGAACCACACGCCCGCGCCCTGTCGGCGCGACGGCTGTGGATCGCGTTCGCGGCCGAGGTGCACGGCAAGGTCGTGGTCGACAGCGGTGCCCGACGGGCGCTCGTCGAGGGTCACAAGAGTCTGCTCCCCGCCGGTGTCGTCCACGCCGAGGGGGGCTTCGCCGTGGGTGACGTGGTCGACATCGTGACCGATGACGGCCGGACCTTCGCTCGCGGGAGGGCGTCGGTCCACGCCCACCAACTCCTGGCGGCGATCGGGCGGCGCACCGCCGACCTGCCCGACGACGTCAACGACGAGGTGGTCCACCGCGACGACCTCGTGGTCTTCGACGACAACTGAATCGCGGTCAGCCGACGCGCAGCCGGTCGACGAGCTGTCCGGCCGCATCGCCGACGACGTCGGGAGCGACGATCGACAGCTTGGCGACGGCTCGCACCAGCGCGACGGTGGGGTCGTCCGCGGTCCAGGGCCACGGTACGCCGGCGCCGGCGCTCAACTCAGCGACCGCCAGGGCCAGTTGGAGGTGATGGCGGCGCAGGTCGTCGAGATCGAGCCGGCCGATCGTCAGGGCCAGTTCTCGGGCGGTGGCGGTGCTCGGGGCTTCGTCGTCCAGGGCGTCGGGTGTGGTCCAATCGTGCAGGATTGGCTCCAGATGCGTCGGGCTCATTGGACTATTGTCCGGCAGCATGAGCCTCGGATCGAGCGCCAATCGCACGAATGTGGACCAATCTTCGCCGCGATCGGCGGAGCAACTGACCAGCCTGCTCGGACGCTGGGACGACGGTCCGGGCAGCCTGCACCGCCGGCTGACCGACGCCGTGGCCGAACTGATCGAGACCGGGGTGCTCCGGTCGGGCGAACGCCTCCCGCCCGAGCGTCGAATGGCGGCCGCGCTGTCCGTCGCCCGCGGCACGGTCGTCCGCAGCTATTCATCGCTCGCGGAGGCCGGCCTGGTCGACCGGATCCAGGGCAGCGGCACCCGCGTCGTCGGCGACTCGGAGCCGCTGGGCAGCCCCGACGCGACGCGGTCGAACGGCTTGTTCGCTCGCCACGGCGCGGCGATCGATCTCCGTATGGCGATGCCATCGATGCTGAGGGCCACGTCGGACGCGGTCGACCGGGTCCGCTTCGACGGCATCGACGCCACGACCCTCGCCGACACCGAACCGGCGGGCCTGTTCGCGCTCCGCGAACGGATCGCTGCGCATCTGTCCCGGCAGGGGCTACCCACCACGGCGTGGCAGATCCTGGTGACCTCCGGTGCCCAACAGGCGATCGTGCTGGCCATTGCGGCGCTGGTCGATCCGGGCGACGTCGTGCTCGTCGAGGGCGTGACCTGGCCCGGACTCACCGACGCGATCGCGCAGCGCGGCGGCCGGGCGCACGGCGTCGATCTCGACGAGGAGGGGGTACGGCCCGACGCGCTCGAGGACGCGATCCGCCGCCTCCGTCCGGCCGCGATCGGTCTCAATCCACATCATCAGAACCCGACCGGATCACGGATGTCGACATCGCGCCGGCGAGAGGTCGCCGAACTCGCCGCCGGCTACCGCGTACCGATCATCGAGGATCGGGCGTTGGCACACCTCGCGTTCGACGGTCAGGTCGCCACGCCGCTCGCCCAGCACGCGCCGCAGCACCTCGTCGTCGACTCGATCAACAAGGTCGCATGGCCCGGTCTACGGATCGGTTGGCTCCGCGCCGACGCCGACCTGATCGAACGGCTCCGTCCGGTTCGAGCCATGATCGACCTGTACTCGCCGATCCACTCCCAGCTCGCGGCGATCGAAGTGTTGCGCGACTGGGACGCCATCGTCGCCGAACGGGTCGACGGGTTGCGTCGCGCGTCCGATCTGGCGGTCGACGCACTCGGGGCCTCGCTGCCCAGCTGGCGGTTCGTCCGGCCCCGCGGCGGACTCGTGCTCTGGGCAGAGGTGCCGGGGGGCGGCGCTGCCGCCTTCTGCGATCATGCTGCCCGTCACGGTGTCCTGATCGCTCCAGGCAAGCAGTTCGGTGTCGAAGCCCCATTCGACGACGACCACGTGCGGATCCCGTTCACGGTGCCCGAGCCCCTCCTGATCGAGGGAATCGACCGCCTCGCCGCGGCCTGGCAGTCGTTCGAGCGGACGACGACGGCGTACCCCGTCGCGGCCGTCGTCTGACCCGACGTCGTCAGGCTTCCGGGTCGGGTTGCGGGGCGGCGGCGGTGCCGCCTTCGAGGCCGAGTTCGGCGCGCAGCTGGCTGAGGCGGCTCTGGGCCTCGACGTTGGCGGTGGCCTGCTCGATCTCGAGCACGCTCGACTCGACCGACGTCTCCTGCAACTCGGCGGCGGCCTTCGCCTTGGCGTAGCGGGCCTGGATCTTCTCCTCGACCTCTTTCAACGTGGGCACGTCGTCGCCGACGGACTCGTTGAGCTGCTGCATCGCCGTGTTCATCTCTTCTTGCATCTTCGCCTGCTCGAGCTGGCTAACCAGCTTCGACTTCTCGGCGATCTTCTGCTGGAGGAGACGGCTGTTCTGGCTGACGGCGGCCTTGGCCTGATCGGCGGCCTCGGTCGACTCGAGCACCATCGCCTTCATGCTCTCGACGTCCTTTTCGACCTCGATCAGCTGACCGGCGATCGTCTCGGCGGCGGAGGTGTACTTGGCGGCCTTGTCGGCGTCGCCGGCCTTCTCGGCGTCGGCCGCCATGATCAGTGCCTGGCGGGCGTTGGCATTCAGCTTCTCGAGCTCGGCGAGTTTGCCGTTGAGGCGGATCTCGGCCTGCTTCTGGCCGGCGATGACGGCGGTGGCCTGTTCCTTCAGTCGCTTGTGCTGCTCCTGCGCCTCGGTGATCGCCTGCTCGAGCTGGATCTTCGGGTCGGCGTTCGCCTCGAACGAGCCGGTGAGCTTGGCGGTCAGGTACTTCCACCACTTCTTCGCGAGCTTGAACATGTCGCGGAGCCTACTCCCTGGTGCCCGCCCCTCCCGGTGGGTGGGTCAGCCGGAGCGGCGCAGGCGTCGTTGGAGCCACGACATCTCGTCGGCGTTCACCGCGACGAGAACCGCGACGTAGACGATGACGCCGACGGTGCCGCCGATGACGACCTGGGCGATGCCGCTCCACCCGACGTCGCTGTCGACACCCTTCGTCACGAACCACATCGCCTCGGCCATCAGGACGGCGGCGAGGAGCATCTTCCACATCCCGCCCACCACGTCGCGGACGCGGAACGACGGCACCTTGTACGACAGCACGTTGAGGGCCCAGACCGACGAGACCAGATACGCGATCGCGTACGACAACCCGAGTCCGAGCACGCCCCATCGGCTGACGAAGACGAACGCCAGGACGATGTTGAGGAGGTTCTCGCCGACGTTGAGGACGAACGGGGTCCGGGTGTCCTGGTGGGCGTAGAACCCGCGGAGGACGAACAGGTAGATCGAGAATCCGACGAGTCCGAGCGCCAGGCCGGCCAGTGCCTCGGCGGTGTTGGTGAGATCGTTCGCGTCGAACTGCCCGCGCTGCATCAGCCCGATGATCGGTCGACGCAGCACGAACATGCCCGCTGCCGCCGGGAGGGTCAGGAGGGCGATCAGTCGGGTGCCGAGCGAGGCGTGATGGACGAACGCTCCCTGGTCCCGCGCCTTGACGGCGCGTGCCAGTTCGGGCTGGAACGTGGTCGAGATCGACACGGCGAGCAGTCCGTGGGGGAGGACGAACCAGGTGAACGCCTGGACGTACGCGGTCAGGATCCCCTCGCCCTCGGCGTTCGCCAGGTTGCGGATCACCACCACGGCGATCTGGTTGGCGATCACGAAGCCGATCGTCCAGCCCGACAGCACCAGCAGGCGACGGACGGCCGGGTGCTTCCACTCCCACGACGGTCGGAACCGCAGTCCGGCGGCGACCATGGCCGGCACGACGGTGATCGCCATCGCCGCGATGCCGAGGGTGGCGCCGAGCCCGAGGGTCCAGCGCACGCGGGAGTCGTCGACGACGTCCTGGAGGCCGTACTCGGTCGATCCGGCGCCCGGCAGCGACAACAGGGTCAGGATGATGATCAGGTTCGGCAGGACCGGACTCCAGGCGGCGGCGACGAACCGGCGACGGCTGTTCAGATAGGCGTTGGCGATGCCGGTCAGCCCGTAGAACAGGATCTGGATCAGGAAGATGCGCGCCAGCGTCGTGCCGACCTGCCGGAACAGTTCGACGTCGACCTCGTCGGCGACGTCGAGGCTGTAGAGGCGGAACACCAGCGGCGCGACGACGACCGCCACGGCGGTCAGTGCCACCATCAGGGTCACGGCGACGGTGATCACGACGTTCGTCGCGTGATCGTCGCCCTCGTCGTCGTCGCCGGTCGCGGCGAACGATGTGAACAGCGGGACCAGCGTCGCCGACAGCACACCGCCCAGCAGGAGGTCGTAGACGATGTTGGGCGTCTCGTTCGCGAGGACGTACGCATCGGCGAGGGCGGTCTGCCCGATGACGTAGGCGAAGACGAACCAGCGCGCGAGGCCGCTGAGGCGCGACATCGCGGTACCCGACGCGACGACGAGATTCGACCGGAGCAGTGAGCTCATGCGGTCGCCTCACGGCGGGTGGGCGCCCGGTCGGGTCGACCGGGGCACGGTCGGGCCGTCATCCGGGGTTGGTCTCCTCGAGCGCCTGGTGGAGCGCCTCGAGTCGGACGACCAGGTCGTCGACGTCGCTCGCGTAGGTGTCGGAGTCGGCCAGACCGACCCGGACCTCGCCGGCGCGGGCGACCAGTTCGTCGAGACGGGTCTGGGTCGCGCGCAGCGACTCGGCCGTCTCGGTCGACCGCTGCCGCAAGCGATCGGCGGTCGCCAGCTGTTGCTCGACCGAGGCGATCGCGGCGGCGTTGTCGGCCGATGGCGACGACCCCGCCTGGGAGCGCAGCGTGGCGAGCTTCGAACGCAGCCTCGTGGGGTCGAGTGTGCGGATCGTGGCGTCGATGTCGTCGCCACGCCGGGCGATCTCCCACGCCTCGTCGATACCCCGATCGAGCTGGTCGGCGATCGCGACGAGTTGTTGCTTCAGCGGGCCGTCGTCGACCCCCTCGACGGTGGTGCGGAGTTTGCGCCCCGACCCCTGGGTCTGCAGGATCAGTTGCCGCCACGGCTCGGAGAGGGTGAACGGGTCGATGTGCGGCCGCTGAGGCCCGCGCGGCATGGCGACCAGCACCGACGTGCCGTACAGGCCGAGACCGACCGCCCCGGCGACGACGATCGGCAGACCGGCGACGGCCGTCGCGACCGCGACGCCGATGCCGAGCGCGATGCGCCACGACAGGATCGCCTCGGCGGTTTGCGGCGTGAAGAAGCGGTCTCGAACGCCCACCGAGGGAACGCTAGCCCGCTCTGGCGGGCCCCGACCGGCTCCTCGCCGGCCGGGACGCGGTCACGCGGGAGCGGCCCGCCGGAGGATGCGGCGGCCGAGGCTCGACTTGTGGACCTCGTCGGCGCCGTCGTAGATGCGCGCGGCGCGTTCGTGCCGATACCAGTACGACAGCACCGTGTCGTCGGTGACGCCCAACGCGCCGTGGACCTGGATCGCCGTGTCGACGGCCTTCAGCATCGTGTTGGCGACGGTGAACTTGATCGCGGCGATCTCGTCGCGCGCCGCCTTGGCCCCGTGTCGGTCGATCGTCCATGCGGCGTGGAGCGTGAGCAGTCGGGCGCTGCGGATCTCTGCCGACAGCTCGGCCGCCCAGTGTTGGATCACCTGCTTGTCGGCGAGGGTGCTGCCGTCGCGGTCGATCACCCGGGTGTTGGCGTACGTGCACATCATCTCGAACGCCCGTTGCGCGATGCCCAACCAGCGCATGCAGTGATGGATGCGGCCGGGTCCGAGCCGTTCCTGGGCGATCGCGAACCCGCCACCACGTGGACCGAGCAGGTTGGCCTCCGGCACACGGCAGCCCTGGTAGATGATCTCGGCGTGGCTCGCCCACCCCTCGCCGGCGTGGCCCATCACGCTGACGTTCCGGACGAGGTTGAAGCCGGGCGTGTCGGTCGGGACGATGATCATGCTCGCTCGTTGATGGATGGGCGCGTCGGGGTCGGTGACCGCCATCACGATC
>JAGQSS010000207.1 GCA_020439405.1 Ilumatobacter sp. | reverse complement strand
TGCGCGCAGTCTTCCAGAACCACGCCCGGAGATCGTCAGCGGAGATGCTTGACTGAGCGAATGGCAACCACGGCCGCCTCACTGCTCCTCGACGTCGACCGGCTCGCCGTGGCGGGTGCCCTCGCCGCCCGTTCGATGACGACCGACGAGCTCGTGGCGGCGACCGGGCGCACCAGTCGCGTGGTGCTCACCTGCCTGGGCGATCTCCGCAATGCGGGCATCGTCCGCCAGGGCGACGCGGGCTACGAACTCGACGTGGCGGCACTCCGGGCCGCCGCCAAGGAACAGGCCGACGTCGAGGTCCCGATGGATCCGGCGATCGGCTACGGCATGACCGACGACGAGCGGGTCGTGCTCGAGCGCTACTTCTCCGGGCGCACCCTCGTCGAGTTCCCGTCGCAACGGGCCAAGCAGGTCGTCGTGCTCCAGCGGCTCGCACTCGAGTTCGATCTCGGTCGTCGGTACACCGAACTCGAGGTGAACGACGTCCTGTTCCCGTTCTTCGCCGACTGGTCGACGCTGCGGCGGCATCTGGTCGACGAAGGGTTCCTCGACCGGGAGGCGATCGGCGGCGGCAACGAGTACTGGCGCAGCGGTGGTCGGGTGACCGACCTGCCGCCCGACTGACGCGATTGCCGCCCCGCCCGCGGGGACGCTTGCTACAGTCGAACCTGTGTTCGCCAACGGTCGCCAGCTCGCACCCATGCGCGTCCTCGGGATCGACCCCGGTCTGACCCGCTGTGGCTACGCCGTCGTCGACGGACGCGGACCCGGTGCGGCGTCGGCGATCTCGCTCGGCGTGATCCGCACGCCCGCCACCGACGAGTTGCCGTTCCGACTCGTTGCCTTGCGCGACGAACTCGTCGAGCTCTTGCGTGAGTTCCGTCCCGACGTCGTGGCCGTCGAGCGTGTGTTCTTCCAGGTCAACGTCCGCACCGCCATGAGCGTCGGCCAGGCGAGCGGTCTCGCGCTGTGCGAGGCGGCGGCGTTCGGCTGCCACGTCGTGCAGTACACCCCGAACGAGGTGAAAGACGCGGTCGCCGGCTACGGCGCCGCCGGAAAGGAACAGGTCGCCAAGATGGTGCAGGCGCGCCTCAAGCTGAGCCAGCCACCGAAACCCGCCGACGCGGCCGACGCCGCAGCACTCGCGTTGTGCCACCTCGCCGTGGCGCCGCTGGCCCGGCGGGTCGCCGCGTCCGGAGCCACGCGATGATCGGCTCGTTGCGCGGTGAGGTGCTCGAACGGAACCTGAACGGCACCGTCCTCGTCGAGGTGGGTGGGGTCGGCTACGTCGTGCACGTGTCGCAACGGGCGCTCGCCGAACTCGAGCCGTCGTCGCAGGCGTTCCTCCACGTCCACCACCACATCCGTGAGGCCGACCAGCAGCTCTACGGGTTCCTCAGCCGCGACGAGCGCACCACCTTCCAGACCCTGATCGGGGTCCACAACGTGGGACCGGCGCTCGGCATGGCGATCATCTCGACCCATCCGCCGACGGCGTTGGTCGACATCGTCGCCAACCAGGACGTCGCGGCGTTCACGCTCGTGCCGGGTGTCGGCAAGAAGACCGCCGAACGGCTCCTCGTCGAACTGAAGTCGAAGCTCAGTGTCCCGGTCCTCGACGGTGTCGGGGGTTCGGGCGACGGCAGCAGCGCGGTGGCCGACGTCCGTGAGGCGCTCTCGGGCCTCGGCTACGGCGACAACGAGATCCGCGACATCCTGCGCGAACTGCCGCCGGCCGACGACGCTGCGGCGCTCCTCCGCGACGCACTGAAGGCGCTGGGGGCCCGCCGTGCGTGACGAGTTCACCGACCCGGGGGTCAACAACGACGTCGAGGAGTCGGTCGAGGCCGGGCTCCGCCCACGCGCCCTCGACGAGTTCGTCGGACAGCGCGAACTGAAAGAGCACCTGGCGATCGTGCTCGAGGCCGCCCGCAAGCGCGGCCAGGCCGTCGACCACCTCCTGTTCGCCGGCCCGCCCGGACTCGGCAAGACGACACTCGCCGGCATTGTGGCGACCGAGATGCAGTCGCACCTGCACGTCACGTCGGGCCCGGCGCTCGAACGTGCGGGCGATCTGGCGGCCATCCTCACCAAGCTCGAAGAGGGCGACGTGCTGTTCGTCGACGAGATCCACCGTCTGTCGCGGGCCGTCGAGGAGATCCTGTACCCGGCGATGGAAGACTTCCAGCTCGACATCGTGGTGGGGAAGGGACCCGCCGCGTCGAGCATCCGCCTGACGATGCCGCCGTTCACGCTCGTCGGCGCCACGACCCGGACCGGCATGATCACCGGACCGCTCCGCGACCGGTTCGGACTCGTCGCCCGTCTCGACTACTACGACGACGACGAGTTGCAGGCCATCGTCACCCGCGCCGCCGGCATCCTCGACGTGATCATCGACGAGGAGGGCGCCTGGGAGATCGCGCGCCGTTCCCGCGGCACGCCGCGCATCGCCAACCGGCTGTTGCGCCGGGTCCGCGACTTCGCCGAGGTCCGCCACGACGGATCGATCACCGCCTCCATCGCCCGTGAGGGCCTGCGCCTCTTCGGCGTCGACGATCTCGGGCTCGACAAGGTCGACCGGGCGATCCTGTCGTCGATGTGCGAACAGTTCAACGGTGGCCCGGTGGGGCTGTCGACCGTGGCGATCAGCGTCGGCGAACAGCCCGACACGGTCGAAGACGTCTACGAGCCGTTCCTCATCCAGCAGGGCATGATCGCCCGCACGCCACGCGGCCGGATCGCGATGCCTGCGGCGTACCAACACCTCGGCCTCGCGCAGCCGACGCCCCGACCGGGGCAACCCGGCCTCTTCGACGGCTGACGACGATGCCGCATCCGGCTGAGCGCTGGTTCAACCTGGCGGTCAAGGCGGCGCTGCTCGTCTCGTTCGCGATCGCGATCGTCGCCTCGCCCGACGTCGTCGAGGGCAAGAACATGGCGGCCCGTGCCCCGCTGTTCATGGCGCCGGCGATCATCGTGCCGATCGTCGCCACGGTGCGCGGCTGGCGTCCGTACCCGCACCTGGCCGACGGGTTGCTGTCGCTCCCGTTCCTGCTCGACACCCTCGGCAACCTGCTCGGGTTCTACGACGAGTACCCGTCGACCGACGACGTGCTGCACTTCGTCAACTGGGTGTTCCTCGTCATGGCGTTCCATGCGTTCCGGTATCGCAACGTGCGCGACCACCGCGACGCGATCTTCCTGGGCTACGGGTTCGGTGCGATCGCGATCATCGGGTGGGAGGCGTTCGAGTGGCTGATCTCCGACGCCGGACCGTTCGCGAGCGACGTCCCCGATGCGCTGAGCCTCACGTACGGCGACACCGTCGGTGACCTGGTGATCTCGTCGACCGGCGGGCTGGTCGGTTCGCTCATCGGCCGCTTCTGGATCGGGCGGCGCCTCGTGCCCGACGGCGCCGCCCACTGACCCGCCCGTCAGGTGGGGAGGTGTTCGGCGAGGAAAGCCATCGTCTTGGCCCAGGCGGCGTTGGCGGCCGACTCGTTCCAGAAGATCTCCGACTCGTGGTTGTCGAAGGCGTGCCCCGCGTTCTCGACGTTGAGCACGAACCGATCGAGTCCGTCGATTGCTGCGTTGATCGCCTCGACGCCCTCGTTCGGGATGTAGGCGTCGGCGTTGCCGAAGTGGAACAGGGTCGGGCACGTCACGTTGTCGACCTGGTCGAGCATCTGTGGCACGCCGGAGCCGTAGTAGCTGACGCAGACCGAGGGCTCGCCACCGGCGGCGACCGCCCAGGCCAGCGTGCCGCCGAGACAGAAGCCCATCACGCCCGGCGTACCGGTCACCTCGTCGAGCGCGGCCAACACGTCGAGGGCGCGGGCGCAGTCGGTCGCCGCGATCGCCGGGTCGAGTTCGCCGACCTTGGCCAGCGACGCCTCGAGGCCGGCCTGGTCGTGACCGGCCTCCCAACCCGGGGCGAAACGCCAGAACACCTCCGGGGCGCCGACGACGTACCCGGCATCGGCGAGACGCTGCGCGACCGCCCGAATGTACGGACCGACCCCGAAGATCTCCTGGATCAGGAGGATGCCCGGGCCCGAGCCGCCCTCGGGCACCCAGACGTGGAGCGGCATCGAGCCGGCGTCGTCGCAGGGAACGGGAACGGTACGGGAAGCCATGGGTCATCTTCCCACAGCGACCTGTGGTCGAAACGTGGTGGGGCACCCCGGCCGTAGCCTGGACCGGCCATGTTGCTCAGCGACTTCGACTACGACCTGCCCGACGACCGGATCGCGCAGACGCCGATCGAGCCGCGCGACGCGGCCCGGCTGCTGGTCGACCGAGGGAGCGATGCACCCGAGCACCGCCACGTCCGCGACCTGCCCGACATCCTGCGACCCGGCGATCTCCTGGTGGTCAACGAGACGAAGGTGATTCCGGCCCGTCTGGCGCTGCAACGGTCGACGGGTGGCAAGGCCGAGGTCCTGATGCTCGAACCGCTCGACGGCGAACGCAAGGTCTGGGAGGCGATGGTTCGCCCGGCCCGCAAGCTGAAGCCGGGGGAGCGACTGATGGCCCCTGACGGCACGGCCGTCGTCGAGATGGGCGAACGCACCGAGGCAGGTGACACCTTCACGGTGACGGTGCTCGGCTCGATCGACTCGCTCGACGTGTTGGCCGACCACGGTGAGATGCCGCTGCCGCCGTACATCACGGAGCGACTCGACGACCCCGACCGCTACCAGACCGTGTACGCACGTGAACCGGGCTCGGCGGCGGCGCCGACCGCCGGACTCCATTTCACCCCCGAACTGTTCGATCGTCTGGCGGAGCGGGGTGTCGAGGTCGCGAAGGTCGAGCTGGTCGTGGGGCTCGACACGTTCCGGCCCGTGATGGAGGACGACCCGACCGAGCACCGCATGCACACCGAGCGCTACCGGGTGCCCGAGGCGACGATGCAGCGGTGCCTCGAGACGCGTGCCGCGGGCGGCCGCGTGGTCTGTGTGGGCACGACGAGTGTGCGTGCGCTCGAGTCGGCCGCGACACGTGGAGAGCTCGAGGGGCGCACCGACATCTTCATCCACGGCGACTACGAGTGGCAGCTGGTCGACGTGCTCATGACGAACTTCCACCTGCCGAAGACGACGCTCCTCATGATGATCGACGCGTTCGTCGGCGACCGCTGGCGACGGCTGTACGACGAGGCGCTCGCGGCGGGCTACCGCTTCCTCAGCTTCGGCGACGCCATGCTCCTCGACCGGTCGGTTCATGTCAGACCAGAACCGACCAGCTGACTGGTCGGTTCATGTCAGACCAGAACCGACCAGCTGACTGGTCGTTGCACGAGCTGGTTGGGGTCGGTTCTGGTCTGACATGAACCGACCGTAGGATCGGGCGACGTGCATGTTGTCGAGTTCGAGACCACGGCGACCGACGGGACCGCCCGTGCGGGGACGGCGACGACGGCGAACGGCAGCTACACGACGCCGTTGTTCATGCCGGTCGGCACCCGAGGCGCTATCAAGTACCTGAGCGCCGACGACTACGACGCACTCGGTGCGCAGATCGTGCTCGGCAACACGTACCACCTGATGATGCGCCCAGGCGCCGAGGTGGTCGCACAGCTGGGCGGTCTCGCGAAGTTCTCCGGCTGGGACGGTCTGACCCTGACCGACTCGGGCGGATTCCAGGTCTTCTCCCTCGAACCCGACGTCGACGACGACGGTGTCACGTTCGCGTCGACCTACGACGGCACGAAGCACCGGTTCACGCCCGAGAAGGCGGTCGAGACGCAGCAGCTCCTCGGCGCCGACATCCAGATGGTGCTCGACGTGTGCCCGCCGCTCCCGAGCCCGCCCGACGTCGTACGGCTCGCGCTCGAACGCACCAGTGCCTGGGCGAAGCGGGCTCGCGACCATCACACGCGGCCCGACCAGGCGCTGTTCGGCATCGTCCAGGGCGGCACGAGCGAGGTCATGCGGGCCGAGTCGGCCGAACGGACCGTGGCGCTCGACTTCGACGGCTACGGCATCGGCGGCCTGTCGGTCGGGGAGACACGCGACGAGATGGTGCCCGCGCTGGCGGCGGCGATCGCCCTGCTCCCCGCCGACCGGCCGCGCTACCTGATGGGCGTCGGCGATCCGGCGAGCATCGTCGAGGCGGTGAACCTCGGGGTCGACCAGTTCGACTGCGTGATGCAGACGCGCCTCGGACGGCACGGGACCGCACTCACCTCTGAGGGTCGGCTGAACCTGAAGCGGCAGGAGTTCACGCTGAGCGAGGATCCGATCGATCCGACGTGCGGCTGCTCGGTCTGTGCCCGCCACTCCCGCGGTTATCTCCGCCACCTGTTCAAGGTCGGCGAGCCGACGGCGTCGCGCCTGGTCAGCCTGCACAACGTGGCGTGGACGCTGCGACTGCTCGAACAGATGCGGGCGGCGATCGTGGCCGGGACCTTCCAGGACCTGCGGCGCGACGTCCTCACGATCTGGGGCTGACCCGATGACCGTCCGGCACATCGCGCCGGTCGGGCGTTAGCATTGCTCGCCGCTATGCAACTTGCCTTCCTCCTTGCGAACGCCGACGAGAGCACCGGGA
>JAGQSS010000206.1 GCA_020439405.1 Ilumatobacter sp. | reverse complement strand
TGTCCATCGCCCGCTCGAGCACCGGGTCGACCTGGTACTCGTTGCCGACCTTCCACATCATGTTGAGGAAGTTGGCCGGGTAGGACAGGTCGTTCTGCGGGTAGTTGAAGGGCAGACCCTGGGAGAAGCGGTACGACATCGCCGCGATCGTCGGGGTCTTCGCGATCAGGCGGAGCACCTGCTTGCGGCGCGACGCCTCGTCGTCGATGTCCTTGGCGCCGTCGTAGAACGTGCCGAGTGCGGCGATCGCGCTGACGAACAGACCCATCGGGTGGGCGTCGTAGTGGAAGCCGTCGACGAACCGCTTGCGCATGTTCTCGTGGATGAAGGTGTGGTGCGTGACGTCGTGGCGCCACTGCTCGAGCTCGGCCGTCGTCGGCAGCTCACCGTGCAGCAGCAGATAGGCGACCTCGAGGAACGTCGACTTCTCGGCGAGCTGCTCGATCGGGTAGCCCCGGTACCGGAGGATGCCGGCGCCGCCGTCGAGATACGTGATCTCCGACTTGCACGAGGCGGTTTGCATGTAGGCCGGGTCGTACACGAACAAGCTCGGATCGAGCTCGCGCACGGCCGAGGCAGGGAACACCCCACCTTCGATCGGTACGGTCACGGTCTTGCCGGTGCGGTCGTCGGTGATGGTGATGGTGTCGGGCACGTCGCTTCCTTCGTGTCTCACGCGTTGATACGGGCTGTTCTCCCGTCTCGGGACTGTATCCGCCCAGCGAGCGAACCCTTCAACGAGGGTCGTGAACTTCTCGTGACGGGGCGACCCGACGGGGTCAGAGCGGCGTGTTGCCGTGCTTGCGGCGGGGGAGTCGCTCGCGCTTGTTGGCCAGCATCGACAGCGCGGCCGCCACCTCGCGTCGCGTCTCGGCCGGGTCGATCACCCCGTCGACGAGCCCGCGGTCGGCGGCGACGTAGGGGTTGAGGAGTCGCTCGGTGTAGTCGGCCTCGAACGTCGCTCGCTCCTCGTCGGTCGCGCGTCGTTGGAGGATCGCGGCCGCCTGGCCGGCACCCATGACGGCGAGTTCGGCCCACGGCCACGCGAGGCACACGTCGTTGCCCATCGTCTTGGAGTCCATGACGATGTACGCGCCGCCGTAGCTCTTGCGCAGGATCACACAGATGCGGGGCACCGTCGCCCGGCCGTACGCGTACACCAGCTGTGCGCCGTGACGGATCATGCCGCGCCACTCGAGGTCTTTGCCGGGGTAGAAGCCGGGGGTGTCGACCAGGGTGAGGATCGGCAGGTTGAACGAGTCGCACAGCGACACGAACCGGGCCGCCTTCTGCGAGGCGGGGATGTCGAGCGTGCCGGCGAGGTTCATCGGCTGGTTCGCGATGATGCCGATCGGTCGGCCGCCGACCGTGGCGAACGCGGTGACGACGTTGCCGGCCCACCGGGCGCGAACCTCGAGGAACGAGTCGTCGTCGACGATCGCCTCGGCGACCTGGCGGACGTCGTAGCTCCCGGTCGACGACGGCGGGATCAGCTCTCCGGCCTCGGGGCACGGTCGGTCGACCGGGTCGTCGAGCGGCCAGCGCGGCGGGTCGAGGTCGACGTGATCGGGGAGGTACGCGAGCAGTTCGGTGACGAGTTCGGCGCCGGCGCCCCGGTCGCCGACGACGCCGACCGGCAGACCGGCGTTCTGCTCGAGCGGTGCGGGGCTGCCCAGTTCGTCCTTGCTGATGTCGATGCCCGTGAATTGGCGGACCATGACCGGCCCATTCACGAACGCGTACGCGCGTTCGGTCATGATGACGAAGTCGACCAGCCCGAGGAGCAGCGCCGGTCCCGACACCGCCGGCCCGTCGACGATCGCGAACGTCGGCACCACGCCCGAACAGCGGGTGATCGCACGGGCCACGCGCCCCCACCCGTCGAGGGCAGCGATCCCCTCGCCGATGTTGGCGCCCGCCGAGTTGACGATCATGACGAGCGGGATCCGCTCCTCGTACGCGACCCGCGCCGCGATCTCCATCGTCATCGTCATCGACTGGGTCAGCGGGACGGCGGGATCGGCCTCGTCGAACTCGAGCCACGACACCCGGCGGCCGTCGAGGACCTTGATGCGGGTACTGACCGGCCCGGGGACGGACGCGGCGAGTTGCAGTTCGTCGAGCGACATCGTTCCGGACACTAACCGGGGCGTCCCTCGAGCGATAGGGAACGCTGTCGCTCGGTCAGGTGGTGCGCTGGAGGGGGAACGTCTCGGAGCCCAGGTGGACGCCGGGCTGGTCGGCGCCGTGGAGGGCGATGACGTCGACCAGGACTTCGGCGACGGCGGTCGTGGCGGCGCTCGGCGCCGGCCGGCGACGGCGGGCGAACGCGACGACGCGCCGGGGGAGTTCGGGGACCGTGATACGGCTGAACCTGCCGTCGACCTGCCGCGGCGCGGCGGTGGCCGGCACGATCGCCGCGCCGTACCCGTCGAACGCCAGCGAGGCGAGCAGGCGGACGCCGTCGATCTCGGCCTGGGCGCGGAGGGTGACGTCGACGCTGCCGGCGGCACGGTCGAGCACCCGGCGGAGCGCGGCGCCCTTCGGCGGGAGCAGGAGGGGCGTGTCCTCCAACTCGGTCAGCGACATCGTCTCGCGCCCGGCGAGGGGGTGTCCGGCCGGAGCCAGCAGGAGCAGGTCTTCGGCGAACAGCGGCTCGACGACCAATTCGGGGTCGTCGATCGGGAGGTGGATGATCGCGGCGTTCAGCTGACCGGACAGCACGCCGGGGACGATGGTGGTCGTCGACCCCTCGCTCACGATCGGGTGGACCCGCGGGTGGCGCTCGGCGACGGCGCCGAGCAGCTGGGGCATCATCCACCGGGCAGTGGTGCCGATGACCCCGATGCGGGCGTCGCCCGAGACATCGTCGTCGAGCGAGGCGATGTCGGCCGCGATGTCGTCGATCTCCTGCAGGACGCGGCGGGCGCGTTCGACGACGCGGACGCCTTCCTCGGTCAGGGTGCCGTTGGAGCGGTCGACGAGGGGTGCGCCGAGCTCGCGTTCGAGCTTCGCGACATGGCCCGACACGTTGGACTGCACGGTGTAGAGCGCTCTCGCGGCGGCGCTGAACGTGCCGTGATCGGCGACCGCGACGATGGCGGCGAGCTGGCGGACATCCATCTCGACACCCTATCGCCAAAACAGATGATGACTATCGTCATGTTCTACTTGCCAGATGCACAGGTGCACGTGCATACTTTCACAAACAGAACGACGCGAGAACACCCCCCATGTTCCGCTCGGAAAGGGACTTCCACCAATCGGCCCCCCACCGAAGGAAGATCCCAGGTTGAGACGCCCCGATTCCCCCAATCGGGGCGTTTCCCGTTTTCCGGTGTCGCTCCGCACGATCGGCATGGCGCGTGCGGTTCGGTCTGTTCGCAGCCGACGGTGCCATCTAGGCTGCGCCCGTGACCTCACGAGGAGCCGCCTTTTTCGACCTCGATCGCACCCTGTTGCGCGGCGCCAGCGGTGAGGTGTTCTCCGAGGCGATGAAGTCGGCGGGGTTGATGAGTCGATCGCTGCCGGGCGAGAAGTACGTCTACCAGTTGTTCAACACCATCGGCGAGACGCTGCCCTCGATGGCGCTGGCCCGACAGGCGGTCACGTTCGCCAAGGGGCGGTCGCGGCGGTCCGTGCAGGAGGCCGCCGAGTCGGTCGCCCACCAGTTGGTCGCGATGGTGCAGCCCTTCGCCGCCGGCGTGTTCGCCCAACACCGCGACGCCGGCCGACCGATCGTGCTCGCGACGACGACGCCGTACGACCTGGTCAAGCCGTTCGCCGACCTGCTCGGCCTCGACGACGTCATCGCGACCCGGTACGGCGTCGGGCCCGACGGCGACACGTACGACGGCACCCTCGCCGGTCCGTTCGTGTGGTCGGCCGGCAAGCTCGAGGCTGCCCGGGCCTGGGCCGCCAAGCACGACGTCGACATGTCGGAGAGCTGGGCGTACTCCGATTCGGTGTACGACACGCCACTGCTCAATGCCGTCGGCCACCCGGTGGTCGTCAACCCCGATCCTCGGATGACGATCATGGCGGCCGCTCGCCGCTGGCCGACGCTCCATCTCGACGTGTCGCCCGGCGTCCGCAAGCTGCCGGTCGTCGGACTCGAGTTGCAGAAGCTCGGCATGCTCTTCGCCCGGCCGTCGCTCGTGCCGTTCGCCGACATCCACATCGAGGGCACCGAACACATCCCCGACGAGGGGCCCGTCATCCTCGTCGGCAACCATCGGTCGTATCTCGACCCGACGATGATGGCGATGGTCGTCGCCAAGACCGGCCGCACGATCCGCTTCCTCGGCAAGAAAGAAGTGTTCGACGCCCCGCTCGTCGGCACCCTCGCCACGGCGCTCGGTGGCATCCGCGTCGACCGCGGCACCGGATCCGACGAGCCGCTGTCGGCCGCCGCCGATGCGCTGGCCGGCGGCGAGATGGTCGGCATCATGCCTCAGGGGACGATCCCGCGTGGTCCGGCGTTCTTCGAACCGAAGCTCACCGGACGGTGGGGAGCCGCTCGCCTGGCGGCGCTCACCAAAGCGCCGGTGATCCCGGTCGGGCTGTGGGGCACCGAGAAGGTGTGGCCACGTTCGGCCCGGGTGCCCGACCTCCTCAACGTCACCGACCCGCCGGTGGTCACGGCGACGGTCGGCGAGGAGGTGCCGCTCAAGTACAAGAGCGCCGACGCCGACACGAAGCGGATCATGAAGGCGATCACCAAGCTGCTGCCGCCCGAGGCGCGCGAGCCGTACGACCCGACGCCCGAGGAGCTCGCCCGCACCTACCCGCCCGGGTACCACGGCGACCCCGACCACGAGGTCGAGCGTCGTCCCGGCACCGACTGAACGTCGCCGCCCGTCGCCGCCCGTCGCCGCCCGATCGGCGAGTGGGTTCCGGTTTGGTCGACGACGGCAGCGGGAACGTTCACCCGCATGTCATCTTGTCGGTGGCCGGATCGTGGCGAAACGAGGCCCGTACGGCCGAGATCACGCCGTTGTACTGCCCCGATGCGCGAAACTCGGTGGACTGTGACCGATCTCGCCGGGAATGCTCTTTATGAAGATGGCGTTACGGGACTACGGTAGAGAGGCACCGAGGGCGAGGAACAAGGCGATGAGCACGACGCTGCAATCCGGAGGACGTGATGCCGCCGGAACCCTCGCGTCCTGGTGGCGGGGCCGCTACGGCCGTCGCCTGCTCATGGAGATCGCCATCTGCGGCGGTCTGCTCGTCATCTACCGATCGATCCGGTTGTTCACCCGCGGCGACCTGCGAGCGGCCTTCGACAACGCCCGCGAGATCATCTCGTTCGAGACCTGGCTCGGTCTGCCGTTCGAGGACAACCTCCAGCAGTTCCTGCTCGAGCACCCGACGATCATCAAGCTGCTCAACCAGTACTACATCGTCTTCCACTTCCCGGCGGCGATCGCCCTGCTGCTGTGGCTCTACATCTGGCACGAGCGGCGGTACCCGTTCATCCGCAACCTGATGGCGTTCGTGACGTTCGCGGCACTCGTGATCCACCTCATCTTCCCGCTGGCGCCGCCGCGGATGATGGCCGGGTTCGTCGACACGATGGCGACGTTCGGCCCGAGCATCTATCCGGCGAACGCGCTCGACGGCGCCGCCAACCAGATCGCCGCCATGCCGTCGCTGCACTTCGGCTGGGCCATGATCGAGGCGATCGCCGTGATCATGGTGCTCAAGACCAAGTGGAAGTATCTGATCCTGATCCACCCGGCGCTCATGACGCTCGCCATCATTGCGACCGCCAACCACTGGTGGATCGACGCCGCGGCGTCCGGGCTGCTGATCGTCGGTGCGTTCGGTGCCTACCGGATCGTCACGGCATGGATCGGCGACCGACGCTGGTCGTGGACCCAGCTCCGCTTCCAGACGGCGAGCGGTATCGAGCAACTCGAGGCGCACGCCAACGCCGGTGTCGTCGCCGACGAGCCGAACGACGCCTCGAACTCCTCCTGCTGATCTCGGCCCGAACGGCGCCCGAACGCGACGACGCCCGGTTCGTCACCGCTGTGCGGTGACGAACCGGGCGTTCGTGGTCGGATGAGGAGGGGGCGGATGCGCTGGTCGTCAGGCCTCGCCGGCCGCGACCTTCTGGCGCACGATGTTGAGCGCCGAGCCGGCGCGGAACCAGTCGACCTGTTCGGGGCTGAAGGTGTGGTTGCACTCGAAGTCGATCGTGGTGCCGTCGGGCTTCACGATCTGGCAGTGCACCGGCTGATCGGGCACCGGCGGGAGGCCGAGCACATTGATCAGGTCGTCCTCGTCGATCAGGTCGTACGTGGCCGGGTCGGCGAACGTCAGCGGCACCATGCCCTGCTTTTTGAGGTTGGTCTCGTGGATGCGGGCGAAGCTGCGTGCGATGGCGACCAGGCCGCCGCGGAAGCGGGGCTCCATCGCGGCGTGCTCGCGGCTCGAACCCTCACCCATGTTCTCGTCACCGATGACGACCCACGGCTGACCGGCCTCGTGATACGCCTTGGCGATGTCGGGGAAGGTCTGGGTCTCGCCGGTGAGGACGTTCTTGCCGTGACCGACCTCGTAGCCCTCGTAG
>JAGQSS010000205.1 GCA_020439405.1 Ilumatobacter sp. | reverse complement strand
TCGGGCAAGCTCGACGACCCGGTCGTGCGCGACCAGATCATGAAGATCTACGCCATGGAGACCACCAAGTCGCTCGTCGCGATGCGGGTCCGGGCCGAGATGAAGGCCGGCAAGGCGCCCGGCCCGGGCGGGTCGCTCGGCAAGCTCGCCGGCTCGGTCATCCAGTGGCGCTTCCGTGAGATCGCGATGGAGATCGCGGGCAGCGGTTCGCAGGCGTGGGACCCGGCCGATGACAAGGCCGGCGAACTCCAGAGCGCGGTGGTCGGCTCGTTCTCGGCCTCGATCGCCGGCGGCACCGACGAGATCCAGCGCAACATCATCGGCGACCGCGTGCTCGGTCTCCCCCGCGACATCGCCGTCGACACCGGCGTCGCCTTCAAGGACCTCAAGGTCGGCACCGCCCGCTGACCACACCCCGCCGCCCCCGCCCCCGGACGCACACCCGATTGAATCGGCCAGGCTTCCACCGGTGGACGTCCAGCCGATTGAATCGGCCAGGCTTCCGGGGCCAGCGCGTCGCCGGACGCACACCCGATTAAATCGGCCAGGCTTCCACCGGTGGACGTCCAGCCGATTGAATCGGCCAGGCTTCCGGGGCCAGCGCGTCGCCGGGTCGAGGTCGGTTGATGTCAGACCAGAACCGACCACCCAGCCGCTGCGCGGGCGAGCAATCCCGGTCGGTTCTGGTCTGACATCAACCGACCGGTCAGGTCAGGGGTTCGCTGGCGGCGCTGAAGGTGGGGCTGAGGTGGCTGGTGTCGTTGTAGCAGCGGATCACCCAGCGGTCCTGGTCGACCACGATGTGGTGGATCGAGGCGTTGTCGGCGCCGTTGAAGCGGAACCCCGACGTACCCGCAGCGATGTTCATCACCTGGCCGATGACGCCGCCGTGCACGAACGCGGCGACGATCTGGTCGGGATGGGCCGTCGCGATCCGGGTGATACCCGCCCGGACGCGTGACTCGAAGTCGGCCGACGGTTCGGCGTTCGGGATGACGTCCCACCGCTGCTCCTCGTACATCCGCATCGCGATCGGGTCGCCGTCGGCGATCTTCTGACGCAGCAGTCCGCCTTCCCAGTCGCCAAGGAAGACCTCGCGCAGGTCGGGTTCGACCGATGCCTGCATCCCGGTCCGGGCGAGGAACGGAGCGGCGGTCTGTGCCGTTCGCTGCAGGGTCGTCACGTAGACGGCGTCGATCCGCTCGCCCGTCGACACCAGTCGATCGGCCACCTGCTCGGCCTGGCGGAGACCGTCCGGGTCGCGCAACGGCGGATCGGCGTGACCGTCGACGATCGGAAACGGCTCACCGTCGGGCTCGAACGCCGCCGACTCGCCGTGTCGGACCAGCAGGATCTCGCACGCACCCGACGGTGCCGCGAACCGGTGCTGACGGAACTCACGGGGGGAACTCACGCCCCGCACCGTAGACGCGGTGCCATCCGTCGGTTGATGTCAGACCAGAACCGACCACCCGGCGACGCTCAGACCGATCACCTGGTCGGTTCTGGTCTGACATCAACCGACCGCGGGTCAGGATGGGGGTGGGCCGCCGGCGAATTCGGTGCCGGGTGGGTCGGTGGCCCAGCCGGCCGGCTCCCCCCAGGCACCGTCGAACACGACCTCGTCCAACGGCCGCCGTCGGACGGGGCCGTGGTGGCCGAGCGGACGGCCGAGCGGGATGGTGGCGTGGATCGCCACACCGTCGGGGATGCCGAGCACCTCACGGAGCTCCGCCTCGACCGGCCCGTGCCAGCCCGTCATCACACCGCCGTACCCGAGCGCCCGAGCGGCGAGCAGCAGGTTCTGGCACGCCGGGTACACCGACGACCCCTCGTACGGGTTCGCTTCGCGATACCGGACGAGACACACCAGCACCACGACCGGGAACTGCTCGAAGTGCTCGACGAAGTACTCCATCGCCGCCCGTTGTCGCCCCTTGCGCGACGTGGGATCGAGCGCAGAACCCTCCTCGTACCCGGCCGACGCCGACTTGGCCTTCCACCCGTCGCGGAACCCGCGGCCGAGCACGTCCTTGGCGGCTCGTCCGCGCTCGTCGTCGCGCAACACGACGTAGCGCACCGGCTGGCGATTGGTGCCCGACGGGGCGCGGGTGGCGTGCCAGAGCATCGTCGACAGGTCGTCGTCGGGGATCGGGTCGAGGGACAGTCGCCGGATCGCCCGCGTGGTGGCCAACCCGGTGAGCAGATCGGGCAGGGTCGCCGGCGTCTCGCTCACGACGGCGTCCGGCCGGCCCACGGGTGCGCCGCCTCGAGCTGGCTCGCCACCCGGATCAGGACGTCTTCGCGGCCGTAGCCGCCGACCAGTTGGACCCCGATGGGGAGCCCGTCGTCGTTCCAGTGGAGCGGCACGTTGATGCCCGGCTGGCCGCTGGCGTTGAACGGTGGTGTGAACCCGACGAACCGACCGGCGCGGCGCATGCCCGCCAACGGATCGTCGTCGGTCGGGTCGTGCTCGCCGATCCGGACCGGCGGTTCGGCGAGGGTCGGCGTGAGGAGGATGTCCCAGCCGTCGGCCCACCACTGGTGCAGTGCCCGCCGGTAATTGGCGACCGCACCGAGGCCCTGCGCGTACTCGGTCGAGGTGACGTGGGCCGCCCACTGCGCCTGCGCCCAGTTGACCGGTTCGATCTCGTCCTCGGTGAGGTCTCGTCCGAGCGCTTGCCCGTACGTCGCGATGCCGACCGCCATGTTGGCGCCCCACATCGACATGAACCGGGGTGTGAACGACGGGTCGGCCAGCGCGTCGGGGAACGCCGGCTCGACGTGATGACCGAGCGCTTCCAGCTTCGCCGCGGCGTCGCGGACCGCAGCAACGCAGTCGTCGTCGAGGAATCCACCGTGGGGGTGATGATCGAGGAGGCCGATCCGGAGGCGGCCGGGGTCGGCGCCGACCTCGTCGGCGTACGGCCGCGCCGGCGGCGGGGCGATCACGGTGTCGCCGACGCCCGGCCCCTGGACCGCGTCGAGCAGGCGGGCCGTGTCGCGCACCGACCGGCTCACGGCCAGTTCGACCGACAGGCCCGATTCGGCCCGGAAGGGTCCGATCGTGATCCGGCCCTGCGACGGCTTGAGGCCGACCAGGCCACAGCACGACGCCGGGATACGGATCGAGCCGCCGCCGTCGGAGGCGTGGGCGATCGGCACCATGCCGGCGGCGACCGCCGCGGCGGCGCCGCCGCTCGACCCGCCAGGCGTGTGTTCGGTCCCCCATGGGTTCCGGGTCGGCCCGTAGGCGACCGGCTCGGTGACCGGGAGGCTGCCGAGCTCGGGGCTGTTCGTGCGGCCGAGGGTGACGAGACCGGCGTTGCGGAACCGCTCGACGAGCCAGGTGTCGCGCTCACTGACGGGCATGGCGTCGCGGAGCGCGACGTTACCGTTGGTGAGCGGCTGCCCCGCGTAGTGGGCCCAGAGGTCTTTGAGGAGGAATGGCACGCCGCGGAACGGTCCGTCGGGCAAATCGGACGTCGCGACCTCGCGGGCGTGATCGAACCACCGCATGATCACGGCATTGATCGGCCCGTCGAGTGCCTCGATCCGTTCGATCGCCGCCTCGGCGAGTTCGACGGCCGTCACCTCCCCGTCGGCGATCAGCTCGGCCTGGGCCGTGGCGTCCATCCAGCGCGTGTCGTCGGCGAGTGCCCCCATGGCAGCGGTTCTACCAGGGTCGGTCGTCAGGCGTCGGACGCAGCACGACGCGCCTCGAGCCCGTCGAGGATCAGCTGGAGCCCGATGTCGAACTCCTTGCTGAACGAGTAGCCGGGCTGGAGGACGTAACCGGCGGTGAACTCGGCCAGGGCCGGGAAGTGAGCGGCGAACGTCTCCATGAAGCCGTCGGCCACGTCGGTCAGTTCCGGATCGCCCCCACCGGGCATCGACGACTCCTGCAGCGCGAAGCCGTAGATGAAGGCGTCGAGGGTCGCGAACGCCGTGGCGGTCAGGTCGAGCGAGAACCCGTTGGTGCGCAGGCACGCGATGACGCGGTCGTGGTGACCGAGGTTGGCCGGGCCGGGATTGGTGCGCGAGTCGAGCATCCCGGCCGCCCATGGATGACGGCGCAGCGCGGCCCAGGCCGAGTAGGCACGAACCGTCATCGCCTCGCGCCACGGTGTCTCGGGTACCGGCATGTCGATCTCGGCGAAGACGGCGTCGACCATGCCGTCGATGATCTCGTCCTTGTTCGCGACGTAGTGGTAGATCGACATCGGCTTGACGCCGAGGTGGGTCGCGAGTTTGCGGAGGGTCAGCGGCTCGATCCCGATCTGGTCGGCGAGCTCGACCGCACCGGCGATGACCGCGTCGCGGCTGAGCGAGGGACGTTTCCCACCCGTCTCGTTCTTGGTGTCGTCGTTCATCTCGTGGTGCTCGTTCGTAGGTGGCCGGACGTCGCCACCCGGCAACTCCCGACCTCCAGTCTGGCTGTCTTGCAGGGGTTCCGTAGGAATTCCTCGAAACACGGTTGACATGTCGTACTTAGTACGGTTGGATGCATGACGTCAACCTTACTTAGTACGACACGCAGGAGCCACCATGAACACCGCAACCACCGCCATCGCCGCAACATCCGCCGCCACGATCGCCGCAACGTCCGCCGCCACTGCCGATGCCCGCCGCGAGGCCGACGTCCCCGAGCAGATGCAGGCCGTCGTCGGCGAGCAGTACGGCACCGCCGACGTCCTCGAGGTCCGCACCGTCGAGGTGCCGACGCCGGCCGCCGACGAGGTCCTCGTCCGGGTCGCCGCCGCCGGCGTCGACCGGGGTGTCTGGCACCTCATGACCGGCCTCCCCTACGCCGTCCGCCTCGCCGGCTACGGCATCCGCCGTCCGAAGCAGCCGATCCTCGGCCTCGATCTGGCCGGCACCGTCGTCGCCACCGGTGCCGACGTCACCGACTTCACCGTCGGCGACGAGGTGTACGGCATCGGCAACGGCACCTTCGCCGACTACGCCGTGGCCAAGGCCACCAAGCTCGCCCACCGCCCCGACCACATCACGGCCGAGCAGGCGGCGACCCTCGCGATCTCGGGCGGCACGGCCACCCAGGCGCTGTTCGACATCGGCGCTGCCGAGGCCGGCCAGCGCGTGCTCGTGCTCGGCGCCTCGGGCGGCGTCGGCAGCTTCGTCGTCCAGCTCGCCCACGCCCACGGCCTCCACGTCACGGGCGTCGCGAGCGCCGCCAAGGCCGACTACGTCACCGAACTCGGCGCCGACGTCGTGCTCGACTACCGCACCGACGACTTCACCGACGAGCAACCGTTCGACCTGATCATCGACATCGGCGGCCGCAACCGCGTCTCGAAGCTGCGCTCGGCGCTCACCCGGACCGGCACGCTCGTCATCGTCGGCGGCGAGGACGGCGGCAAGGTCACCGGCGGCACGGGCCGTCAGCTCCGGGCGATGCTTCGCTCACCGTTCGTCAGCCAGCGGATGACGACCTTCGTCTCCGACGAGACCGCCGCGAAGCGCACGGCGCTCCACGAGCTCGTCGCCGACGGCCGGATCACCGCTCCGGTCGACCGCACCTACCCGCTCGACCGTGCCGCCGACGCCCTGCACGACCTCGAGGTGGGCAACCTGCGCGGCAAGGCCGTCATCACGATCGGCGGCCGGTCGTGAGCCCCCTCGTCCCGCACGAACCGATCGCCGCCGGCCGCCTCCCGACACCGATCACCCCGACCCACGACCACCACCGCCATCACGACCCCCAGCAGGACACCACCATGAGCAGAAGCCGCACCCCCGACCGCACCATCACCCCCACCCCCGAACTCGACCGGCAGCGGGCTGCCTGGCTCGCCGGCCTCGCCTACGCCGCACTCTTCGTGCTGGCGATCTTCGCCAACTTCGCCGTGCGCGAACGGGTCATCGACGTCGACGACGCCGCCGGGACGATGGCGAACGTCGTCGCCGACGAGCAGCTGATCCGGGTGGCGATGCTCGCGTTCCTCGTGATCTTCGTGCTCGACATCGCCGTGTCGTGGCTCCTGCACCTCGTCTTCCGCCCGACCGGCGAACGCCGCTCGCTGCTCGCCGCGTGGTTCCGGATCGGCTACACGGTGTTCCTCGGCATGGGCCTCGTGTTCATGTTCGTCGGCCTCCGACTGGCCGACGGCGGCGAGTTCGTCGGATCGCTCGGTGACGACGACCGGGCTTCGCAGGCCCTGCTCGCATTCGATGCCTTCAACGCCACCTGGATGGTCGGGCTCACCCTGTTCGGTCTGCACCTCGTCGTGCTCGCCCGCATCATCTGGACGTCGGGCATCGGGCCGAAGTGGCTCGGAGCGATCGTCGGGATCGCCGGCTCGGTCTACCTGGTCGACTCGATCGGCTACACCGTCCTCACCGACTACGACCGCTACGCGGACGTGTTCACCATGATCGTGCTGCTGCCGGCCATCGTCGGCGAAGCGGCATTCACCTTCTGGCTCCTGCGCCAGGGGCGTGCGGCGGCGCCGGCCGTGATCCCACAGCCGGCCGCCGCCCACGCCTGAAACCGCGTCGGGTCAGGTGCCTGAGGTGACGGGCGAGGCGCCAGCCGAGCCCGTTACCGTTGGTCACCTGACCCGGGATACGGCGC
>JAGQSS010000204.1 GCA_020439405.1 Ilumatobacter sp. | reverse complement strand
GGCGACCGACTGGTCGATGCCCATCTGGAGGCGGCGGACGTTGGTGACGAACAGGTCGTCGCCGACGAGCTGACAGCGGCCGCCGATGGCGCCGGTGAGCGCGGCCCAGCCCTCCCAGTCGTCTTCCTGCATGCCGTCCTCGATCGACACGACGGGGTAGGTGTCGACGATGCGGGCCCAGTAGTCGGCCAGCTCGGTCGACGAGAGCACCTTGCCCTCGCCTTCGAGGTGGTAGGCGCCGTCGCGGTAGAGCTCGCTCACGGCCGGGTCGAGCGCGATCGCGATGTCGTCGCCGGGCGTGTAGCCGGCGGCTTCGACCGCCTCGAGCAGGAGCTTGATGGCGTCCTCGTTGGTGGCGAGGTCGGGGGCGAACCCGCCCTCGTCGCCGACGGCGGTGCTCAGCCCCTTGTCGTGGAGGACCTTCTTGAGGACGTGGTACGTCTGGGTGCCCATCTGGAGGGCCTCGCTGAACGACGCCGCCCCGACGGGCATGATCATGAACTCCTGGAAGTCGACGGAGTTGTCGGCGTGCACGCCGCCGTTCAGGACGTTCATCATCGGGACCGGCAGAACGTGGGCGTTGGTGCCACCGACGTGGCGGTAGAGCGGAACGCCGGCCTCCGCAGCCGCGGCCTTGGCGACGGCGAGGCTGGTGCCGAGGATGGCGTTGGCGCCGACGCGACCCTTGTTGTCGGTGCCGTCGAGGTCGAGCAGGCCCTGGTCGATGCCGCGCTGATCGAACGGGTCGACGCCGACGAGACGCTCACGGAACTCGGTGTTGACGAACCCGACCGCCGTCTGGACGCCCTTGCCGCCGTAGCGGTCGCCGCCGTCTCGGAGTTCGACGGCCTCGTGCTCACCGGTCGACGCGCCGCTCGGCACGGCCGCACGCCCGACGACGCCGCTGTCGAGCGTGATGTCGACCTCGACGGTGGGATTGCCTCGGGAATCGAGGATCTCGCGGCCCTGAACCTGAACGATCGCAGTCATGCCGCTCACGGTATCCGCTCCGCGGCGGACGCGATTCCAACCCGTCGGTCAGTTCGACGTCGGGGGATCGATGGTGTCGTCCGGGAGCTGCGCGACCCGGTCGGCGATCGCCTCGATCGGGATCTCGCCCGTGAGGTCGGACCCCTCGGCCAGGTACTTGTCGTCGAGGCTGACCCGCTCGGCCGGCGCGTCGGCGAGCAGTTGCAGGTAGTCGTCGAGCACGTTGATGAGCGGGAGGTCGAGTCCGGTCTGTTCGGCCATGTACCAGCGGTGTTCGAGCAACTGGTGGAAGATCTCGGGTGGTTGCAACCGATCGAACATCTCGGGCGGGATGGCCGCCATCACCGGCTCGAACACGCGGTCGAGCCAGCGCACCGCGGCGACGTTGAGCGGTACCGGCCGTTGGGTCTCGGCGCGGAGCATCGCCTGGTACTGCTTGATGTCCTGGAGCATCCGGCGGGCCTGGTTGTCGCCGGCACGGAGGCCCGTGAGGCTCGCGAGCTGTTCACGGTGGTAGCCGTGTTCGACCACCTTCGGGACGAAGTGGACGGTGTTGCCGTCGCTGCCCGTGACCACCTCCATCTCCTCGATGGCGAACCCGAGCGCGTGCAACCGGTCGAGCCGGTCGCGCATGGGCTGCGAGTCGCCGATGCGGGCACTCGCCGGGGCGGTGATCTCGTCCCACAACGCGTGGTAGCGCTCCTCCACCGCGAGCGCGACGGCGATGGGGTCGACGCCGTCCTTCAGGCGCCCGCCGGCCTGGAGATCGAGCAGGCCGCCGGCCATGTTGTCGGTGGCGATCAACACATCCATCGCCCGCTGACCGTCGCTGAGGCTGTCGTACCGTTCGGCGGTCTCGAGGTCGATGATGTAGGCCTGGAGCGCCCCGGCGTCGCGCCGGAACAGGATGTTCGACAGCGAGCAGTCGCCCCAGTAGAGGCCGTTCAGATGGATACGGACGAGCAGGGCGACCATCGCATCGAGCAGGCGGTCGCCGAGGTAGGGGATCTCGAGACCGCGGCCCATCAGGAGCGACCGGTAGGGCAGCGAGTAGTCGAGATGGCGGGTGATCAGCAACCCGTCACCCACGTCGCGTTCGGTGACGAGCGCGACGACCTCGGCGGTGGGCAGGTCGGTGTCGGCGAGCCAGCGGAGGAGGCGGTACTCGCGCTCGGCCAGATGGTCGGGGATCTCCTTGACGACGTACGAGACCTGGCCGAACTCGAGCAGCTTCACGACGTGGCGGTGCAGGCCGAGGACGCGGTGGACGTTCGACATGTCCCACGAGTCGAGCGGTTCCCGGAAGGGCAGGTCGACGATCTGCTCGTGCTGTTCGGGATGAGCGACCTGGAGGCGCATCGCGCCATTGTCGCACCACGATCGCCGGACCGACCACCGACGACATGCCGTCGGGGATGTGTCGAACTCCCGCTCAAGACGGCGCCCGTGTGCGACGATGTTGCTGTGTGGAGGTGGACCCATGACGTCGTCGGGCACGCAGCCTGATCAGACGGTCGCGAGCGCGAGCGTCGCGGCCCCGCGCGTGTCGGCCGACTCGTCGTCGGTCGAGGAGCACACCGGCTGGAGCCGTGTCGTCGATCGTGCGAAGGGCGAACCGCGTCGCGACAAGCCACCGGCGCGGCAACCCTTCCAGGCGATCAACGGGCTCCGGATCGGTCTGACGACCGTCCTCGCTGTGCTCTGCGTCCTGACGGTCGGCGGTGCCGTGCTGTTGCTGCTGCTCTGGCAGCAGAGTCGTGACAGTGGTGTCCTCACCTCGCAGCTCGACCGGACGTGGGACCTGCTCGACACGCTGCAGGACGTCGAGCGGTACGTCGCGTTCGCCGCCGTGCCGCTGGCGATGGCGTGGATCGCGCTCGCCGCCGTGAACGTCGGACGCGGCACCGGCAACCGTCGCAACCCGATCCTGGCGTCGCTCAGCCTGCCGGTCGGGCTGGTCGCCGTCTGGATGGTGGGCCGCGAGGTCATCGCCGGCAGCGACGACGCGATCACCCAGGCCGCCGGGTACGTCCTGCAGATCACCCTGTTGACGATCCCGCTGCTGTTCCTCGAGCGGATCGCGATCTCGGCCGACGCACGCCGCCGTCCGTTGCGGGCGACGTACCTCATCGGTGCGGCGTACCTCGCCCAGATGCAGTTCCTCGGTGGGCTCTCGACGATCGAGCGCGACACGACCGACGGCGACTGGGGGCTGCTCGGGGCGTACATGCTGATCGGCGCCCTCCTCCAGGTGATCGGCACCCTGTCCGCGAACGAGGCGTGCCGATCGATCGAGGACGCGACCCAGCACCGCTACGAGTTGCGGTCACGCTTCAGCGAGTCACTCCTCGCCCAAGCCGAACTCCAGCGCAAACCCTGAGAGCGGGGCCGACCAGATGGGGTCAGGCACCTTCTGGTCGGTCATCCTCGATCAGAGCGGGCCGCGGCGCCAGAAGGTGCCTGACCCCATCTGGGTTACTGAGACTTGACCTCGTCCCAGAGGGCGTCGAGTTGGTCGAGGGTGGCCGTTCGCAGGTCGAGGTCGCGTTCGGTCGCCAACCGTTCGACCTGCTCGAAGCGGTGCCGGAACTTGTTCGAGGCGGCCCGCAGGGCTGCTTCGGGTTCGACGCCGAGGTGACGGGCCACGTTGACCACCGCGAACAGCAGATCGCCGACCTCGATCGCCGTCGCGTCGGGGTCGTCGTCGGCGTGCGCCGCCATCACCTCGTCGGTCTCCTCGGCGATCTTCGGCACGGCACCGTGCACGTCGGGCCAGTCGAAGCCGACCTTGGCGGCCTTGCGCTGGACCTGATGCGCGTACGAGAGCGACGGCAACGAGTGGGCGATGCCGTCGAACACCGACGTGCGGCCCTTCTCGGCCCGCTTGATCTCGTCCCAGTTGGCGAGCACCTCGTCGGTGCCCTCGACCTCCATCGTGCCGAACACGTGCGGGTGGCGACGGACGAGCTTGTCGTGGATGCCGGTGGTGACGTCGTCGATCGTGAACCGACCCTCCTGTTCGGCGATCGTGGCGTGGAACTCGATCTGGTAGAGCAGGTCGCCGAGTTCCTCGATGAGCGCCTCGTCGGTCGTCGGATCGTCGGGGTCGAGCGCCTGGATCGCGTCGACGACCTCGTAGCTCTCCTCGATCAGGTACGGCACCAGGCTGTCGTGCGTCTGCTCGACGTCCCACGGACACTGCTCTCGCAAGGTGCGTGCGAGCTGGTGGAATCGGACGTACCCGGCGCCGGGTCCGGCGCGGAACTCGGGCAGGAAGAGCGAGGTGAGGTGGTCGGCGTCGAGTGTCCGGTCGATCTCCGACCAGGTCGTGTGGACGATCCGCTCGTCGGGCGTGCCGAGGGCCTGGAGCAGGACGGCCGGGGCGCCGTCGAGCGAACCGGTCATGTCGTCGACGCTCAGTTTGATGTCGGACAACACCCAGTTGGCGTGGGTGTGGGCGACGAGCACCGCGCCGCTGACGTCGGCGGCCGCGGTCGCGAAGTCGTGGCCGTCGATCAGCGTGACGCCGGCCTCGATCGGATCGATACCGAGTCGGGCCCACGCCACGTCGAGGAACGACACGGCGGGCAGGATCCGGAGCGCGACCTCGTGCTGCTCGCGCAGGTAGCGGACGGTGCGTTCGAGGACGAGTGGCGAGCCCGGGACCGCGTAGAGCACCTCGCCGTCGACGTCGGCGGCGGCGATCAACCGACGCGCGATCTCGTGGTACACGTCGTCGAACCGCTCGGCCTCCTCGTAGACGTCGTCGAAGGTGACGGCGTCGGGGACGAGGTGTGCCGACGGATGGACGGCGGTGCGGAGGAACCGGTGCCCGATCCGCTCGATCTCGCCGAGCGTCTCGGTCGTGACGTGCTGTTCGCCGCCGGGACCGAGCCCGACGACGACGATGCGGGGCCGGTCGCCGGGCATGTCAGCCGACCGGGATCAGACCGCTCGCGACGCTGAACTCGCCGAACCGGGGATCGACCGTGACGCCGGCTTCCTCGGCGGCGAACGAGAACCGGACGAGCCCGTCGCTGGTGAGCGTCGCGATGTCGTTCTCGGTGAGGTCGGCGAACGGGCGGATCCAGATGACGTGGTAACCGAACTGGGTCTCGACGGGGCCGACCACGTCACCGGGTTGGGTGTCGATCACGGCCTCGGCGAATTCGGGCACGTAGGTGTTGACGAACGCCGACAGGCTCGAGCAGGGCAGGACGCCGCCGTTGGCGGCCGAACCCGGGTCGTTGGAGTACTCGGCGGCCAGCGCCGTGAACGTGGAATCGCCGTCGGTGAACTGCTCGATCACCTCGTCGGCGGTCTCCTCGTCGTCGACGAGGATGTGCGCCACGCACACCATGCCCGACTCGGTGGCGCCCTGGCCGTAGGCCGAGCCGACCTGGTCGTTCGTGATCGGCCGGGGTTCGGCGCTGGTCCACGCGGCGAAGGCGGCGTCGAACGAGGCCTGCTGGCCCTCCTCGGTCATGTCGCCGTCGGTCATCGTGTCGTCGATCGGCGTGCCGGCGGCGGCGAGGTCGAAGCGCAGGACCTGGTCGATGATCCAGTTGCTGACGACGGCGTTGGCGACGTCGTACGGCACCTCGCTCGTGTCGTCGAGGCGGGCGGACAGGATCGACTGGACGTCGGCGTCGGTCAGCTGCTCGTCGCCGACCTCGGCGACCACGTCGTTGTCGGTGAACGTGCTGCAGCCCGTGAGCGCGACGGCGGCGGCCAGGAGGACGAGGGGAGTGCGACGGATCACGCCCGACAACCTATCCAGCCCAGCCCCCGGACGGGGAGAGGACATCACTCCGTCGGGAACAGTTCCTGGAGGAAACCGGTGAGGAAGGTGGCGGGGTCCTGGCCGCGCGGGATCGGCACGACGAGTTGACGCTGGTCTTCCTTGTGGATCGCGCCCTTGGCGATCCGCTTGAGCCGCGTCGACTGCGAGAGCTTGAGGTCGAGCGGCGCGAGGCGGGCCTGCTGCGAGGTGATCTGCAGATCGGTGACGCCGAGTCGGTGGCATTCGGCGCGCAGCCGGCCGACCATGAGCAGGGCCTCGGCCGGTTCGGGGAGCGGACCGTACCGGTCTTCCCATTCGGTCCGGATGTCGTCGACCTGTTCCTGGGTCGTGACGTCGGCGAGGCGCCGGTACGCCTCGAGTCGCAGCTCCTCCTTCGACACGTAGTCGGACGGGAGGAAGGCGTCGGACGGGACGTCGAGCTTGATCTCGGACGGCTGCTTGATCGGCTCGCCCTTCATCTCCGACACCGCCTCGGTCACCATTTGGCAGTACAGGTCGTAGCCGACCGACGCGATGTGGCCCGATTGCGACTCGCCGAGCAGGTTGCCGGCACCGCGGATCTCGAGGTCGCGCATCGCGATCTTGAAGCCCGAACCGAGCTCGGTCGCCTCGCCGATCGTCTTCAACCGCTCGTACGCCTCCTCGCTGAGCACCTTGTCTTGCGGATGGAACAGGTAGGCGTAGGCGCGCTGACCGGAGCGACCGACGCGACCGCGCAGCTGGTGCATCTGGCCGAGGCCGAGCAGGTCGGCACGTTCGACCACGAGGGTGTTCACGGTCGGCATGTCGATGCCCGACTCGATGATCGTCGTGCAGACCAACACGTCGTACTGGCCT
>JAGQSS010000203.1 GCA_020439405.1 Ilumatobacter sp. | reverse complement strand
GGTTTCCGGGAAATGGGCGTCGGAGACGTTTCGTCGGTCCCGACGAAACGTCTCCGACCCCATTGGTCCGGGGCGGCGGGCTCAGGATGTCGAGGTCGCCCGGTTCGCCGTCGCACCCAGGTCGTCATCGTCGGGGGTGAACAGCGCTTCGATGGGGGCGGAGAAGACGTGGGAGAGTCGGAATGCCAGGGGAAGGCTCGGGTCGTAGCGGCCCTTCTCGAGCGCGTTGACGGTTTGGCGGCTGACGCCGAGGAGATCGGCGAGGTGGGCCTGGCTCCAGCCGTTGACCGCACGGAGCTCCTTCAACCGGTTCTGCATCAGCGCATCCCTCGGATCAGCAGGGTCCCACTCCAGGCGGCCATCCCGGCGCCGAACACCAGCCAGCCGCCGTACGTCCAGGCCACGCCGATTCCTCCGAGGAACCCGAGTGCCATGGCGACGACCATTGCCACACCGAACCCGATCGCCATGCACTCGAGCATCACGATCCGGCCATACTCGTCGGCCCGTTGCACCGCTCGGTAGAGGGCGATGGCCACGCCGATCATGGGGAGGACGGGGAGCAGCACCCAGAGGCGGGCGCCCGGGGTGTCGGCCTCGACGGTGGTCTCCACGATCGCGAGCACGATGCCGAACGCCACGATCGCCGGCACGAACTCGCGGAGGTAGCTGTTGCGCTGGCGCTTGTCCTCGGCGCTCAGCCGCGGCCCCCTGACGGGCGTCGCGGTCGTCGTGTCGTGTCGATCTGTCATGCAGTCAACGTAAAGGACCCTTGTCCATATGTCAAGTGTCCTTGTCGACAAGCGAACTTGACGTTCGGACGTGATCAGGGGTCGGATACGTTTCGTCGGGACCGACGAAACGTATCCGACCCCTCAAGCCCGCGATGAACGCCGTTGCCCTCACCGGTCGCCAGTGGTGTTGGCGATGAGGACGTGGCAGTCGGCTCGCCGGGCGACGTCGCTCGCGATCGAGCCGAGCACGCGCCCAGGTCCGCGAACGCGCCGGTTGCCGACCACGATGACGCTGGCCTGCAGCCGGATCGCCTCGTCGCAGAGCCCCACGGCGGGCTCGGCGAGGCTGACGCTCGTGGTGACCTGGGTGTTGGGGAGTGACTCCTTGAGGCGCCGCAGGAAGACCTCGGCCTCGGCGATCGAGTCGATCTTCCGGGTGTCCTTGCGATTGGCGCCTTCGTACGGTGCGGAGTCGCGGATGCACGTGACGAGGTGGAGGTTGGCGCCGCTGCACGCAGCCAGGTCGCTGGCGGCGAACGCCGCGCGGTGGGCGGTGTCGGTCCGATCGACGCCGACGATGATCTGATCCATGATGACTCTCCTTGTTCGGGTTGCGGTCCGAACGGGTCGTTCGTGACCGGTATCGATCAGCGTGAGCGTCGGGGCTCACCGGATTGTCACCGTCGTCGTCGGGTACGGTGACATTCCGGTGACCTGATCCGCGGAGCCTGGGGGCATGGGCGATGAGGGAGGTGTGGGCGTGCACGTTCGGATCCTGGGGGCGGTCGGCGTGATCGAGTCGGGCGTCGAGGTCTCGCTGCGTCCGAACCTGCGCCGGCTCCTCGCACTGCTGGTCGTCGCCGACGGCGGATTCGTCCCGCTCGACCGGCTCGCCGAGCACCTGGCCGATGGCGAGATCGATGGTTCGCGGATCCGGACGGCGGTCTCGCGACTGCGCAAGGTGCTGGGCGACCGAATCGAGACCGTCAGCGGCGGTTATCGCCTCCGGCTCACCGAGCACGAGCTCGACGCTGCTCGGTTCGAAGCCCTGCGGGAGCGAGCCCGATCCGTCCCGCAGGCCGAGGCGATCGATCTGCTGGCCGAGGCGCTACGTCTCTGGAGCGGGAACGCGCTCGAGGGCCTCGCCGACCTGGAGTGGGCGGCAGCCACCGCGCAACGACTCGACAGCGGCAGGGCGACCGCAACCGAGGATCTCGCCGACGCGCTGATCTCCGAGGAACGGTGTGTCGAGGCCGCTGAGCTGCTCGCCGCGCACCTGAGCGAGCACCCCTACCGGGAGCGACCGGTCGCACTGATGATGCGAGCCCTCGCCGGCGACGGAAGGGTCCCCGACGCGCTCCGCGTCTTCCATCGGTTTCGGGTGACGCTGCGCGACGAGCTGGGTCTCGATCCGACCGCCGACCTCTGTGCGCTCGAGACCGAGTTGTTCGACCTCGGCCCGGCCGAGCGGCGCGTCCCCGATGCAGGCGCCCCCGGCGCTGCCTCCTCCGCCGAGCTCGGCACGGTCCTCGAGGCGCCGTCGGCGAACCTCCCCCAGGGCGCGACGGTGACCATCATGTTCACCGACATCGAGGCGTCGACGAACCGGTGGCGCGAGGACTCGGTGGCGATGGCCGCAGCGTTGGCGGAGCACGACCGGACGCTGCACGAGGTGGTCGGTGCGCACGGCGGCCGGGTGTTCAAGCACACCGGCGACGGTGTCGGCGCCGTCTTCTGGTCGGCCTCGCAGGCGCTCGCGGCGGCGCGGCTGGCTCAGGCCAGGCTCGAACTCCCGGTACGGATCGGTCTCCACACCGGCGAGGTGATCGAACGCGACGGCGACCTGTACGGGCCGACACTCAATCGCTGCGCGCGCATCGGCGACGCAGGCCATGGTGGCCAGGTCCTGATGTCGGCGGTCACCCGCAGCGTGATCGGCGACGAGCTCGCCGCCGCCGACGTGACCGATCTGGGCGAGCACACGTTGAAGGGCCTCGCTCGTCCTGAGCGGATCTTCCAGCTCGGCGTCGACGCCTTTGCGCCGCTCCGGGTCGTCCAGGCGCCGACCAGCCTGCCGACGATCCTCTCCTCGATGATCGGGCGCGACGAGGTGATCGATGTCGTCGAGCACGACGTCGCCGCCCGCCGGTTGACGACCCTGTTGGGGCCGGGTGGCATCGGCAAGACGAGACTGGCGGTGTCCGTCGCCGAACGGTTGGCCGGCCGGTTCGACCTGACCGTTTTCGTCGGGCTCGATCAGGTCAGCGACGGCGCCGAGGTCGTTCCGGCGTTCGCGATGGCGCTGCAGCTCCCTGTCCCGTCCCTGGCGAACGTCGCCGCAGCGTTGGCCGAGCGACGCACCCTCGTCGTCATCGACAACTGCGAGCACGTCGTCGACGTGGTCGCCGAGGTCGCCGCGGAGCTGCTCGGTGTCGTGCCGGGGTGCCACATCCTCGCCACCAGCCGGGAAGGGCTCGGGGTGACCGGGGAGCACATCGTCGTTGTCCCCGCTCTCGGTGCCGATGGTGTCGCCGGATCTGCCGTCGAACTCTTCCGACAGCGAGTCCGCGAACGCGACGAGTCGATCGAGTTCGACGCGGTGGAGCTCGAGGTGGTGCTCGAGATCTGTCGTCGACTCGACGGCTTGCCGCTCGCGATCGAACTCGCCGCGGCTCGCCTGCCGATGCTCGGTGCAACCGATCTGCTGGCGAGGCTCACGGAGCGATTCGAGATCCTCAGCGGCGGCCGGCGGCGTCGCCTGGGGGAGCGCCATCGAACCCTGCGGGCGACCGTCGACTGGAGCTACCGGCTGCTCGAACCCGACGAGCGCGCTGCGCTGGCCAGGCTCTCGGTGTTCGCGACCAGCTTCGATCTCGCTGCCGCACGGGCCGCGCTCGGTCCGGCGACCGAGATCGAGGCCCTCGACATCGTCACCGCCCTCGCCGACAAGTCGCTGCTGACCGTCGAGACCACCGACGGCGAGCGGCGATATCGGTGTCTGGAGACGATCCGAGCGTACGGCGAGGAGCGTCTCGACGAGTCGGGCGATGCCACGGCGACGATGAACGCGGTGCTCGCCTATCACGTGCTGCTGGTCGAGCAGCTCGTGATCGCGATGCGGACCCGATCGTTGCGGCTCTCTGCAGCTCGCCTCCAGCGGGAGATCCCGAACATCAGGCGAAGCTTCGAGTACTGCCTCGACACGGGCGACGTCGATGCCGCAGCTGCGCTGATCACGCCGATCGTCGAGATCGCGTGGGAGACCGACTGGTCGATCCACGGCTGGGCGGCGGAGGCCCTGGCGCTCCCCGGCGCACAGAACGCGCCGTCCGCGGCCCGGCTCGAACTGCTGCAGATCTTCGACACGCTCGTCGAGTCGCAGGGCGGGTTCGCTCGGGCGATTGCGAACCACGACCTGGGGCGGGTGCTCGACGAACTCGGCGGTCTCCAGGAGGTCCCGGCGCCGTTGTGTCGCCATGCCTTTCTGACCATGCAGGTCTTCGGGCAGGTGGACCGATCGTTTCGGGCGCTGGGCGAGCGGCTCGACGATCCCGACGGGTTCGACCCCAACCGGCGGAAGGTGCTCCAGCTCACCCGCTTCAGCACCTTCGTCTACGAATCGCGCGAACTCGAGGTACTCGACGACTGGCTCCGCTGCCTCGACGAGTGCCGCTCCGACGCGTCCGAACTCGTGCGTTCCGAGGTCCACTGGAGCGGAGCCCTGCTCGCGTTCCTCGACCACGACTTCGAGGCCATGCTCGAGGAGAGTGAGGCGCTGATCGACTTGCGGGTCGAGCGTTCGACCGACTGGATCAGTGCGCTGACCCTCGTCACCTGGGCCGAGATCGAGCTGGGCCATGTCGAGCGGGCCGTCCGACGATGTGACGAGGTGATGGACGCCGCATTGCGGCACGTCTGGCTGGCCGGCGTCAACGACAGCCTCAAGCTGTCCACCTTCCTCCTTCACCATGTCGGTGAGGCGGAGGCAGCGGCACTGCTCCACGGCTACCTCGACGACCGCAGGAGCTTCCCGTGGTTCCGGCGCTCCGAACGTGACATCGACGGCTGGCTCGACGATGCGATCCCACCTGAGCGACGTGCCGAGCTCGCGGCGCAAGGGAGAGCGATGAGCAGTGCCGAACTCCACGCTCTCGCGCGAGCAGCGGCACTGCGTCACGTCGAGTGACGACGGTGGAAACCGCCCGTGCGTCGTCGACAACCGGACTGGGAAGATGTCGCCCATGGGATTCTCGGGGCGAGGGATCGAGCCGGCCGACGGGTTCGTCGGTGACGGCTTCGTCGTGCGACCGCTGGTGCCGGCCGACGTCGAGCTCGATCACGCCGCCGTCATGGCGAGTCGCGAGTTCCTGTACCACTGGGAGCAGGAGCCGCCGTACCCGCCGGAGGACTTCTCCGTCGCCGACAATCTGGCCGACCTCGAGCAGATGGACGAGGCCCACCGATCGGGGTCGCGCTACACCTACTCGGTCCTGAGCGCCGACGAGTCGGAGGTGCTCGGCTGCGTGTACCTCCTCCCGAACGACGACCGAATGTACCGCAGCGCGCACGTGACGTCCCACGACGGCACCGACTTCTCGACGATCGACGCCACCGTCTCGTTCTGGGTCCGCCCCTCGACCTGGGCCGACGGATTCGAACGGACCCTGCTCACGGCGTTGCACCAGTGGCTCCGCGACGACTGGTCGCTCGAGCGGCCGGTGATTCTCACCAACGAGCATCTCGACCACCAGATCGCCACGATCGAGTCGCTCGGCCTCGTCCGCCGCTTCGACTACGACCGCGACAAGGACATGTACACCTCCCACGCGTATGCGTGAGCCGCTCCGTCAGCTGAGCAGGGCGAGGTCGCGCCGGGTGTAGCGGAGGTGGGCCCACTCCTCTTCGAGGATCACCCGCACGCAGTCGCCGACCGTCGGGTGCCAGTCGTCGTCACCGCCCCACGGGTTGTCCCGTTCCTCGGCGAGCAACTCGGGCGTGGCGGTGGCGAGGAAGTCGGTCACCATTTGCTGCCGCTCGGCCCTGACGTCGAGGATCTCGTCGAAGGTCGGCTGATCCGTCCGGAAGATCGACATGTCGAACCCCATCCGTTCGGCGCCGGTGAAGATCTGGCCGATCTCGTGGAACGGCTGCTCGAGTCGCATGATTCCACCCCCGAGCCATGCGTCGGTCGCCAGGACGAGGTGGCGGAGCGTCTGCGCCAGCGACCACTCGTCGTCGACGTGGGCGTCGCGCAGCTCGGCCGGTGTGTCGGCAATCGTCGTCGCCCACGCCTCCTGCACCGCGAGCCATCCTTCGCGCAGTCCCTCCGGCGTCTCCGACTTCTGGAGGTCGCGACCCGGGAACAAGCGGTTCAGCTCGGCCTCGACCAACGGCACCACGTCGACACCGTTGACCACCAACGTTCCGAACATCAGGTCGTGGCTGTCGATGTCGAGCCCGCCGACCTCGACGCTGCGCATCGTCACGTTGCCCATGTCGCACGAGCGGAACGTAGCGCCGCGAATGCTGACCCGTGAGAACGTCGCGCCCTCGAACTCGTCGGTGCCGGAGTAGCTCGCCATCCCCGCATTCTTGCCGCGCAACGGTGACGGGCGGGCCGTCGCGGCCCCGAACCTCAGCGCATCGGGGTGTCGTGAGCTGCGGCCGTCCCCACGGCGCGAGACTCGGTGTCGTGAACCGCACCATCAACCCCTCGTCGATCGCCCCGCCCGCCGCCAACTACGCCCACGCCGTGGTGACCGAAGGCGCCGCCAAGTGGCTCCACACGTCGGGTGTCGTGCCGGTGCGACCCGACGGATCGGTGCCCGACGCGGTGGGGGAGCAGGCCGAGGTCATCTGGCAGAACATCGGGGCGATGCTCGACGAGGCCGGGATGCGTGCGGCCGACATCGTGTCGGTCACGACCTAC
>JAGQSS010000202.1 GCA_020439405.1 Ilumatobacter sp. | reverse complement strand
GTACGGGCCTCGGCGAGCACCGACTCGGCGTCGGACCGGCGGATCTCGGCGAGCGTCTGACGGCGGCCGAGCTGCGCGCCGCCGAACGCGATCGCGAGCGCAGCGGCGACGCCGAGCAGGACGTCGATGTACGGGTTCCCGGTCGACGGGTAGGTGGCGGCGGAGATCGGCATCAGCGATCGATCCGCTTCTTCACCGACTTCGCCTGATGACGCATCGCGGCGAGGTCGCGGCGATGCAGCCACACCGAACGCAGCGGTGGGACGATCCACACGATCGCCCACGCAGCGATCGACACGCCACGGAACGCCCGTGACCACGACACGGTGTCACCGGTGTTCAGGACCCACAGGTAGCCGCCTGCGTACAGCACACCGAGCGCGGCGATCGCCGCCCACATCGGCCGCTGCCTCGGGTCGTCACCGACCGCGCCGACGACGTTCGCGAGGATCGCTGCGATCACCATGACGAGGTTCGCCCAGATGATCAACAGGTCGACGTCCGTCACCGGGCGACGATCCCCGTGAAGTCGACGATGAGGTGGGTGCGGGCGTACGTCCACAGCTGGAACGCACCGTTCGCGTCGAGCTGCACGAACAGCGTCTCGGTCACCGGCTCGTCGTCGCGGCCGTAGTTCAGGACCGACGTGTCCGGTCGTTTGCCGTCGCGCCACACGGTGATGTGGCCGGCGTTCTCCTGCTCGACCGAGGTGATCGTCACCTGGGCCGTCTTGTAGCCCTTCGCCTCCCTGATCAGGATCTCGTGCTGGCTGTCGGCACGGCACTTGTAGTGATCGCGGCTCGCACCTTCACCTCGGGTGTCGGTGACGCGCCGTTGGGGCATCGTGTCCATGTCGCTCTCCTTCTCGGGCAGAGGGGGGTTCAGTTCGGCGGCGGTCAGCGGGGTGATCAAACCCGACTGGATCTGGCGGTAGATCCCGTCGCCCGGGCAGGCGGTCGCGCCGATGTCGCGGTGACCGACGTCGTTGAGGTGTCGGCCGGTGCGACGGTTCGCTTCGCGGTAGAGCGCACGGACGGACCACAGCGCTTCGGCGGTGAGCGGATCTGCGCCGTCGACGAGGCACAGCACCGGGCCGGTTCGGGTGTTCCAGTTCAGGTTCGCGGCGTTCTTGATGTCGTAGCCGCGCAGCTCCCACACACCGCCCAACCAGTCGACCGCGAACCCGTAGCCGATCGAGTAGCCGCGGTTCTTCTTGTAGTCCCGCTGGATCGCCCTCAGATACGCCGGCAGGTCCTCGGCGTGCTCGCCTGGATCGCCGTCGATCAGGTCGTCAGCGGCGGTGTAGTGCAATGGGAACGTGTCCCACTGCTCGAGCGTCGGCGACGGACCCGTGACGGGCAGGCTCGGGTCCTGCCACGCCTCGCGGCGGTGGAACGTTGCGACGCCGGGGATCGACCTCGGACGGGACTCATCGACGGACATCGTCGACCTTCCTTTCAGCGGAGACGCCAGCCGACGATCGGCCAGTAGGCGACGTAGACGGGCACGACCTGGAAGCCGAGAGCGGCGCCGAACGCAGCCCAGAACGCCCGGCGGGCGGCGAACAGCATCAGACGATCGTGAAGGTGACCGGCACCGGCTACCGGTCCGTCGAGTCGACGATCCGGCTCGGCGTGCCGACCGTCACGTCGATGTTCGTCGGGGTCGGCAACTCGACGCTCACGGCCGGCACCTGCGGCCCCAGGTTGAAACGCAGACCGAAGGTGCGCTGCTCGGTGTGGCCGTCGAACTCGGCGACAACGGTGCCGGTGTGTGTCTCGACGGCGGGTTGGGCCGCACCGTCGATGGTGATGGAGGTCGTGACGGTCGTTCCCGGGGTGGTGTCCGTGAAGACGACGTCGTTGATCGCTGCGATGGTGTGTGCCATGTGGGTACTCCTGGTTATGAAGGGTGCGGGGTCGATAGCCGGACGCTATGAATGTCACGTCCCGGTCAATTACGGGGTTATGAACTTGACTCGCGCTGTGAGCGCGAATTTGATGAGGGCATGACACACGGGCGGGAACCCATCCAGATGCACGAGATCCAGCGGTCGTCGCTGATCCACGGACCCGAATGGGATGCGGTCGTCGCCGCGGTGTGCGGCGAGCAGTCTCCCGACGTCGACGAAGCCGTCGAGCGTCTCCTCGCCGCCTAGAACCTCACCCGGTCACGACGTCTCGAGCAGGACGATGCCGGAGCCGCCGGCGAGCACCTGATCGCTGGTTAGCGTGGCGGAGAGGGTCTGGCCGGTGCCGATCGTGAGTCCGACGCCTCGCCGCGAACCGACGTACAGCCACGGGACAGACCCGGCGTAGTCGTAGTCGCCCGACAGGCCAGGGGTCGTGACGTCGGCGACGCCACCGGCGAACACGATGCCGACGACCGGGTTCGACGGGGCGGAGTCGAGCGTCGCTGACGGGGAGGCGTTGCCGTTGGCGGCGAACACCTTCGTCTGAGCGATCCCCGACGTACCACGCAAAGCGATCGCGTAGGTGAGCCGGTCGGTGCCGAACGCAAAGCTGATGTCGCCGGGGGTGGTGACGGTCGCCCAGTAGCAGGAGAACGCTCCCCGCGATGTGCCGGACGTGTCGTAGCCGGAGTTCGCCGTGATCGTCGTCACCGTCCCGATCGCCCCGGTGCCGGATGCCCCCGGCTGCCCGGGTGTGGATGCGCCGTTGGCTCGGTAGTTGCGGCCGTAGATGACGATGTCGCCGACCTCGAGGCCGGTGAGCTCGGCGTTGGCAGATGAGACGATCCCGTCGACCGTCGGAGAGGCGGTGGGGAGATCGACCGCTGACGACCACACCGCCGCCGAGGTGGCGTACGAGCCGGGCGGCAACGACATGATCCACACCGGCAGAGCATTCACGCGGGCGCCGGCGGTGCCGGTTGCAACCTCGACGTCGTCGACCTTGACCGAGACCGACGTGTTCTCCACGTCATGCGAGACGAAGATCTCGTACTCGGTGTCGACGTCCAACGGATCCGACGCGGTGGTGGTGATCGAGCCGCCGGAGGCGATGAAGATCTTCGCCCGGACCCGGTACTCGGTCGACGACTCGTACAGGGCTTCGATGTGGAGGCCGGCCGACTGCCAGACACCCATCGGGACACCGTCGGCCGGTGGCTCGCCGAGGTTGATCGTGATCGCCTGCGATGCGTCACCAGTCAGTTCGTCGGTGCCGGCCGGGCCGTAGGCGACGATCCCGCCCGCGCCGGCGGCCGACTTGAGCGCATAGTTGCCGGCGGCGTCGAGGCCGATGCCTCCGAACGCCGGGCCCTTCGTGGCGGGTGCACCGGTGACGGCTTCGAGGATCTGGGTGTTGCAGATCTTCGGGACGAACACGACCAGCGACTCGTCGTCGTAGGGGGCTTCGCCGAGTTGGGCGGGGTCAGCGCATCCGATCGGGTCCGGCTCTTGGTACTTCCAATCGCCGGGTACGCCGCCGCAGATCTCTCGGGCGCGATGGCGGTAGAGATAGCCGTCCTCGAACTCGTAACCCGTGTTGTCGAGCTGCCAGATGTCGGTCTCGGGGTCGTACGTGAAGTCGTCCTTGTCGCCCGACGCGACCGTCGTCCAGATGATCCCGTCGTCGGAGCGTCGGAGTTCCCATTCGGCTTCGCACTCTTCGTCGCCGGCGACATCACCGGGGATGATCACCACGGTGCCGTCACCGCCGGGCGGCACCGTCGGCACCGTCGGGGCGAGCGTCGTGAACGACACCTCACGAACCGGGGACACGTGGGTGGTGAGCTCGTCGACCTTGCGGACGAGGCGCACCTCGAACTTGTGGAGCGTGCTCGGGTTCAGACCGGACAACCAGTCGAACCCGCCACCGGACGGGTAGGCGATCGGCAGCCACACACCCGAGTTCATCCGCACCTGCGTCTCTGTCGGAGCGATCGCCTGGGTCGGTTCGGTCCACGAGAACGTCGCGCCGTCCTCACGGACATCGGTCGCCTGAAGGGCGTTGACCGGGAGCAGCAGCGGGGTCTGCTCCGACGAGCGCAGATCGGGTTGCACCCACGCCTTCCACGACACCCCGCCGATCCGCGCCTTGATCTCGTGCGTGATCGACCGGATGATGCCGTCGGCGGTCACCTGGGTGCGGTCCTCACGGGTCGCGTTCACCACGGTGACCGGGTCGTACTGGCCGAGCACCGCGAGCGCCGGGAACGCACCCGGTGCGTCGATCGACGTGAGCATCGGCGGGGCGACGAGGTCGGCGTACGCCCGATAGTCGACCGTGTCGTCCTGGACCTGATCGTTGCGGGCCAGCCAGTTCGCGGCCTGCAACGGCATCGGGTCGAACATGTCGGCCGAGACCGGATCGTCGTAGTTGCGGCTGTCGGTGCCGGCTTCTTCGTCGTCGACGTCGACGGGGTAGGTGATCTGCCACTCGTTGATCACGTTCTCGGCGTCGGAGTCGATCCCGAACCCGTCACCGTCGACCGGGTAGTTGTAGAAGCCGACCTGGCCGGGTTCGTCGGTCGGCGACCACGAGAACGTGACGCGTCCGCCGGGGAAGATGCCAACAGCGGGTTCATCCGGACCGAGCCAGTGACGGTCAGGCCGGCGTCGGCGAACTTGTCGTCGTGGAACGTCGTCCACGGGGCCGGCTCGACCAGCAGCGTCCCGGTCGGAGTGATGCGCCACACGAGCCCCGCCGGGGCGAGCGTCGAGTTGAGCGCCTCGATCGCCGACGTCACCGCCGGACGGGCGGCGAGTTTCACCGTCGGTACCGCGCCGCCGCCGTCGTCCTGAGTTTCGGCTCCGTACACCTCGATCGGCAGGTTGTACGCGGCCGACGTCATGTCGGCGTCGAGGCGGGGCCGCCAGCCCTCCGGGAGGCGTGACGGGAGCGGCTTGCGGGCCAGCCGCGACTGCATCCCCATGCACGTGATCTGGTGGTACCGGTTGTTGCCCATCGCCCGGGCGCCGTCACCCCACCGCTTGACCCGGGACGTGAACAGCGGGAACCACTTGTCGGTCACACCGCCGGCGACCCGGAACACACCGAGTCGGGCGATCAGGCCGCCGCGAAGCCGGACATGGGTGCCGAACACGGCGGAGGTGTCTTCGTACCAGGGGGCGAGGGCGTCGAAGTCGGCGATGCCGTCGGTGAACCGGCGGCGGAGCACGACGACCGGGTTGCCGTCGACGGCCTTCCCGTACGGTTCCTCCGCGCCGACGCGCCACCGGGCCCGTTCGAAGAGCTGCGACAGGTCATGCCAGACGATCCCGGCGCCGGCGGAGATGTCGGCGATCTCGAACGCGAGGCGGACGTCGCCGACGCCGTAGGCGACCTGGATGCTGCGGCCGTGGGTCGGGTCCGGTGCTTGCAGGCACAGCTCGGCGAGGGTCGTCACACTGCCCCCACCGGTCCGTTACGGAACTCGTAGTCGCGACGGGTCTGGATCGGGTCCTGACCGATGATCTGGTAGTTGAACGTCTGGTACGTGTCGCCACCGCGGCCGCTGTCGAGGAACGCTGCCTCGTCGCGGGCAGGGTTGCCGACGATCTGCGGGCTGCCGTCGTTGTTGAACCGCACATTGAACGCGCCCGGCTGGTTGACCTGGAAGTCGATGGTGATCGTGCGGTCGCCGACGAGCTCGTCGATCATGCGCTGCGCAGCCGCGACTGATCCCTGTTCGAGGAGGGTGACGATGTTGGTGACGTGTTCCTCGTCGATGCCGTCCACGGTTCGGCCGTAGGCGTCGACCTCTTTGCCGAGCCGGATGACCTCGCGCTGGTAGTTCTCGATCGCCTTCTGACGTTCGTCCTCGGTCAGCGCGAGGGAGATCTGCCGCTCGGCTTCGGCGACACGGCGCTGCTGGTCGACCAGGTCGAGGAGCGCACCCTGCGACGTGAGTCCGGCGAGGGCGTCACCGAGTCGGTCGGTCTTCTCGACGGCCTCGTCGACCTCGACGCCATAGCGGTCGGCGTAGTCGACGGCGGCCTGGATCGATCGTGACACGAGATCCCACGACGAGCGGCCCGACGGGCCGAGGTAGTCGGTCGCTGACTGGATCGCAGCGATCCGGTCGAGGAACAGGTCGTACACCTCGAGGTCGGACGCGTCGCCGCCAAGCTCCTCACGCACACGCCGCAACGTGTCTGCTGCGGGGCCGCCGGCGGCCGAGATCTCGTCGAGGATCCTGCCGACCGACTCGCCGATGCGGAGATCGTTGTTCAGGTCACGCAGCACGAGCAGTTGGCGGACGAACGGGTCGAGTTCGTTGAGGGCGTCGGCGATCGCCGGGCCCAGGTCGCTGCCCGCTGCGGCGGCGTCGGCGAGGCCCTGGGCGAAGTCGACGTCGAAGTTCGCCTGGACGAGCTTCTCCGCGGCGGCCCGGGCGACATCGGCGCCGACACCGAGCCGCTCGAGCTCCGAGGTGAGGAACGCGACGTCGCCGCCCTCGATCTGGCGGAGCTTGCCGGGCAGGTCGTCGAACGTGAGCCCGAGATCGGCAAGCGCCGAGTTGAGGCGGGCCATGTCGTCAGGGTCGAGATCCTCACGGAGCTGCTGAGCGAACTGGCTGAACGGATCGGTCGCCCGTTCGGCGGCCTCACGGGCACGGTCGGTCGACTCGGCCAGGAACGGCAGCATGTCGCGCAACGCGCCGGTCGTCGACTCGATCTGCTCACGTGCCTCGCGCTGACGGTCGCG
>JAGQSS010000201.1 GCA_020439405.1 Ilumatobacter sp. | reverse complement strand
CGTCGGGCCGCACACCTTGCGGAACATCTCGAGCCCCATCTCGACGGCGTCGCCCTGCGTCGGCACGGGTCGCCGCCCGGCCGACAGGATCAGCTTGACGGTCGGCTGGCCGACGCGGCGGCTGCCGGTGGTCGACATGATCGACGTCAGGCTCCGCACGCGCGTCGGATGCTCGATCGCGATCGTCTGGGCGATCATGCCGCCCATCGACGCACCGGCGATGTGGGCACGCTCGATGCCGAGCGCGTCGAGCAGGCCGATGGCGTCGGCGGCCATGTCGGAGAGGGTGTACGGCACCGGCGGCAGCGGCCCACCCGACATCGCGGCACCGAGCACAGCGGCCGTGTCGACCTCGACGCCGTCGAGCTTCGACGACAGGCCACAGTCACGGTTGTCGAACCGGATGACGTACCGACCGGCGTCGGCGAGTCGCTGGCAGAACTCCTCGTTCCAGAGGATCATCTGGGCCGTGAACCCCATGACCAGCAGCAAGGCCGGGTCGTCGGGGGATCCGAAGGTGTCGTACTCGAGCTCGATGCCCGAGGCGAGTTTCGCTCGTGTCATGGCGCCGAGCTTGGCACGGCGCACCCGGTTCGGCCGGATCGGGCGAACCGACCGAACCCACCGGTCCGGTCAGCCGCCGAGCAGCTTGCGCTTCTGCGCCTCGAACTCCTCCTGCGACAGCGTGCCGCGCGACAGCATGCCCTCGAGCTTCTCGAGCTGGGTCGCCACGTCGCTCCCGGCGTTGCCGCCACCGCTGAACATGCGGGAGTTGTTCGCCTCGCGCTGGGCGTGGATGAGGTTCTGGACGCGGTTCGGGTTCTTGATGTCGGTGAACCGCTGCTGACCCGATTCGCCGCCCGACTCGATGAGCAGGTCGCCGGCACCGACCATGCGCTCGAAGATCCGCTGGCTCGACGACACGTTGTTCACGCGCTCGAGCGGGATCTCGATCCCCTTCTTGTGCACCACGCCGGACCGGTAGATGACCCGGTCGCTGGTGACGACGAAGTTCGTGGTGGACCACGTGGTGTACTGCTTCACCAGCCAGCCGAGCGACAAAACGATCGCGGCGATGGCGACCCACGTGAGGAAGGTCTGGACCGAACCGTCGGTCGCGACGATGACGACGATCGCGAAGATGATCGAGGCTCCGACGGCCACGAGCGCCTTCGTGTAATACCACCAGTGGGGGTGGAGGTCGAGCGCAACGGTCTCGTAGTCGTTGAGCAAGTTCTTCGGGTACGGCATGAGCGAACAGTACCGTGATCCGGGTGGACCCTGCAGCGTTGTTGGCCGATCTCGACGCCGACCAACGCCGCGCCGTCACGTGCGAATCATCGCTGGTCGCGGTCATCGCGGGCGCCGGATCGGGCAAGACCCGCGTGCTCACGCGGCGAGCCGCCTATCGCATCGCGACCGAGAGCGCCGACGCCCGCCACACCCTGGTCCTGACGTTCACGCGCGAAGCCGCCGGCGAACTCCGACGGCGCCTCGCCGGTCTGGGCGTCCACGACCAGATCACCGCCGGCACATTCCACTCGATCGCCAATCAACTGCTCCGGCAGCGATGGGCCGACCTCGATCAGGCGCCACGGACGGTCGTCGACGACCGCGCCCGGATCATCGGTGGCCTCCGGGCGTTCACGTCGCGAGCGTCGCATCACGATCTCGCCGGCGTCGTCGACGCGATCGGGGTGGCCACGTCGCGCGGGCTCACGCCGCAGGCGTACGTGCGGGCGGTGCGCAACAACGAGTTGCGCTCGCTGCACGAGCCCGAGTTCGTCGCCGAGGTGCTCGCCGCCTACACCGAGGAGAAGCGGGCCCGCCGGATCGTCGACCTCGACGACCTGATCGGCCTGACCATCGACGCGGCCCGACGCGACGACGCGTTCGCCGACCAGCTCCGCTGGCGGTTCCGGCACGTGCTCGTCGACGAGGCCCAAGACCTCAACCCGCTCCAACACCGCTTCCTCGACGTGCTGCGAACCGGCCGCGACGACCTGTACCTCGTGGGCGACCCGGCACAGGCGATCTACGGGTTCACCGGCTCCGATCCGACGCTGCTCGTCGACGTCGCCGACCGGTTCCCCGGCGTCGAGATCGTCCGCCTCCCGGTCAACCACCGATGCACCCCGCAGGTCGTCGAGATCGGACGTGCCGTGCTCGCCGCCGCCGAGGTCGACACAGCGATCGAGTCGGCCCGCGGCGACGGGCCGTCGGTTCGGGTCCGGTCGCACGACGACGAAACCGCCGAGGCGGCTGCCGTCGCCTCGGCGATCGCCGGCGACGATCCGACACTGCTGCGGAACGGCAACGTGGCGGTGCTCGCCCGAACCCACGCCACGCTCGCCCCGGTCCGAGCGGCACTGGCGACCGCCGGTATCGCGATGCGCACACGGGTCGATGGAGCCGGGTCGGAGATCGGCCCACTGCTCGACGAGGCGTACCGGATGCGCGAACCCGAGGTGCTCCGGCGGTGGATCCGCGATCAGCACGACCTGGCGGAAGGCGACGACGACCCACACCGTGCCGTGGCGCTCGCCGCGAACGACTTCCTGCGGACACACCCGACCGGGGACGGCGCCGCGTTCCGGGCGTGGGTCACCTCGACCGACCCGTTCGGCACGGCCGAGCCGGGGGTCGAACTCCTCACCTTCCACGCCGCGAAGGGACGGGAGTGGCACACGGTCCACCTCGTCGGCTGTGAGACCAGCCTCGTCCCCCACCGGTCGGCGACGACGGCGGCGCTCAAGACCGAGGAGGCGCGACTGTTCTACGTCGCCGTGACCCGCGCCACCGATCGTCTGTCGGTGCACTGGGCCGAACGCCGCAACGGGTACCAGCGCCGTCGCACGCCGCTCCTCGACGCATTCGCCCCGGGGGAGCCGGTCGTGCTGCCGCCGCCCACCGAACTGGTCGGCACGGCGATCAGCCCGCGCGAGTCAGCACTCGAACGGCTCCGGGCGTGGCGGGCCGACGCCGCACGGGCGAACGGCCTCCTCCCCGACGCGCTCGTGACCGACAACGTGCTGTCACAGATCGCCACCCACCGGCCGAACAGCCCCGACGAACTCGATCGCCTGACCGGTCTCGGCCCCATCACCAGCCGCCGCCTCTTCGACGGCATCGAACGCGCCCTGCAGTGACGAGTGGGGTCGGATACGTTTCGTCGGTCCCGACGAAACGTATCCGACCCCATTCGTCAGGCGAGGTCGACGATGACGGGGGCGTGATCGCTCGGCTGCTTGCCTTTGCGAGCGTTGCGGTCGACGACCGCCCACTCGACACGGTCGACGAGCGAGGCGCTGCCGAGCACCAGGTCGATGCGGAGACCGCGGCCCTGGTGGAAGTCGCCGCCCCGGTAGTCCCACCACGAGTACACCTTGTCGGCGTCGGGGTGCTGGTGCCGGAACAGATCGACCAGTCCCCAGTCGCACAGCGTCTGGAGTCGGTCGCGTTCGGGAGCGCTGACGTGGGTCGCGTTCGCGAACTTGCGGATGTCGTAGACGTCGGCGTCGGTCGGGGCGATGTTGAAGTCGCCGGTGACGATGACGTCGTCGCCCGGATCGCTCTCGTGCTCGAGGTGTGCCAGGAGTCGGTCGAGCCAGCTCAGCTTGTACGTGTAGTGGTCGTCGTCGAGCGAGCGACCGTTCGGCACGTAGCAGCAGGAGATGCGCACGCCACCGCAGGTCGCCGTGAGGATGCGGGCATCGGGGTCTGGTTCGATGTCACCGGCGAAGTTGGCGACGACGTCGTCGAGGCCGACCTTCGACAGGATCGCCACGCCGTTCCACTGGCCCTGGCCGTAGTGCGCACACTCGTACCCCATCGCCTCGAACGTCAGGGCGGGGAACGCATCGTCGGCGAGCTTGGTCTCCTGCATGCACAGCACGTCGGGCTGGACCTCGGCGACCCACTCCTCGACCCGCTCGAGCCGGGCCCGCAGCGAGTTGACGTTCCAGGTGACGACCCTCACGAGCCGTTCGCCTCGTCGGCGGGCGCCGGGGCGGCCGCCTTCTTGGCAGCGGCCTTCTTCTTCGCCGGGGACTTCCGGGCGGCCGCCTTCTTCTTGGCGGGTGCCTTCTTCGCCGCCGCCTTCTTCTTGGCGGGCGCCTTCTTGGCCGCTGCCTTCTTCGCCGCCGGCTTCTTGGCGGCGGCCTTCTTGGCAGGTGCCTTCTTCGCCGCCGGCTTCTTCCGTGCGGCTCGCTTCTTGGCGGGTGCCTTCGGCGGCGCAGCGTCGCCCGCGGGCTCGGCCGCAGGTTCCGGCGGCGCCTCGTTCGCCGGTTCGGGCTGCGAAGTCGACTCGGATGGTGCGTCGATCTGGGCGTCGGTCGTCTCTGCGGCGGCCTTCTTGCCCCGCCGGCGGGACGGGCGACGCTTCTTCGGCTGCGACGCCGGTTCGGGCTCGGGCGGCTCGCCGGCGTCGGACGGCGGCTCGATCCGGTCGGCCATCGCCGGCAGTGCGACATCGATGCTGCGGCGGCCAGGGGCGAAGGCCGCGACGACGACGTCGAGTTCGTCGCCGATCTTGACGGCCTTGCGGGCACTCGTCGGCGGCGGGTCGGACATCAGCCGCAGCGGGATGTACACCTGGACGTCGCCGAAGTCGGCGTACGCGCCGTGCGACGAGTAGCTCGACACCTTGGCGGTGATCGTCTGGCCGACGGCGTACTTCTCGACGAACTCGAGGAAGTTGACGAGTTCGTTGACGTGCTTCTCGGACGCGGGCTTCTCCGACGGCTTCGCGTCGTCGGGCCGGGCGGCCTTGGGCTGCTGCGCCGGTTCGTCCTGCGCCGTGCCGTGCTGCGAGGTCTGCTCGGCCGGCTCGCCGGTGGCGGCCGCGGCCTTCTTCTTGCGCACGCGCCGCTGCGCCTTCTCCTTGGCGGCGGTGGGCGGTTCGTCGGCGGCCTCGGCCTTCTTCGCGGCGCGGATCGACTCACGACTCTTCGGACCACGGACCGGGTTGCGGTCGACGAAGACCCACCCGACGTGTGGCACCGGCTTGCCGCCGATCAGTCGGCCGTGCTCGAAGAGCCAGCCGTAGTCGCCGTGGAACTCCTGGAAGGAGTCGTTCGAGAAGACGCCGGCGTTCGCCTTGTCGGCGATCGCGAGGATGAAGGCGTCACCCCGACCCACGGCACCGGCCGGCGGGGTCACGAGTTCGTTGTTGGCGACCGCCTTGTCGAACGCCTTCACCTCGCCCTTCGCGATGCGGTGGCCGAACGTCGCGTCGACCACCACGGTCACGTCGACGTCGGGATACTGCTCACGAAACGCGCTGACGGCATCGTTGAGTTGTTCGAGGCTGGGCTTGGACCGACCTTCCGTGGCGATGTTCGAGCCATCGACGACGAAGAGGCCTGGTTTGCTGTTCTGGTTCGTCATGTTGTTCACCGAGCGCACAGGCGCCCGACGGCCCATCGTACGGCCCGAACCCCTCACCACCCCGCATCACACGAAAGGGGTCGGATACGTTTCGTCGGTCCCGACGAAACGTATCCGACCCCTTGTGCAGGTCGTGGGCCGGCGGGTCAGAGGCCGTCGAAGATGCCGTCCATCAGGTCGGCGAGTTCCTGGTCGTGGACCGTCTTCGAGCCGGTGGCGGGGCTGCCCGACTCGACGCGGGCCACGTGGCGCAGGTCGTAGCCGAGTTCCTTCACCCGCCACGTGTGGTGCTCGATGAAGTGCCACGGGCCCATGTTCTCCGGCTCCTCCTGGAGCCACACGAGCTCGCGGGCGTTCGAGTACCGGTTCTGGACGATCGAGAGCATCTGCTCGGTCGGCAACGGGAACAGCTGCTCGACCCGCACGACGGCGACCGGCGCTTCTCGCGCGTCGCGCTCGGACATCGCATCCCAAGCCACCTTGCCGGAGCAGAACACGATGCGACGGATCGAGTCGGGATCGTCGACGTTCGGATCGTCGAGCACCTCTTCGAACGAGCCGGTCGCCAGCTCGTCGATGTGGCTGCGCGTCTGCTTCATGCGCAGGCCCTGCTTCGGCGTGAAGACCACGAGCGGCGTCTGGCGCTCCTGGTGCACCTGGCGTCGGAGCAGGTGGAAGTACTGACGGGCCGTCGTGCAGTTGACGATCTGCATGTTGTCCTCGGCGGCGAGCGTGAGGAACCGCTCGATGCGCGCCGACGAGTGCTCGGGGCCCTGGCCCTCGTAGCCGTGCGGCAGGAGGAGCACGACGCCGTTGCGCTGGCCCCACTTGTCTTCCGCGGCGACGATGTACTGGTCGATGATGATCTGGGCGCCGTTGACGAAGTCGCCGAACTGCGCTTCCCACATCACCAGCGCCTCGGGGTTCGAGTGGGCGTAGCCGTACTCGTAGCCGAGCGCCGCGTACTCCGACAGCAGCGAGTCGTACACCCAGAAGTTGGCGCCCGCGCCGTCGAGATCACCGAGCGGGATCCACGGCTGGCCCGTCTCGAAGTCGACGAGCGCCGCGTGCCGTTGGCTGAAGGTGCCGCGACGCGAATCCTCGCCGGCGAGCCGAACGGGGGCGCCCTCGAGGATGAGCGATCCGATCGCGAGGGCCTCGGCCGTCGCCCAGTCGACGTCGTGCTCCGACTCGAACTGCTTGTTGCGCGTCTCGAACTGGCGTGCCAGCTTCGGGTGCGGCGTGAAGCCCTCGGGGTAGTTCGTGAGCTGATGGAAGATCCGGTCGAG
>JAGQSS010000200.1 GCA_020439405.1 Ilumatobacter sp. | reverse complement strand
GTTCGACGATGCCCGGAGTAGCTCCAACGGTTTCCACATCGACGACATGGTGATCGGTGACGTCGACGGCGACGGGCGCGACGACGTCGTGTCGTTCGCGTTCGGGCAACGCGATACCGCCGTCGCGCCCTACGACCCGTTGCAGCGCGACGGCTGGGTGCTCGTCCAGCGAGCCGACGGCTTCGGTGGCTTCGAACCCGGCTTCGCCTATCCGCTCGGCGTCGGACACGGTCGGCAGACGACGTCCACCGAAGGTCTCGACCTCGGCGACGTCGACGGCGACGGCGACCTCGACATCGTCGCCGGCCTCGACGACCGACTCGAGCTCCTGACGCTGCTCAACGACGGCGACGGGAACTTCCCGAGTGAGGTGCGCACCCCGGTCGCCGAGACCGCCGACGGGACGGTCCTGCTCGTCGAGGTCACCGGCGACGCATTCGTGGACGTCGTCGCAACGAGCGAGGACGGCGACCTGACGATGATCCTGCGCGGTCTCGGCGACGGTTCGTTCGTCGACGAGGCGACGTTGCCGGGGACGAACCCGAACACCGTGACCGCGATCGACCTGCTCGACGACGGCGTGAACCACCTGATCACCAACGGGTCGAACTCGAGGCTGACACTGTGGTCGCGCGACGTCGGTCTCGGCACGTGGTCGTCGGTCGTGCTGACGATGCCGAGTCCGTCGAATCCCGAGCTCGACGTCGAGTTCCCCTCCAACACGGCGCTGGTGGGCGACGTCGACAGTGACGGCGACGACGACGTCGTGGCAGTGGCGTCGACCTGGCCGAGCGGCAACGGCTGCGGCGGTTCCAACGGGTCGCTCGAGATGTGTGTCCGTGTGCTGCTCAACGACGGCCTCGGTGGCCTCGATGTCCAACCGGAATACTGGTGGGCCGAGACACACCGGTACATCACCGGGAACTATGCGATGACGCCGACCCAGCGTGGCGAGATGTACGACCTCGACGCCGACGGCAACCTCGACATCGTCCTGCCCGGTATCCGCGGAGCGGCCACGGTGTACTACGGCATCGGCGACGGCACGTTCACCGACCAGGTGTCGCACAACGTCTTCCCGAACGTCACGCCGCTCGGTGGATGGCCCGACACGTCGCCCGGACACTTCGTCGCGACCCGAGCGGTCGCCGTCACCGACGTCGACGACGACGGTCGTCCCGATCTGATCGGTGCCACTCAGATGACGACCGAGTGGTCGTTGGCGGGAGAGTTCTTCGGGACGGTCGCCTGGGTCCGATCGACCGGCGTGCGCGAGTTCGAGGGTGCCGAGGCGACGTCCACCTTGCCGGGTGGCGACTGGATCCAGAGCGAGCGCAACGACATGACGCACCTCGTCGACTGGAACGGCGACGACCTCGACGACGTCGTGATCTTCTCGGCGGGTGGCGGCGAGTACGTGAACCAGACGGCCGTGGTGATGCGGCCCGGCGACGGTGCGGGCGGGTTCGGCCCGACCGAGCACATCGGCGTGATGCCGCGTCAGTGTCTGACCGGGACGAACTACTTCTACGACTCGGCGGTCGGCGACATCGATGAGGACGGCAACCTCGACGTCGTCTGCGGCGACAACGAGCTGGCCGTCGCGTTCGGCGATGGTGCCGGCGGTCTCGACGAGGCGCTCGAGCTGGGCCCGCTCGACGGGCTGTCGAACTCGACCAACATGCACGGCGTGACGATCGCCGATGTCGACGGCGACGGACTGCGGGACGTGCTGTACGTGACCAACCGGTACGGCCTCGATCCCGAGGACCCGGAGTCGCAGCGCGGCACCCTGATGGTCGGCTGGTCCCGCCAGGTCGATCTCGGCGGTGGCGTGACCGAGCTCTCGCCGGTCGAGATCATCCACGAACGCAAGCCCGTCGACACGACGAGCACGTCCGTCTGGTCGAGTTCGCGCGGTGAGTTCGGCGACTTCGACGGCGACGGTGACCTCGACATGGCGATCACTGCCAACCACGCGCCGAACCGGTTGACGATCGTCACCAACGAGTCGACACCGGGCGCGGCGGCGTTCACGTCGGCGGCGTCCGGGGCGCTGTCACACAAGTACTACCGCTACCTCACGGCGCTCGACGTCGACGACGACGACGATGTCGATCTCGTCGCGACGATGAACGAACCGTCGGGCAACCCGGGCCCGCAGCGCTGGTCGAACGAGATCCTCCGGAACGACGGTGCGGGCGGGTTCATCGGCGAGGCACTGCCCAACTCGAACGGTCAGCCGAGCCCGTTGGCGGTCGACGTCGACGACGACGGCTACCTCGATCTCGTCTTCGCGACGTCGTACCGCGGCGTCGAGGTCCGGCGCGGCGACGAGAACGGCGACTTCGCTCCGGCGGTGACCTTCCCGATCGGCGACCGTGGCCTCCGTTGGCTGGCGATGACCGATCTCGACGGTGACGAGCTGCTCGACGTCGTCGCGATGCGCGACATGATCCCACGCACCGACCGGACGCGCGGCGACCTGATCACGCTGACGAACACCTCGACCGGTATCGAAGGTGCCGCCGACCTCGTCGTCGCGTCGGTGGCCGTCGAGGGAGACACCTCGTCGTCCGACCTGACCGTCGCGGTCGGCAACGTGGGCGGCGAGATCGCCGGGGCCTTCACGACGACGTTCTGGCTGTCCGAGGACGATGTGTGGGATCTCGGCGATCGGCCCCTCGGCGAGGTCGACCACCCCGCCGGGCTCTTCCCGGGTTCCGACAGCACCGAGACGCTGACGACGCCCCTCCTCCCGCTCGTCGACGGTCAACAGTTCGTGATCGCTCGTGTCGACCCGTACCGCGAGGTCGTCGAGATCGACGAGCAGAACAACACCGGTTCCGTGGCGGTCGACCTGCCCGTGCCCGAACTGGTCGTCGGTGGGTCGCTCGTGGTCACCCCGACCGCCGGCGCACCTGCGGTGGCGAGGGTCGACGGCGCAGGCGCCCCGGTCCGCATCTCGGTCTCGGGTGCCGCGTCGACGCTCGTCGTGACCGAGGGTGGCCGAGTGCCCGGCGCGGCGGGTGGCGAGGCGTCGTTGATCGGGCCCGGCACGTTCGTCGTGCCTGCGTTCGCCGGCGACACCTACCTGCGCGTCGAGGGTTCCGGCACGGTGACGCTGTCGGCGGTCGGCCTCGCCTTCGGAGCGGGCAGCGTGTCACCGCGGGTGATCGGGAACACGGGCACCGCGACGCTGACCGTCGACGGCGTCGGACTGGACGACACGCTCACCGTGAGCCTCGTCGGACCAGCGACCGTCGTCGCGTCGGCCGTCTCGAGCACGACGGCCACCCGCCTCGTCGCGACGCTCCCGATGGCGTCCGCGCCGCTCGGCACGTACGACTTGGTCGTCTCCGACGGTTCGACGACGTCGACCCTGCCCGACGCGGTCAGTGTCCAGGCGCCGTCGGTCCCCGTCGGTGACGGAGACGTCAACCAGTTGATCGTCAGCACGTTCGCCCCGACACGAACCCGCGGTGGGGCGACCGTCGAGTACTTCGTCACCTACGGCAACCGCGGACTGACCGACATCATCGCCCCGTTCCTCGCCGTGACCGTGACCGGCGCGTCGGCGCCCGCCGACTCGGGCCTCGACTACGACGACACGATCTACGTCCCCGCCGACATCCCCGGAGCCCCGATCGGCGTGCTGCCGCCCGGAGCGACGGCTCGGGTGCGGCTGCCGTTCGTGGTCGGGGGCAACTTCGACATCGAACTCGACGTGTACAGCGGTCAGAACCCGCAGGCCTACGACTGGCCGTACGAGCTGCGGTCCGACCCACCGGGCGGACTCACCCAGGCCGAGTACGACGCCGTGATCGCCGGACTCGAATCGGAGATCGGCGACACCGCCGGCGACTTCGTCGCCGCCGCGCAGCGCTTGCGGAGCGAGCTCGCGTCGGCCGGGACACCGGTCGACGACCTCGGTGTCCTGCGGCGCATCCTCGTCGATCGGGTCGTCGCCGAGCTGCCGGGAGCCTTCATCGAGGGCACGGTGATCGGGGTGACCGACCCGGCCGGGCTCCGCCCCCTCGTGACGGCGAGCAACGGGACGCACACCCTGACCACCACGACGTTCGCGGACGGCACGTTCGCCTTCCGCGACTCCCGTCTCGGCGGTGACGACCCGGCCGGGGAGTGGACGCTCTCGATCGACGGGTTCGGGCCCGCACCACTCACCACGGTGACGGCACCGATCGTCGACGTCGAGGTGACCACTCCCGTCGACTGGACACCACTGTCGGGCGTCGTGACCGACGAGTCGTCGACCGACCCCGTCGAGGGCGCCACCGTGATCGTCACCGACACCACGACGGGTGACTCCTCGGCGGCGCTGACCGCCGAGGATGGCTCCTACTCGTTCGTAGGCATCTCACCGGGTGACCACGCGGTGACCGCGACGGCCGACGGCCAGGCGAGTGAATCTGCAGAACTGAACCTGTCCGGTGGCGAGGGCGCTCAGTCGCTCGATCTCGTTCTGCTGGCCGTTGGCTCGGTGTCGGGTCGGGTCGTCGATCCGGACGGCGCGGCGGTCGCGAACGCCGACATCAGCGTGCTCACCGACGGCGGCGAGCGCTCCTCGACGACCGCCGCCGACGGCACGTTCGACGTCGACGACGTCCCGCCGGGTGACGTGACCGTGGTGGTGACCGCGACCGGGTGGGCCGGTCGCGAACTGATCGTGCCGGTCGTGGCCGACCAGGACACCGACACGGGTGACGTCGAGGTCGTCGACGGCGGCACGATCTCCGGCACCGTCGTCGACGCTGCCGATCAGCCAGTCGTCGGTGCCACCGTGGGCGCCGACACCGAAGCCTCGCCCACCGCGACCACCGGTGCCGACGGCTCGTACACCATCGACGACGTCGCCCCGGGCGTCGTCGAGGTCGTCGCCGAGGCGGACGGCTTCGTCGACGCCTCGACGACGGTCGACGTCACGGTCGACGCCTCGACGACGGTCGATCTGACACTCGCGGCCGACCGCCGCGTCGACGTGACGGTCGTCGCCGACCCGGGTGCCTCGCCCGTCGCCGACGCAACGGTACGGATGACCGCCACCGATGCCGCCGGCGTGGAGATGGCCGGTGGCGTCACCGACGCAAGCGGTGAGGTGACGATCTCCGGGCTCGAACCAGGGCCGTACGCGGTGTCGGTCGAGGGTCGAACCGTGCCGGTCGATCTCACCTCGTCGAACGCGCAGGTGACCGTCACGATCCCAGAGCCGCACACGATCACCGGACGCGTCGTCGACGCATCGGCGACTCCGTTGGTCGACATCGTCGTCGAGGTGCGATCCGACGGTGCCGAGTCCGACCTCCTGGGCGAGGTGGTCACCGCTGCGGATGGCCGCTTCACCGTCGAGGCAGCCGGTGGTCAACCCGTCGTCCTGCTCGTCGCCGACCCACTCGCCGGTCTTCGTCGAACGGCGGTCGCTGCTGCGGTCGGCGGCACGTCGACCGACGTCGGCGACCTCGCGCCGGTCGCGACGACGCTCACGGTCGAGATGCCCTGGCTCGTCGGGGACGACGAGGCCTTGCTCGTCCTGAGCCCGGCGGGCTCCGAGACGGAGGATGCGCTCGGAACGTGGGCCATCAACACGACCGCTCCGCCGGTCACGGAGGCCGAGTTCGCCGGCGTCCCCGACGGCGACTATCACCTGACCTACTCGGACGACGTCACGACGTTCCGGACGGAGATCTCCGCCTCCGGTGACTCCACGGAGACGTTGACCATGCCCGACCTCGGCCTGCTCTCCGGCATCGCCGTCGACGATCTCGGTGCTCCGCTCGCCGACGCCGTGGTGACGGCATGGAGCGCCACGGGACTCGAGTTGCAGGTCTCGTCGTCGGAGAGCGGTGCATGGAACCTCGGACGCGTACCGATCGGCGAGTGGACGGTTGTCGTGACCCACCCGGACCTCGGCGTTCTCTCCATCGAATCGGTCACCGTCACCGCCATCTCGGGCTTGCTCGGCTTCGTCGGCCTCGAGCGTGGACCGATCGTCACGATCGCCCCGGAACGGCGTGTGCCGACCGCATCGTCCGACTTGCTCCCCGACGACCGCGGTTGTACCAGCGACCCCGACGAGCGGCTGTCCGCGATCGGGCGGATCACGAGTGAGGTCGTGTCGGGCGCCTGGGACGGCAAGTCGTCGTCGGCGTACTACCGGGTCGCCGGGCAGCCGGGTTTCCTCGGGTCGGCGACCGCGACCGAGCCGCACGGCTGGTTCCGGCTGCCCGATCTGCCGGACGGCAACTACGAGGTCGTCGTGAAGGCCGACGGTCACCGTCCCAGCGCGAGCATGTCGTTCACCATTCCCCAGACCGTCACCGGCAACGGATTCCGGTGCGGTGCGAGCCTCGGAAACATCGAGCGCGGAGAACTGATCACCGACGATCCGGAGCCGCCGCCGTCGCTGCCGAGCCCGGCAGCCGCCAAGGCCTTCCTCGACAGCCTCTTCAACGAGGCCGTCCTCCCGGGTCGTGAGGAGATGCAGGGCATCCTCGACTTCGAGCCGCCCGAGAAGGATGACGGTAGTGGTGGCGGCGACTGTCCGCCGCCCCCACCCGGTGGCGATGCGGCGTTCCTCATCGTCTACGGTGTCACCCGTCTGATCGCGGCCTGGCGCGGCGGGCATGCGCTGGAGGCGGCGGGCGGCGGACGCGCGCGGTGGCCG
>JAGQSS010000001.1:23440-96923 GCA_020439405.1 Ilumatobacter sp. | reverse complement strand
TCGCGACGACCACTGGATGTTCGAGGGCACCGATCTCCGGTACGGCGACGTGCTGGGCGCCCGCGACGGCGTCGTCGGCTACGAGACGCTGGGCTGTCGGATCCAGTTCGACGAGTACCAGTTGCCGGTGCGGGCCGGCTCCGACGACACGCCCGTCGATCTCGAGATCGTGGCGTTCTGTCCGTCGTCGAATCTCCGTGACGGTGAGTATCCGGCGTCGATCTCGGCGTTGTCCGACCAGGGCGACCTCGACTTCGTCGCCGAACGGCTCTTCGGTCGGATCGACGACGACACGATCCGGCGTGTGCGGCACGGGAACGCCGTGATGGTCGTGGCGCACCCGTTCGGGCCCGAGGCAGGAGCCGTGGCGACGGTCGGGACCACCGACTGGGTGTTCGGGCTCGGGACCGATGCCGCCGTCGACCGCGTGACCCGTAACCTGCTGGCCTGGGTGCACCCCGGCGCACCGGACGCATAGGGCGTTCACCCGACCACACGCTGTAACCTGCCACCCGGCTGGGAAAGGGATCGATGACGTCATTCACCCGGGGACTCGCGACCGCCGTCGCCGTGTCCTCGCTCACGCTGGTCGCACAGGTGGCACCCGGGGCCCCGACTTCCGCGGCCGCCGACGTCGATCCGTTCGGCGACGGCCGGGCGGACAGCCCGGTCGACGTGTCGTCGCTCTCGCCCGACCTGGCCGACGCCGTCGACCGGTCGGTGCAGTGGCGCTCGGTCGACCTCGATGTCGCAGCGCTCCGCGCCGAACTGTCATCGGGGGCAGCCGATTTCGACCTGTTCGACGACGCGACCGTGGCGCCGGGGGCCGGCGTCTTTTCGTCGAGTGCCGGCACGGGCGTGGCCTGGTCGGCAGCAGACGGACTCGACACCGCATCGTTCACGATCGACGGGGACGAGGTTCGCGGGACGGCGACGATCGGCGACCGTTCGTTCCGCATCGCCCCCTCCGGAGACGAACACCTGCTGATCGAGGAAGGCCCGTTGGACGCCGACGTCGGCGAGCCGATACCGGTCCCCGCGATCGTCCCCGACCTCCCGACCGCGGCGGCCGTAGCCGCCGCCGAAGACGAGCGGATCGCCACCGTCGACGTACCGCTGGCCGAGCGGTCCGCTGCAGCCGATGGCGACGCGACGACGATCAAGGTGCTGACGGTGTACACGCCGGGTGCCAGCGGCGAAAAGGGTGGCGACCAAGCCATCCAGGGCGACATCGCGGCGATCGTCGACGGCGCCAACGCCGTGTTCGCCAACTCCGAGCTGCCGGTCCGTCTCGAATCGGTGGGCATCGAGGCGGTGGATTACGTCGAGGCGTACGACCTGACCGACGACCTCGAGGCGCTGACACTGGCGTCGACCGACCCGCTGTTCGACGTGCACGTCCGGCGCCAACAGCTCGACGCCGACATCGTCATGATGGTGCGGGCCGAGAGCCCCACCGGCACGTGCGGCCTCGCCTGGCTCCTCGACCAGCCCTCGTCGGCGCTCGACGACGACTACGCGATCGGGGTGATCGACACGGTCTGCGCGCCGGCGCCCCAGTACGGCTACATCCACGAGGTGGGCCACATCCTCGGGGCCGGTCACGGCAACACCTCGGGCGACGGCGTGTTCTCCTACAGCGCCGGCTTCAACTCCGGCACCTATCGCACGATCATGGCGTACGCCAACGGGTGTAGCTGCAACCGGGTGCCGTACTTCTCGGCCCCACGGTCGATCGACGTCGGCCCCATCGGCTCGTCCTCACAGGACAACACCCGCACCATTCGCGAGACGGCACACGTCGTGGCGAACTTCCGCCCGCTGCCGATCATCCCGACCGAGCCTGCTCGCTTCTACAGCAACCTGTTCGGCAGCTCGACCGTCGACGGCCGCTACGCCGTCGGAGGGAAGCTCGCGGCCGGTTCGGTCGTCGAACTCGACGTGGCCGGACGCGGCGAGGTCACCGCCGATGCGGCAGCCGCGATGCTCAACGTCACGGTGGTCGACCCGGAAGCGGCCGGGCACGTCACGGTGTGGCCGTGCGCCGACGACCGACCCGAGGCGTCGAGCCTGAACCATGCCGCCGGGCAGACGGTGCCGAATGCCGTGCTGGCGAAGCTCGACCCGTCCGGACGGATCTGCATCTACGTCCACGCCCGCACCCACTTGATCGTCGACGTGAACGGCTATGTGCCGATCGACTCGACGTTGGGAACGATGGTGCCCGCCAGATTCCTCGAGACGCGTCCGGGCTTCGTCACGGTCGATCACCAGGACGAGGGCGAGGGGCCCCGTATCGCCGGCACGGTCCGGACCCTCCGGATCGGCGGCCGCAGTGGCGTCCCCGCCGGCACCGAGGCGGTGATGCTCAACGTCACGGCGATCGCTCCGGATCGCGCCGGTCACATCACCGTCTGGCCGTGCGATCAGCCCCAGCCCACCACGTCGAACCTGAACTACGCCCCCGGTCAGGTCGTCGCGAACGCCGTCTTCGCGAAGCTGTCGCCCGCGGGTGATGTCTGCATCTACACCCATGCCACGATGCACCTGGTCGTTGACGTGAACGCGGCCGTCGCGCCCGGGAGCCGTCTGCTGTCGGTCCAGCCTGCCCGCCTGATGGACACACGCCCGGGCGAACCGACCGTCGACGGGCTGTCACAGGGTGAGGGCCGGCTCGCCGGCGACAGTTCGCGGTATCTGCCCGTGACGCGCGTCGTCGGGCAGAGCCGATGGTACGGACGAGGTGGCGTGACGCCGGGTGCCGTGCTCGCGATCGTGAACGTGACGGCGGTCGATCCGCTGGCCGCTGGTCACGTGACCGTCTACCCCTGCACCGACGTGTTCGACCCGGTGCCGTACGCGTCGAACCTCAACTACGTCCCCGGTCAGACGGTGGCCAACCTCAGCCTGGCGGCGTTCGGCTTCACCGCGACCCAGGACGGCTTCTGCAGCTATGCGTACGGCAGCACCCACCTGATCATCGACGTCGTCGCCTACATGTAGGGGTCGGAAACGTTTCGTCGGGACCGACCAAACGTCTCCGACCCCTTACAAGGTCTGGAGGAAGGCGTCGATGGCGGCGTTGGTCTCGGCGGGGCGCTCCTGCTGGACCCAGTGGCCGGCACCGTCGACGATCGTCGTGCCCCGGTAGTCGCCGCACGAGTTCGGGGCCATGTCGAACAGGTCGAGACCGGGGATGAACTGGCGGACCGCGTCCTCGGCCCCGCCCACGAACGCCGCCGGTTGGGTGAGCACACCGTCGTCGTCGAGGTGGCCGATGTCGGCGGCGTCGAGATCCTGCGCCCGGTAGCGGTTGATCGGGCCGTGCCAGCCGCTGCGCTCGTACGCCGCGGCGTAGACGGCGAGTTCGTCCTCGGTCAGGTGCGACAACGGCATCTCGGGATCGACCATGCCCTCGAGGAACGTGGAATCGGCAGGCTTCTCGCCGAGGAACGTCCCGCGCCCGGCGGCGCTCGCCCCGAAGTAGATCATCCGCAGCGAGCGGGCGTCGTCGGCGCCGAGTTCGGCCTCGGCGACGCCCGGCTCCTGGAAGTACAGCTGGTAGAAGAACTTGTCGGCGTAGATCTGGCGGAAGATGTCGAGCGACGACGTCGGCCCGATCGGCAGGTACGGCACGCTCATCCCCATCACGGCGCGCACCTTGTCGGCGTGCAGGCGGGCCGTGTTCCACGCGATCGGGGCGCCCCAGTCGTGGCCGATGACCACGGCCGGTTCACCGTTGCCCAGCGCATCGATCACCGCTGCGACGTCGCCCGTGATCTCGCGCATCGTGTACGCCTCGATCTCGGTGGGGTTCGAACTGCCGCCGTAGCCGCGGACGTTGATCGCCGCCGCCCGGTACCCGTTGGCAGCGACGTGCTCCATCTGGTGCCGCCAGGAGAACCACAGCTCGGGCCAGCCGTGGACGAACACGATGAGGGGTCCCGACCCGATGGTCGCGACCTCGATCTCGATGTCGCCGTTGGCGACGGTGGTGAACTCGACGTCGATCATGGCGCCAGCATCGCAGGGACGGCGCGCTCGACACGCAGCGGGTGCACGACGACGGGTACCGTCGCGACATGAGCGAGCAGACCCGTCTCGAGACCGACGTCGACGTGGTGGTGGTCGGTGCCGGCATCTCCGGCATCGGTGCCGCCTACCACCTCACGCATCAGTGTCCCGACCGGTCGTTCGTGATCCTCGAGGGTCGCGCCGACATCGGCGGCACCTGGGACCTGTTCAAATACCCGGGCATCCGCTCCGACAGCGACATGCACACGCTCGGGTACAGCTTCAAGCCGTGGAAGCACGAGAAGGCGATCGCGGACGGTCCGTCGATCATGGAGTACCTGCGCGAGACGGTCGCGGCGTTCGATCTCGAGCAGTACATCCGCTTCAACACCCACGTCGACAGCGCCGAGTGGTCGAGCGTCGACGCCCGCTGGACGATCAACGCCCGCGACACGTCCACCGGCCAGCCGGTCACCTACACCTGCTCGTTCCTGTTCATGTGCTCGGGCTACTACTCGTACAAGGGCGGCTACCGGCCCGACTTCCCGGGCGAGGAGCGCTTCGGCGGCACGTTCGTGCATCCGCAGCAGTGGCCGGACGACCTCGACTATGCGGGCAAGAAGGTGGTCGTGATCGGGTCGGGCGCGACGGCCATGACGCTGGTGCCTGCCATGGCGCGCAGCGGAGCGGGCCACGTCACGATGCTGCAGCGCTCCCCCACCTATGTGGTGTCACGCCCGGCGAAGGACGCGATCGCCAACGGTCTCCGCAAGGTGCTGCCCGACGAGCTGGCGTACAAGATCACGCGGAGGAAGAACATCGCCATGGGCCAGTTCTTCTACAAGCAGACCCGCACGAAGCCGGAGAAGGTCAAGAAGCAACTGCTCGACATGTCGCGTAAGCAGCTCGGCGACGACGTCGTCGATCAGCACTTCACGCCGAGCTACAACCCGTGGGACCAGCGGCTGTGCCTGATCCCCGACGGCGACCTGTACGAGACGATCAACGACGGCTCGGTGTCGGTCGTGACCGACACGATCGAGACGTTCGACGAGACCGGGATCCAGCTGACGTCGGGCGAGCACCTCGACGCCGACATCGTGGTGACCGCGACCGGACTCCAGCTGGTGACGCTCGGCGAGATGGACTTCACGGTCGACGGCGAACCGGTCGACTTCTCGCAGACGATCACGTACAAGGGCGTCGCCTACTCGGGCGTCCCCAACCTCGCGTCGACGTTCGGCTACGTGAACGCGTCGTGGACGCTGCGGGCCGACATCGTCTGTGGCTGGGTCTGCCGGGTCCTCAACTACATGCGGGCGACCGGCACCGATGTCGCCGTGCCCCGTCTCCGCCCGCAGGACGCCGACATGACGCTGCGTCCGTGGATCGACGACTTCTCGGCAGGCTACATCCAGCGCATGGTGCCGATGCTCCCGAAGCAGGGCGACCGTGAGCCGTGGGTCGCGCTCCAGAACTACAAGGGCGACATCGGCCTGATCGTCGAGTCCCCCATCGCCGACGACGCCCTCCACTTCGAAAGAACCCACGTCCCCGCCTGACCAGATGGGGTCAGGCACCTCCTGGCGTCACAGGTCGTGCCCTCCTTCAGCTGACGGCCAGGAGGTGCCTGACCCCATCTGACGACGAAACGTATCCGACCCCTTTCGTCGCTACAGGCCGAGGGACTTGGCGATGATGGTTTTCATCACCTCGTTGGTGCCGCCGTAGATGCTGGTGACGCGGGCGTCGGCGTAGGCGCGGGCGATCGGGTACTCGGTCATGTAGCCGTAGCCGCCGAACAGCTGGAGGCAGCGGTCGGCGGCACGCTTCTGGAGGTCGGTGCACCAGTACTTCGCCTTGGCGGCGTCTGCCGCCGACAGCTCGCCCCGATTGTGCGACAGCACGCACTGGTCGACGAAGGCCTGCACGATGTCGACCTCGGTCGCCACCTCGGCCAGCACGAACTTGGTGTTCTGGAAGTCGGCGACGCGCTTGCCGAACGCGGCACGCTCCTGCACGTACTCGAGCGCCCAGCCGAGCGACGCACGTGCCGATGCGATGCCCGTGATTGCGATCGAGAGTCGCTCCTGCGCCAGATTGTTCGTGAGGTAGCGGAAGCCGCCGCCTTCCTCACCGAGCAGGTTGGCGGCCGGGACCCGCACGTCGGTGAAGAACAGTTCGGCGGTGTCGTTGCTGTGCATGCCGATCTTGTCGAGGTTTCGGCCGCGCTCGAAACCGACCATGCCGCGCTCGACGACGAGCAGCGACATGCCGGCGTGGCGTTCGTTCGGATCGGTCTTGGCCGCCACGATCACGAGGTCGGCGTTGATGCCGTTCGTGATGAACGTCTTCGATCCGTTGATCACGTACTCGTCCCCGTCGCGCACGGCCGTCGTGACGACACCGGCGAGATCGGAACCCGTCCCCGGTTCGGTCATCGCGATCGCCGTGATCAGTTCGCCGGTCGCGATCCCCGGCAGCCAGCGCTGACGTTGCTCGTCGTTCGTGAACTCGATGAAGTACGGCGTGGTGATGTCGTTGTGCAACGTCAGGCCGAGACCTGCGCCACCGATCCCCTTCGCAGCGAACTCCTCGGCGATCACCTGGTTGAACCGGAAGTCGTCCGAACCGCCGCCGCCGAACTCCTCGGGGATCTGCATGCCGAGGAAGCCGAACTTCCCGGCCGAGGTGTACATCGACCTGGGTGCGATGCCGTCCTCCTCCCACTCCATGTAGTGCGGGACGACCTCGTTGTCGATCCAGGTCGTGAAGCTCTCGCGGAAAGCCTCGTGATCGTCGTCGAACAATGCGCGCATGTCCGTACGGTAAGCGAGCCGGCCGGGCGGCCGCGCATCGGTGTCGGCGTCAGCGGAGCAGGTCGACGGCGATGTCGCTCCAGAGCTGCTCCATCAGCGCCAGCGAGTGCACGTCGCACCGCTCGTTCGCCGCGTGGAACATCGACACGTAGTCGTCGTACGACAGTTCACGCGAGAAGAGGCCGTAGCCGTACGAGGTCGCCCCGTCACGGCGGTAGAACCGGGCGTCGGTGCCACCCGGCGTGATCGCCGGCACGCAGCGGGCGTCGGGGTAGACCGACGCCGAGGCACGTTCGACGGCGCGCCACAGCGGCGAGTCGATCGGCGACGCCGTGGCCAGCCACTCCTCGTGCATGAAGTGGATGTCGACGCGACCGATCAGGTCATCGCCGATCAGGTCCTCGAGGACGCGACGGACGTCGTCGTCGGTCTGGCCGGGCAAGGTCCGGATGTCGACCTCGAGTTCGACCGACCCGGGGATCGTGTTCGTCTTGCCGTCGGCGCGCAGCACGTTGGGCGACAGCGTCATGTGGGTGCAGGCGTGGCAGTCGGCGGCGAACCCGCGATCGGGGTGTTGCTCGGCCCACTCGCGAAGGCCGACCGGGTCGAGCAACACCCGCTCGAGCTCGTCGTCGAAGTCCATCGCCGCGACGTAGCCGCGCCACGTGTCGTGGATCTCGGCGAGTGGCCGGTAGGCCGCGATACGACGGACGATCTCGCTCGCCGTCACGAGTGCGTTGTCGCCCATGAGCGGGGTCGACCCGTGCGCGGCGCGTCCGTGGACGACCAACCTCGTCCACGCTGCACCCTTCTCGGCGACGAGGACCGGGAGTTTCATCCCGGACGCCGTGTGCATCGGGGTACCGCCGCACTCGGTCAGCACGTAGTCGGCCATCACGACGTCGCGATGGTGATCGAGCAGCCATCCGGCACCGGCGTCGCCGCCCGCCTCCTCGTCGGCGACAGCGGCGAACACCACGGTGCCGGGGAGCGCGACCCGACGCCGGGCGAGCTCCGCGAAGGCGACCGCCATCGACGCGGTGACGCACAACATGTCGATCGCCCCGCGACCCCACACCCATCCGTCGATCAGCTCGCCGCCGAACGGGTCGTGTCGCCAGTCGTCGGGCGGTGCGGGCACGACGTCGGTGTGACCCAGCAGGAGCAAGGTGGGCGCCGCAGGGTCGGTACCGGGCAGGCGCGCGATGAGCGACTGGCGGTTCGGGAGCGGACCGAGCGACTGCACCTCGACGCCGGGCAGGTCGACGACGGGCCGCAGTAGATCGGCGGCGCGCGTCTCGTCGCCCGAGTCGGGGGCGCCGGTGTTGACGCACTGCAGCCGGATCAGCTGCTGCAGGAGTTCGGTGGTGGCGTTGGGTGCGGCGACGGTGGGCACCGCTGCATCATCGCGCCGCCGAACGACGGCGTGAAGACCTCCGCTCGCGTTGCCAACGGCATCGTCATCGCGTTCCCCCAACGCGTCCTGCACACCGCCTGACCACCGCCGGGCGACCCGACCGACCTCGGTGATGGTCCCGATAACAGGCGTGGTCTAGGGTGGCTCGAACCGTTTCCCCACGGTCTCGACCCAGCGATCCACCCACACCGCAACAACATGACCACACTGCAGGCGCAAGCGCGTGCCCTCGGCGACCCCACGCGCTACCGCATTTTTCGATTCCTGGCCGACCGTGACGAACCGGCGAGCGTCGCCGCGATCACCGACGAGGTCGGCATCCACCACAACGCCATCCGACAACACCTGGCCAAGCTCGTCGACGCCGAACTCGTCGTCGAGTCGACCGCGAAGACCGGGACCGTCGGACGTCCGAAGCTCGTGTACCGGATCGACCCCCGCGTCGGGAACCGGTGGGACGTCGTCGGCCCGTACGAGCGGCTCTCGATGCTCCTGCTCGAGGTGGCCGGTACGGGCGACACACCCGTCGAGGTCGGTCGCCGGGTCGGCGCCGCTGCGGTTCGACCGGCCGACAGCGATGCGCTCGACGCCCTGATCGGCTTTCTCGACGAGCACGGCTTCGAACCCGACGCCACGCGCACCGCGACCGGCGACGTCGAGATCCGTCTCGGACCGTGCCCCTATGCCGCCGCGGCCAGCGAGTCCGACATCGTGTGTGCGCTGCACCGCGGCATGGCAGAAGGGCTGGCGTCGAAGATCGGCGGGCTCGAGGTCGCCGACCTCGAGCGGCGCGATCCGTTCGCCGGCGGTTGCATCCTCCGCTGCCGCACCGTCTGACCGCGTCGGGTCACGGCCTCAGTCGACCTTGCCGATGCCGGCGCCGAGCGGGAACAACGGGTCGCCCTCGGGCCGATCGCACGGCGACGCGACCACGTCGGCCATCGACGCGAACAAGGTGAACGGCATGCGGCCACCGGCGCCGGTGCGCCCGACGAGTGCGTCGGCGACGACGTCGGGCGACACGCCGAGTTCGGCGACCAGACCGACCGCCGACTCGATGAAGGGGGCGACCACGGCCGGCCGGTCCATGTGGACGACGACGATGGTCGGCACGGTTTCCCCTCGGACCTCTCCTGACCGACCGAGTAGTTGGTCGGTTCGTGAGAGAACCTACCGAGTAGTTGGTCGGTCGGTCAGGAGCTCTCGACGAATCGGCGCGAAGTCGGTCGCTACGCAGGAGGTTCGCGACCGACTCCCCCGCCGGCGGCGGCCGGCCGGTCCGACCCGATCACCACTCGGACTACCGTCGTTGGATGGCCAACGCGTCGCAGGACATCGCCATCGAGCTGCTCCAGGCGCTCATCCGCAACGAGTGCGTCAACGACGGCACGCCCGACTCGGGCGGCGAGATCCGCAACGCCGAACTCCTCACCGGATTCCTCGAGGGGGCGACCGGCGAACACGAACGGTTCAGCCCGATCGAGGGCCGCACGAGTGTGGTCGCACGCATCGAGGGGTCCGACCCCACCGCGCCGACCTTGTGCCTGATGGGGCACACCGACGTCGTGCCGGTCAACCCCGACGGGTGGTCACGCGACCCGTTCGGCGGCGAACTCGTCGACGGCGAGGTGTGGGGCCGCGGCGCGATCGACATGTTGAACATGACGGCGACGATGGCGGTGGCGTTCCGCGGTCTCGCCGAGAGCGGTTGGAAGCCCCGCGGGACGCTCATCTACTTCGGCGTCGCCGACGAAGAGGCCGGCGGCGCGCACGGCGCCGAGTGGATGACCGAACACCACTGGGACGCCGTCGGCGCCGACTACGTGCTGACCGAGGCGGGCGGCATCCCCATCCGTGCGACCGAGGCACCATCGCTCGCGATCAACGTCGCCGAGAAGGGCATCGCCTGGCGCCGACTGCGCGTCCGGGGCACCCCGGCCCACGGATCGATGCCCTACGGCAGCGACAACGCCGCGATCAAGGCGGCCGAGGTGATCCGCCGACTGGCGACGTATCGCGGGGCGACGGTGATCAGCGACGCGTTCCGCAGCTGGGTCGAACGCGCCGAACTCGATCCCGAGATCAGCGCCGCGCTCCTCGATCCCGAACGGACCTGGGCGACGCTCGACCGACTCCCGCCGAAGCTCGCGAAGAGTTGCCACGCGTCGTGCCACACGACGTTCTCCCCCAACGTGGTGCACGGCGGGCAGAAGACCAACATCATCCCCGACGTCGTCGACATCGACGTCGACATCCGAACCCTGCCCGGGATCACCGGTGACGACGTCGACACCATGCTCGTCGATCTGCTCGGCGAACTGCGTTCCGACGTCGAGATCTCGGCCGTGCAGGGTGACATCCACCGAGAGTCGACCGCGTCACCGACGGACACCCCACTGTGGGACGCGATCAGTTCGGCGACCCAGGTCGCGTATCCGGGGGCAAAGCTCATGCCGGGCCTCGTCACCGGCGGCACCGACTCGCCCTTCTACCGCGCCAAGGGCGCCGTCGCGTACGGCGCCGGCATCTACTCGCCGGCGGTCGACATGGAGACCTTCGCCAACCGGTTCCACGGCCACGACGAACGCATCGACGTCGCGTCACTCGGCTTGGGCGTCGAGTTCTGGACCCACATCGCCCACACGATCTGCGACTGAGTGAGCAGGAGTGCCCGGGGCGGGACTCGAACCCGCACTCCACCGGAGCGGAAGGGGGGTTTAAGCCCCCCGTGTCTGCCAGTTCCACCACCCGGGCTCCGCACGTACGGTACCCGGTGGTCCGGTCCGGTCAGGCGGTGCGGGGCTCGATCGACACCGTGATGGCCGACCAGGCATCGTCGCCCGAATCGGTCACGCGCAACCCGGCGCAGCCGATCCGGCCCACCATCGCGAGACCACGTCCGGAGCAGGCGGTGGCGGTCGGGAGACACCAGTCGTCGGGGTGCGGCACGCCATCGAGCGGCGCAGCGGAGGCAACCGTGACGGTGATCTTGTCGCCCACACCGGCCAGGCAGAGTTGCACCGAGTCGGCATGGCCGTGCTCGACGCAATTCGTGACGAGTTCGGACACGACCAGTTGGATGTCGACCACGGTGCCGGCATCGAACTTGCGGCCACAGGCTTCGTGGACGGCCGCTCGAGCGGTTCGCGGCGCGTACTCGTCGCCGTCGATCCGGCCGCTCCATCGCCAGACGTCACCGATCGGCAGGGTGACCGACGATGACTTCACGGCGCTACAGATCGCTGCTGGTGACGGCATGCGTGGAGCGTCTCCCGACGCACCGAATTCGAAACTCGTTCCGGGCGATCTGAACGAAAACCAGAGGATCGGTGGCGCTCGACAGCGTGCGTGACGGATCGTGACACAATCGGACAGAACGTCACGGTGTGCGTTCGATAATGCACTTATTGCGTAAATTGCCGGGATTTCGGGTCAATCGCTGCCAGGATGGATCCCGATGGACCACCAACCAGACCCGAGTGTGGACGACCTCTCGGTCGAGGTGAACGGCAACCGCCTCCTCGTCCGTGGTGAGATCGACGCCCACACCGCACCCCGCCTGGGCCAGGCCCTCGACGCGGTCGAGGGCGACGTCATTCTCGACCTCTCGGAGACCGACTTCGTCGACTCGAGCGGCCTGCGCGTGCTCGTCCAGCAGCACCAGGCGTTCGCCGCCCGGAACGCGTCGATGGTCATCGCCGACCCGTCCTCGCCGGTCGAGCGCGTCTTCGAGCTCAGCTCGCTCGACGACTTCTTCGACATCCGCCACAGCTGACGCGCCCCCCGCCGGTCATCCGCAGCGACGGCTCCCGCCGTCAGCCGCGTACCGAGAAGACCGCCCACGGATCGAGCACGAACCGCAGCGGCGCCACGTCGTCGACGACCAGCTCGACCGTCACCGACTCGGACGAGTCGTTGTGGCCGAACACCCCGACGGTGCCGTCGGGGTTCGAGAAGGCCACGATCGGCATCGAGTCGATCCGCTCCGTCGGGACCACGGCCGCACCGGGGTCGCCCGCACGGGCGAGTTGCCGCATCACCGAGAACTCCGGTGTCGGTTCGATCGAACCTGTCGTCGGATCGACCGTGATCAACCCGCGGCAATCGTCGCATCCGCCTGCCGCCTTCGGTCCGTGCTGCGGGTCGAGGGCCAGGTTCCAGGTGAGCACGCCCCGTGCGCCGGCACGGACCGACTCGGCGACGAGTTCGCGCGCCATCCAGCCGACCGACGTCGCCCACTCCCCCGTGGTCGCCGTGCACTCCGTGACGATCGGGTCGTCCACGAGCGCCATGTCGGCCGGCACACCGTCGTAGCAGTGGAACGCGACACCGTCGAACGGCGCACTCGCGACGAGCCGGGCAGCGCGCTCGGCGTCCGACCAGTTGTGGTCGAGGGCGAGCAGATCGACATCGAACTCGTCGAGCTGTTCGGCAACCCGGTCGGCGAGGGTGATCATCTGCTCGTCGGTCATCCCGAGGGTCGGGTAGTCACCGACGTGCCCCGGCTCGTTCCCGAGGCTGATGGCTCGCAGGTCGACGCCTCGGTCGAGCAACGTCTCGACCTGTCCGAGCAGCAGTTCGCCGTAGTCGGCGAGACCCTCGTCGAGCAGGTGCCCACCGCGTCGTTCCGGATCGGTCCGCAGGCCCGACGGCGAGGTCCACGCTGCGGCGTAGACCCCGACGCCGGCATCGGCGTCGCGGATCTGATCGAGGACATCGAGCGCGGCGACCGCCTGCGGCGACGGTTCGACACCGTCGTCGGTCGTCGCCCACGTCCAGTCGTCGGTCGAGAAGTCGGTCGACGACAGCGGCAGTCGGACGAGATCGAGCCCCGCTCCCCCGTCGGTCGGGTCACCGAACAGGGTGGCGATGGCGTCGTCCCGGTCGGCGAGGAGCCTGGCCGACGCGTCGGTCAGCGCGGCGCCGACACCGTGCCAGCGTTGGGCGGTCGTCGACGTGTCGACGGTGACGACCCGATCGGGCGTCGCCAGCACCGGGGCGCCGCCGATCGGATGAGCGCCACCGGGGACGGCGGCCGCCCACGCCTCGAGCCGTCGCGGCGACGCCACGGGTTGGGCCACGACCGACGGCACCGTGGTCGGTGGCACGGTGGTCGGTGGCACGGTGGTCGGCGGGACGGTCACAGCGGTCGTGGCGGGAGGGGAACTGGCGGGAGGCACGGTCTCGACCACTGTGGTGTCGAGGGCGCCGTCGCTGCCGTCGCCCGGTATCGCGCCGAACGCCAGCGCCGCGACCACCGCGACGGCGACCGCCGACAGCGTCAGTTCGACGCGTCGAGCGGTGGTTCGGCGGGATGTGGTCACGCATCCGGCGGTTCCCCGAAATCACCGAAATCAAACCTCTGACCAGGGGTTTTGTCGTCAAGAGGTCATCAAGGAGCGGCCGATTGCAGGGCGCGCGACACCGATCTCGGGACAGACGGCGGTCACGTGTTCGGGGTCAGGCGGGCGGCGGGAACGGCGTGGCGCCGTCACTCGGCACCGCCACCACCGGCTGCCCGCGGCGCAGCTCGACCCGCACGAACGACGCATCGTCCGATCCGGCGGTCACGAGGCGGTCGACGAGCTGGGTGACCGAGTTGTGCTCGGGGCCCGAGACGGCGTCGAACATCCGGGCCAGACCGGTGTCGATGATCTCGCCGGCCCGCTCGACCACACCGTCGGTGTAGACGACGAGCGATGCGTCGCCGTCGACCTCGATGGTCTCCGACACACGCTGCTTGTTCGACGGCACACCGATCGGGGTCGACCGGGCACCGCTGAGCCAGCGCCAGGTACCGTCGCCCGAACCGACCAGCCCCGGCGGGTGGCCGGCCGAGGCGTAGTTCAGTTCGCCGGTCGCCGGGTCGTAGTACGCGACCAGACAGGTGGCATAGGTGCCGCCCGTGCAGGTGTCTGCGTAGTACGAGAGCCATTCGAGGACCTGTCCGCTGTCGCGGCTCATCATCACGAACGCCTGGGCGGCGAATCGCAACTGACCCATCTGGATCAGCGCTTCCTCACCGTGGCCGACGACGTCGCCGATCACGATGCCGACACGGTCGTCGTCGGTCTCGATGATGTCGTACCAGTCGCCGCCCACCTCGAGCCGCTGGTCGGCGGACCGGGAGACGCCCTCGGCGTCGGCGAACCGGCCGTGCATCTCGGTGTCCGGGGCCAGCGCACGGCGGAGCAACTGCACCGTCTCGTACTGGACGCCCGCCAGGCGAGAGGCCGCCTCGAGCTCCGCCGCCTCCGCGGCGACGAGCAGTGACGCAGCAGCCATGGTGAGCAGCTGCAGCTTGGTGAGCAGGACACCGCCATCGGCGGAGAAGCCCGACACGTCACCGTGTCCGCCCACCCACGAGGCGACGACCACGGCGGTGATCAGCATCGAGCCGATCGCCGCGGCGCGGGTGCCGTTGCGGGCCGACAGGAACATGAGCGGGATGATCGCGATGAAGCCGGCGGGTTGGGTCGTCCACCAGTGGATGACGAAGGCGACGCCGCCCGTGAATGCCACCGTGAGGACGGTCTCGGGCAAGGAGAAGCGTGGCAGGTCGGTCGCGAACATCGACACGATGAGTGCGCCGACGATCATGGCGCCCAGTGCGTCGCCCAACCACCAGGCGGCCGTGGCGTCGACGAACGCACGGGGAGAGGTCATCCAGACGGTCGCGCCGCCGACGAGCCCGCTGACGAGCGGTCCGAGCAGCACGCCGCCGCCGATGAACCACATGAGGTCGCTGACCCGTGCGAGGTCGACTCGTCGGGTGCGGCGGGTAACGACGAACGCGCCGACCAGTGGTCCGAGCACGTTCGCTGCGGCGAAGCCGGCGAGCGGGAGACCGATGGCGACGCCGTGCTGGACGTTGACGAAGCACTCGGCGACCGCCACGGCGATCAGGATCGGCGCCCACCGTCGGGTGGGGCTCGAGATGAGTGCGGCGAGCGTGATGCCGGCCGGCGGGAAGAAGACGGCACCGAGCGTCGACGCTTCGAGCATCTGGTACGCAGCAACGGCACCGACGTAGTAGCCGATGAGGACCCCGCAGACGACGAGGGCATCGTTGCGGAGCGTCGCGACGTCGGTGCTGCCGAGCCTCTTCGTGGTCAGGCCCTCAGCCGCGTCGATGGGCGAAGTCGATGTGGCGATACTTCCTTCATCGGCCGAAATCACCTTGTCTTGACCGATTCAAACCCGATTCGACCCGGTCTTGATCGAACCTTGCACCAGTCCTGACCTGGCCTCATGCAGATGCATGAGGCGAGGTGGTGCAGCGGTGCGACGCCCGTCAGCCGAGGCTGAGCTGACGGCCCTGGACGGCGTCGGCGCCGGCGTCGTGCAGCGCCGGCAGATCGCCGTCACCGACTCCAACCGCGACGATGAAGACGCCGTGGCGGCGGCAGTACGAGAAGAAGTTGCGGGCCGAGGCGTGCTGCTGCCCGCCGGCCACGATCGACGCGCTGAGCGGCGGGTCGAGCTTGACGACGTCGGGGTTGGTGAGCATGAGCAGACGCGTGATGTCGGTGCCGAACGACGACACGTGCACCGCGACGCGCACACCGGCGTCGCGGATGGCGTCGAGGTGCGGGCGCAGCAGCGACAGGCTCGGGACCGATTCGTGATCGGTCATCTCGACGACGAGCTCGGCACCGTCGGCGCTCTTCAGCAGTGGGAGGCAGCGCGGGTCGAGCAAGGTGTCGGGCGAGACGTTGACGCTGATGAATCCGCGACCCGTCTGGGAGTTCCGGACGACCTCTTCGATGATCCGCATCTCGAGTTCGGTCTTGAGGCCGAGCGCGTCGGCGGTCCGGAACCACTCGTGCGTCGACGCCGAACCGGGGAAGCGTGCGAGTGCCTCGCCGCCGACGCGGGTGCGTGACTGGATGTGAATGATCGGCTCGACGGCGACGGTCGGACGGGTGTCGCTGACCAACCGGTAGAGCTCCTCACGGAGCCGGTCGATCTCGGCCTCGGACAAGGGGGCTGCACCGGCCACGATCGGCGTGTCGTCGTCGATCGCGGCGATGGCGCGCGCGACGTCGGACGGACGATCGGGGTGGGGGTCGGTGGTGGTGTTCATTGCTGCTTCTTTCCGCCCGGGGTTCCCGGTGGCTCGGGAGCGTGGTGGCGGCGCTGTTCCCACCTGGAGCGGTTGCCAAACCGCTTTCGGTGGACCTTGCGGATGCCTTGACCGCACATTCGCCGGATGTGGTCGGGGCGTCCCGAGCATCACGCTCGGTGCCGCCCGGGGGCCGGCGAACCCGGGGTCAGCGGGTCAGGCGCACGTATGTGGAGGTGACGCCGGCGCGACTGGAGACGAGCCGTTCGTTCACGATCTGGTCGACGATGATCAGGCCCCGTCCGCCGGGCGTGTCGTCGCTCGCGGGAGCCACGGGTGGCTCCGGCGGCAGAACGCGTCCGGCGTGGAAGGTGGTGATCTCGAGCTGTCGGTTCGAGCACGTCACGACCGCGGAGAACTCCGGGGCGCAATCGTGTGTGAAGGCGTTGGTGGCGAGTTCGGCCAACACCAGCTGGGCGTCGGCGATCTCACTGCGGAGCCAACGGGACGCCGTCAGGACGCGCTCGAGTGCCTGCCGCATGGACCGGAGTCCGGCCACGGATTTCGCCGTGATCTCGACCGGGGCCCCCGACGACGTCGCCGTCCCGTAGCCCGTGGTCGAACTCGCGCTGCCCACCATCGCCGAGTTCGGTTCTGCACTCAATCGCATTGCAAGCGGGTCCTTCCATCTCGAAAGCCTGCACTGGTGCATCGGTCACCACGTCGGGTGACTTGAGCCCCGCTCGGCAGAAACCGATCAGGCGACCCGACGTTCGGCCTCGGAAACCGGGCCCACGCTGGGCGTTTCGAGGATGCGGGCGGCGAGCTCCCAGAGCTCGGTCCGGAGACGGTCGGAGCGCGGCGGATCGAGGCGGTTGGCGACGACCACACCCTCGATCATGTCGGCCAGCACGGCCGCCCACGGCCGGCCACGCAGACGAACGGACACGATCGCGCCGTCGCCTCGGCGGCGGATGGACCGGTCGACCCCCACCAGCCGCGGCGGGCACCGGAAGCTCGGGCCGACGAGTTCCCGTCGACGCGCCTCGGCGGTGAAGAGGCGGGCAGCGGCGGCGAAGTCGGCGGCGGTGGGCATGGTCCCCATGATGAACCGGGGGTGTCGCGAGGTTTCGGCGTCCGACACCGGACGGCGTCCTTCACGCACGTCGCGACACCCCGTCGTTAGTCTCGACGGCGATGACCGACACGGCCAACGGCGCCGAACTCACCCCGTTGCAACACAAGACGCTGGCGCTGCTCCGCCGCGCTCCCGACCCGATCGTGTTCGACCAGGGCTTCGTGGCCGAACTCCGACGCGACGTCGACGAGGCGTTCGAGGGGTTCCACGAGCGGCTCGGGTCGACCTCGTTGTTCCTGAGCAAGCATCGTGTGTCGAGCGTGCTCGGCTGCGAGGTCCAACACGTCGAGCCCGACGAGTTCAGCTGGTCGCCTGCCGTCGCCGGCGGCCAGGTGGCGCATCGTGCGATCCAGCTGGGCGTCAACTGGCGCGGCGATCCGGTGCCCGCCGATCTCGTCGACGAGGCGATCGCCCGGTTGTCCGACGACGACACGTCGCTCGGCGATTGGATCGAGCGGCTCGGTGAGGCCGACCGGGCCGACCTCACCGGATTCGCCGTCGACAAGGTGATCAAGTTCGCCGAGTGCTTCCCGCCGCTCGACCGGCGTGCGGCACCCACCACCGAGTCCGCCGTGCGATGGCCGAACGAGGGACCGATCGTGCTGTCCGGCAAGGTCGACCTGGCGATCGGCCGCCCCTCGGGCGCCGAGAGCCGCAAGGTCATCATCGACCTGAAGACCGGGTGGGTGTCACCGAAGCACCGCGAAGACCTGCGGTTCTATGCGCTGGTCGAGACGCTGCGCACCGGGGTACCGCCACGCAAGCTGGCATCGTTCTACCTCGACGCCGGCGAGCCGGTGGTCGAGGACGTCACCGAGCGCACACTCATGACGGCGGTGCGCCGCACGCTCGACGCCGTGAACGCCGAGATCGAACTGCAGGTCGAGGGTCGGCCGCCGATCAAGCGCCCGGGCGTGTCGTGCAAGTGGTGCCCGCTCGCCGCCGACTGCGACGAAGGTCAGTCCTACCTCACCGCCGACGACGACTGAACCCGGCGCAATCCCACTTTGTGGAAGCGAACAAGCCCGATTCGACCCTCCGAGCTTCCCGAAACGCCGCCCCAGGATTCTGTGGCAGCAATGACGACTGCGGCGGTCATGATCGCTTCCACAGAATTCGGGCGCGCCGCCCGGAGTCGCCCGGCGACCTCGTCGTCAGGGCGTCATGAAGGCAACGGCGGTGCCGAGGTCGGCCTCGCGTCGGGCCGTGGCGATCCGGCGACCGGGTTGCACGGCGGGTTTCGGCGGTGCAACGAGATCGGGGTACGTCTCGTGCAGTGCATCGAGGTCGTCGACGATCACCACCAGCCCCCACACCTCCGGATGCGGCATCCGGGGGTTCTCGACCAGTTCGAGGATGCACCCCCGCTCGCCCGTGGCCGACCCGGCGTCGACCGGATCGTCGAATCGGTGGAACGCTTGGCGAACCGTGTCGGTCTCGCGCAGGCGGCGCCGTTCGAGCCCGAGGCCAGCGTCGATGGCGGCCGACGTCCGGTCGAGCGAGTCGGTCATGATCACGATGTGGTCGATCGAGCAAGCTCCGTTCGGGTGCGGGTCGGCCGGCATCGGCTCCCCCGGCTCGAACCGCACCCCGTCGACCGAGACATCACCGTCGAGACCGGTCACGGCGAGCGGGCCGATGCCCGGCTGCGGCGACCCGAACACGAGCGCGCCGTTCGCGAGCGCCGACCGCCCGTCGAGGATGGTGAAACCGAGAGCCGCCCAGGTCGAGGCGTCGGCGCCGACCTGCACGGTGGCGAGCCGGATCACAGCCCCAGTTGCCACGAGAAGAACGCGAGCACGTCGGCCTGTTCGTCGGCCCGCTTGCCGACCGGCTTGCCGACGCCGTGGCCGGCGCGCCCCTCCTGGTGGAACAAGATCGGGCGATCGTCCTGGTCGGCGGCGGCGAACTGCAATGCCGCCGCCATCTTGCGGGCGTGGAGCGGATCGACCCGCGTGTCGCCCTCGGCGGTGGTGAACAGCACCGCCGGGTAGCGCTCTCCCTCACGGACCCGGTGATACGGCGAGTACCCCCAGAGCCAGCCGAACTCCTCGGCGACGTCGGGGTCGCCGTATTCGTCGGTCCAGAGGCGGGCGATCAGGAAGTTCGGGAACCGCACCATGTCGAGCAACGGCACGGCGCACCAAACGGCGCGGCACAGGTCGGGGCGCTGGGTCAGTGCGGCACCGACGAGCAGGCCACCGTTCGACCCGCCGGCGATGGCGAGTCGCTCCCGGGTGGTGAGGCCCTCGGCGACGAGCCAGTCGGCGGCGGCGTGGAAGTCGTCGAACACGTTCTGCTTGTTCGCCCGCTTGCCCGCCGCGTGCCACTCCTCGCCGTGCTCGAAGCCGCCACGCAGGCCGGCGATCGCGTACAGGCCGCCCGCCGTGCACCAGCTGGCGATCGTCGGCGACCACAGCGGCGACTCCGTGATGGCGAAGCCGCCGTAGCCGTTGAGGATCGTCGGCGTGTCGGGCCCGGGTTCGAGGTCGGCGCGGTGGATCAGGAACAGCCCGATCGCCGTCCCGTCGGCGGACGGGTACTCGACGTGGGTGACGGTGAGCTCGGGCACGATGTCGTCGTCGCGGCTCGGATAGATCTCGACGGCCGTGGCACCGTCGAGCCGATGGATCGTTGCCGGGACGTCGAAGCCAGTCACGATCGCGAGCTCGACCCCGGCCGTCCGGTCGGCGGCGAGCTGCAGCACCGTCGAGACCCCCAGCCCCTCGACGACATCGACGCCACCGTCGCGGTGGTGCCGTTCGATCGAGCCGATGCCGGTGTTCGAGGTCGCGAGCAGGAATCCGTCGGCCGTCGGGACCAGTTGGTCGACGACGTCGTCGCGTTCGTCGACGAGCGTCGTCCAGTTGCCGACCTCGTCGAGGTCGACCGCGATGACCCGCCCCCGGGGCGCGTCGAGGGTCGTCGTCCCGATCAGTCGATCGCCGTCGAACTGCAGGTCGGTGACGGCGTCGATGCCGACCTGGATCGCGGTCCAGACACCTGTCTCCCGGTCGAGCAGGTGCAGGTCGGTGCGGCTCCAGCCGACCATTGCTGCCACGAGGAGGTAGCGACCGTCGTCGGACGCGGACACGTTCGGCCAGGTCTGGGGGGTCGGGTGCTCGGCCCAGATCGTCGGGTCGTCGCGCCAGTCGGCGCCGAGGACGTGGTGGTGGACGGTTCGGTGGTACTCGTCGTCCTCCGGATACCGCGTGTAGTGGAATCCGGTGCCATCGGGGTCCCAGGCGATGCTGGCGGCCCGACAGTTCGGGATGTGTTCGCCGAGGTCGGAGCCGTCGGTCGAGCGTGCGACGTGCAACACGGAGTTCTCGGTGCCGCCCTCGCTCACCCCGTACGCGACGAGTTCGCCGTCGTCGCTGGCGTCGAACCAGTCGACGGCTGCGGCAGCGTCGCCGGTGCCGGCGGCCGGGTCGGCGACGACGACGCAGGACGATGCCGGGTCGTCGAGCGGCCGGACGACGAGACGCGACTGCTGCGCCCCGCGTTCGCGTTCGAGCAGGATCAGCCGGTCGCCACGAACCTGGACCGCCATCACGACCGGCAGCTCCATGAACCCGACCAGGTCGGCGTGCCACTGGGCACGAGCCGGGATCGCGTCGAGCGCGGCGCGGGTGGTGCGGTTCTGGGCGTCGACCCACCCCTGCGTGTCGGAGGACGCGCCGTCTTCGAGCCAGCGATACGGGTCGGGCACCGCGATCCCGTGGAAGTCATCGACGACGTCGTGGCGGGGCGTCGGGATCGATGGTGTGGTCATCGGCCGACACGGTACTCCCCCGGGGTTCCCGGGTCGGAGGATTTCAGCGGGCTGTCAGGCGTCCGGACGCGACAATGCCGCCAGCTCGACCGCCGGCGGCATCGAAGGGAATCGTTCGATTCGTGGGGTGACGCGTGTCAGCCGCGACCCATGTTGGGGCGCTTGCCGTGGTTCGCCTTGCTGCGACGCAGGCGAGCCTTACGCTTCTTGGTCTTCTTCGACATAGGGATGCGAGTCTACGGAGAAACCGGCCCAGTCCCACCCGGGACGTCAGGTTCCGTGGCGGTCGACGAACGCCCGGATGGCGGCACGTTCGGGTTCACGCATGTTGGGATCGACCAGGCGGGCGTCGGCGACCGCGACGACGGTGGCGGCGCTCGGTCGACCGGTGGTGGCGAGGAACGCCCCGACCGTCTGGCGGCGGACCGCGCCGAGGACCGGACGTAGCCAGGGCGCCACGTCGTCGACCTCGGCCGCCTCGGCGAGGAGCCACATGTGGGCGGCGTCGCGATCGGGTTCGCCACGCGAGGCACTCTCCCAGTCGATCACGACCGCACCGTGGTCGGTCAGGAGCACGTTGCCCGGGTGCAGATCGTTGTGGCACAGGACCGGACCCTCGCCTCGAAGTCCGGCCGGAGCGGCGATCGACCGCAACGCCAGGTGGAGCTCACCGAGCTGTCGCCCGAGACGCCGCACCGCCCACGGGCGCCGCTCCAACTCCGCGATCATCGGCCGCCCGTCGATGCGCTCCATCACGATGTCGGCGCCGTCGACCGAGAACACCTGTGGGACCGGCAGACCGCCGGCACGCGCCGCCTCGATGGCCAGGATCTCGTGCTCGCTGACCGGACCGGTCCGATCGCGACGCAGCACCCGACCGCCACCCACGTCGAAGATGTCGGCGGATCGCCCGCTCGCGATCAGCGGACCGGGAGCGTCGGACACGGGCTACGCCTCGGCCCAGGACAACAGCTCGTCGGCCGACCACGTGTTGACGATCCGCTCGATCGGCACCTCGCGCTCGGCCGCCCGATTGCATCCGTAGGGCTGCCATTCGAGCTGACCCGTCGCATGCGCGTCGGAGTCGATGGAGAAGTGGCAGCCGTACTCGAGCGCCAGGTCGATCAGTTCCCGGGGTGGATCGAGGCGCTCCGGTCGGCAGTTGATCTCGACGGCGGTGCCGTACTGGGCGCACGCGGCGAAGACGTAATCGGCGTCGAAGGACGACTGGGGACGCTTGCCGACCTTGCGCCCGGTGCAGTGTCCGAGGATGTCGACGTGTGGGTTGGCGACCGCCATCACCATCCGTCGGGTCATCTCGTCACCGTCCATCCTGAGCTTCGAGTGGACCGACGCGACGACCACGTCGAGTTCGCCCAACAGCTCGTCGGAGAGGTCGAGACTGCCGTCCTCGAGGATGTCGACCTCCATGCCGGTGAGGATGCGGAAGTCGTGTCCGGCCGCCGTGACCTCGTCGTTGATACGGTCGATCTCGACCAGCTGGCGGCGCAGCCGCTCCTCGTTCAAACCGTGGGCGACGGTGAGACGGGCCGAGTGGTCGGTGAGGACCATGTACTGATGGCCGAGGTCGATGGCGGTCGCCGCCATGGCCTCGATCGCCGCGCCGCCGTCGCTCCACGTCGAGTGCAGGTGGCAGTCGCCCCGCAACGCGTCTCGGTAGGGGCGACCCTCGTCGGTGAGTTCGATCTGCGACTCGGCCTCGACCTTGGCGAGGTACGAGGGCGTGAGGCCGGCCAGTGCCTCGGTGATGACGCCGGCGGTGGCGTCGCCGATGCCGTCGAGATCGGTGAGCCGCCCGTCGCGCGCACGCTCGGCGAGTTCGACCGGATCGGTGTCGCGGACGACCTCGAGCGCTCGCACGAACGCCCGCGTCTTGTACGGCGACGCGAGTGCCCGGTCGAGGCAGTGGATCACCCGCAGCAGTGCTGCTTCCGGCGTCATCGCGTCACCGTACCGCGAGGCCGGGGAATAACGAGACGGGTGAGTCCGTTTCATCTCACCGTAGGGCCTGACCCTCCGAGGCCCACACGAACGTCGACCCCCCTCGACACCCAGCACGCAACGGAAAGGAATCCGACCACATGGCGACCACCACCACACTCTCGATGGACACGTTCGAAGAGACCGTGACCGGCGACGGCATCACCTTCGTCGACTTCTGGGCCGAATGGTGCGGCCCGTGCAAGATGTTCGGCCCGATCTTCGAAGAGACGGCCCAGGAGAACCCGGACGTGACCTTCGCCAAGGTCGACACCGAGGCCGAGCAACAGCTCGCCGGTGCGCTCGGCATCATGTCGATCCCGACGCTGATGATCTTCCGTGACGGCATCCAGCTCTTCAGCCAGGCTGGTGCGCTCCCCAAGAACGCACTCGACGACCTGCTCCGCCAGGTCCGCGAACTCGACATGGACGAGGTCCGCAAGCAGTTGGCCGACGAGGCCGACGCCGCAAACTGACCCTCCTCACCACGTTCTGCGCCCGGCGGTTCGGGCTCCTCCCCTCACCCGAACCGCCGGGCGCTGTCGCGTCCGTCGACGACAGCACTGCTGTAGATCCGTGGGTCAACTTGCGGTGGAATGGCTTCCACGCCATGCTGTGCGGCGATGCCACACCAACCGTGGGCGGGAACCCCACGAGACCACCGGCACGCCTCACCTCGAACCCGACGCGCGCTCGCAGCGCTGATCGTCGGCTGCTTGGTGATCGCGGCGTGCTCGAGCGACGACTCGTCGTCCGACGACGTCGACAGCCCGTCGGACGACACGAGTCCCGCGTCCGAACCGACGGCCGCCACCGCCGACTCGACCCCCGCCGGCACCGAACGCGAGCGCACCACGACCGCCGCGACCACCACCGAGACGACCCCGACCACCGAGCCGCCCGCCCCACGTTGCGGCGACGGCATCGAACCGTCGGGCCCCGTCGAACTGAGGTTGGTCCACACGCTCTCGGGTGACGTCGCGAAGTACTACTTCCCCGACGTCGTTGCGCGTTTCGAAGAGCAACATCCCGGCATCAAGGTCGAGGTCGTCAAGGCCGATCTGACGGAGGCCGGCGGCTTGGCCGACGTCTTCACCTCGGAGGGGACCCCACCCGACGTCGTGTTGGGCACCAACCTCCTCGTCCGCGAGCAGATCGACTCCGGTGCGTTCCTGCCCGTCGAGGACTGCGCCGGTGGGGGCCTACCCCCCGGCCTCACGGGCCTCCTTCCTGCCGTCGAGACCACGTACACCTACGACGGCACCCTCTGGGCCGCGCCGTACAACGTCAGCACGCCGCTGCTGATGTACGACGGCAACGTCTGGACGCGGGCGGGGCTCGATCCCGACGATCCCCCGACAACGATCGCGGAGTTGCTCGAGACCGCGCGGGCACTCGACGAATCCGGTGTCGTCGACACGGGCATGGTCTTGTACGACAAGTCGGCGCTCTGGCTCCTGACCGAAACGGCGGCGAAACAAGGCCGGCTCCTGATGGAGCCCGACAACGGGCGAGCCCCACGGATCGACACGATCGAACTGGTCGACGACGGCACCATCGCACTCCTCGAGGAGATGCGACAGATGAAGCAGCAGGGCCTGATCGCGTGGGCTGGCCTCAACGCCGACAATCAGACCGATCTCGTCATGCTGGTCGCTCCTGCGGAGACGACCGGACTGACGTTGCACACCTCGGCGTCGCTCGGCGACATCTTCCGACTCGACGACAGTGAACTGCTGCGCGACGTCGATGTGCGGGTCGCCCCACTCCCGGGTCCAGGACCCGGCGCATCTCCCGGCGGCGGCGCATTGTGGCTGGTCGACGGCGTCGACGACGACCGCGTGTCCGCTTCGTGGCAACTGATCGACTGGCTGACGCAACCCGAACGCATCGCCGAACTCGCGGCGTATACCGGCTACGTCCCGACGACGCCGGCCGCAGTCGAGCACCCGATCACGGTCGAGTCATGGCAGCTGCATCCACAGCTGCGTGTCGCGTACGACCAGGTCGCTGACACACCGGGAACCTTCGCGGCGACAGGCATCCAGGTGGGTTCGATGGCACAGGTCCTCCGCGCGATCGAGATCGGCGTAGCGGGCGCAGTCGACGGGAATCAAGATCCGGCGACGACGATGCGGGTCGCCGACGACAGCGTGCGATCGGTTCTCGAGGCGTACGGTCAGCTCTGAGCCGTCAACCTCGCAGCTCGACGCAGATCCAATCGAAGGCGGTGCCCGCCGGTTGCAGACGCGGCTCGCTCTCGGGGCCGAACTGCCACGCGCAGACCGCGTCGTGGTCGATCGGGGTCGGACTCCAGAGGCCGCCGACCCGGCTGCCGCAGAGCCAGTCGTTCGCGCCGTCGCCGAGCCGCATCGACTTCGCCCCGTCGTAGGTCGACGAGCAATACCCGTCGTAGTCGATCGGATCGAGCACCACCAGCGTCGACGTGCCACCGTCGTCGCCGGTGCCGAAGCGGTCGACGACGAAGAAGGTGGCACCGGCGGCGAAGAAGCCGACGGCGAGGCCGACGACGGCGCGCACCGGCGCATGACGCAACAGCTGGGTGGAGATGGTCAGCGCCCTTCGAGCGACGCCTGCACGTACGGCCGCAGGAACGACCGGCACCGCCACGCGAACTCCTGCATCTCGCGCAGGCTCGGGTCGTCGAGCCGGTGCACGCGCAGTTCGGGCAGGAGCTGCGAGCGGTAGTTCTTGACCGTGTTGAGTTTGAGGCCCGTCGAGTCGGAGACGTTCTTGTACGTCGCCTCGAAGTTGCGGTCCATCAGCACGTTCCACACCTTGGCGTGCCCGTTGTGCTGGATCAGTTCGGAGAAGCGGGCCGGGGTGCGTTCGGGGTTCCGACGCGACGGCAGCAGCGTCTGGACCGCGGGATCCGGCTCGACGACACGCCCCTCGAGGACCCCTTCGATCATCTCCAGCTGATAGTCGAGCGGCGCCGTCTTCGAGATGATCGTCGCTATCGGCAGCAGGTCCCAGGCGTCACGGAGGATCTCGCTCACCCACGCGTCGCCCTGGGTCATGATCGCCAGACACGTCGCCGGGGTCGCTCGATGGATCTCGGCCATCGCGTCGATGCCGTTCGCGTGCTCCTGGGGGAACGACAGATCGACCAGGGCGAGGTCGTACGGGTCACGACTGAGCATCAGCTCGACGTCGGCGACCGCGACGCAGACGTCGACCTCGGCAGCGAAGCGAGTCGCGACCTCCTTCGAGAACAGCTCCGCCATGGCGGCGGCGTCGTCGACGAGGAGGATGCGTGTCATACGGCTTCCTTCGAGAGGGCCCGACTGCGGGCGGTGAGTGGGAGGGTGACGGTCACGGCGGAGCCGTGCTGCGTGTCGCGCCGGCGAACCCGTCGGGGTCCGAGATCTGCGATCAGGTTGGAGAGGCCGCGTCCGGCGGGGACGGCGTCGAGGTCGAAGCCGCCGGCGTCGTCGGTGACCGTGAGCGCGATCGTGTCGTCCTCGATGCTGAACAGGTCGACCGCCAGACGGGTCGCACCGGCATTGATGGCGTTGGACGTCAGGACCGACACGGCACGGTGGAACAGCTGCGCCGTCTCCTGGTCGATGCGCCGGTTCGTCAGTTCGAGCGGCGGGACACGGTAGAGCTGGATGCCGAGCGACTGGATACGGCGCAGGTGCGGCTGGAGGATCTCGTAGAGGTGCGGTTCGCCGCCACGGATCACCTCGTCGAGCTGCCGCAGCCGCAACCGGTGGTCGAGTTCCTCCAGTTCGGCGCGTGCGGCGTCGAGATCGCCGACGCTCTTCAACCGCAGCGTGCTGAGGTGGACCTCGGACAGCACGTCGTCGTGCAGCCAGTGGGCCCGCATCAGCCGCTCGCGCTCGCGGACCGCCTCCTCCTTGCGGAGGTTCTCCTCGTCGACGGCGGCGCTGAGACGGTTGACGCCCAGCACGGTGATGCCGGCCATGAGCACGCCGAGCCACATCGCCACATAGATGCCGAGCATCGTGGTGAGCGTCTCCTGCGATGCCTCGAAGAAGAGGGCGGCGAGCATGGCGCCGAGCACGCCGAAGTGGATCGTCGAGAACAGGAACCGCTTCAGCCACATCCGGGGGGCGGGTGCGACACCGATCGCCCACAACGTGAGGAGGGCATCGCTCCCACCGAGCAGGCCGAGCGGGATGGCGGCGAGAAAGCGATAGCTGCCGATGACGGCCGTCGTCGACGCGATCAGGACCAGATAGGCGATCGCCCGCCAGATCACGCTGAACAGGAATCCGGGGGGTTCGCTCTGACGGCCGAGGAGCAGCCGGGTCGGCCGGACCGCCAGGGCCGCTGCCGCCAGGATGCTCAGCGCGGCGAGGATCGCGAGTCGGCCGAGGTCGTCGGCGTGTCGGCTGGCGAGCGCGACCCACTGCACGAGCAGGGTGGCCGCGAGCGCGACGAGCATGAGGGCACAGACGGCCTGCTGGCGCGTCGAGGGATCCTCGTCGCCGTCGCCCCACACACGGTCGCCGGCGAGCATGGCCAGCCACAGGTCGAGCCGGGACGACCCGTCGTCGTGCAGCCCACCGCTGCCGACACCACTTGTCACAGGTTCATTCTCCCACCGCCGGTTCCCGAGGACGGGGAGGTCACGTACATGCACCATGGTACATGCGGGCCCCGTGGGGCGGGTGAACTCGGCGTCAGTCGGTGGCGAGGTCGTGGTCGACCATCATCGTGACGAGCTGGTCGAACGTGGTGGTCGGCTTCCACGACAGCTGCCGTTCGGCCTTGCTCGGATCGCCGAGCAGATAGTCGACCTCGGCGGGCCGGAAGAACTCCGGATCGACCACGACGTACTGCTCCCAATCGAGCCCGGCATGACCGAACGCGATCTCGCAGAACTCGCGCACCGAGTGCGCCTCACCGGTCGCCAACACGTAATCGTCGGGGGCGTCCTGCTGCAGCATCAACCACATGCCCTGCACGTAGTCACCCGCGAACCCCCAGTCACGCTTCGCGTCGAGGTTCCCCAACCGCAACTCGGTCGCCCGACCCTTCTTGATGTCCGCCACACCACGGGTGATCTTGCGGGTCACGAAGTTCTCACCACGCCGCGGACTCTCGTGATTGAACAAGATCCCGTTGCACGCGAACAGGTCATACGACTCCCGATAGTTCACCGTCGCCCAATACGCATACAGCTTCGCGACCGCGTACGGGCTCCGCGGATGGAACGGCGTCGCTTCGTTCTGCGGCGGCGGCGTCGACCCGTACAACTCCGACGACGACGCCTGATAGAACCGCGCCCCACTGTCGGCGACACGCATCGCCTCCAACAACCGCATCGCACCCACACCCGTCACATCACCGGTGTACTCGGGCTGCTGGAACGAGATCGCCACATGCGACTGCGCCGCCAGGTTGTACACCTCGTCGGGCTCGTACCGATCGATGATCCGCACCAACCCCAACGGATCACCCAGATCGCCGTAGTGCAGATGAAGATTATGGAGATGATCCGACTCCAGGTGATCGATCCGCGACCGCGTCACCGACGAGGACCGACGCACCACACCGTGCACCTCATACCCCTTGTCGAGCAACAACTCCGCCAGATACGAACCGTCCTGGCCCGACACACCCGTGATCAACGCCGTCTTGGTCATCACGCCACCTCGGCGGTGTCGATACCGCGCAGACCGTCATCGGCAGCGAGGGAGGCGAGGAACCAGTCGTACGTCGCGCGTACACCGGCATCGAGGTCGTAGGTGGGCGACCACCCGAGATCGTTCAGCTTGGACACGTCGAGCACTTTACGGGGAGTTCCGTCCGGCTTGGACCGATCGAACACCAGACGCGCGTCAGGATTCACCACGTCGCGTACCTTCTCCGCCAACTCACGAATCGACAGATCGACCCCGGTACCGACGTTGATGTGCTCATCGGCCGAGTAGTGCTCCATCAGAAACAGGCACGCATCGGCCAGATCGTCCACGTGCAAGAACTCACGCAACGGACTGCCGGTCCCCCACACCACCACCTCGGGATCGGCCGCCGACAGTGAATCGTGGAACTTGCGCATCAACGCCGGCAAGACGTGCGACGACACCAGATCGAAGTTGTCGCCCGGTCCGTACAGATTCGTCGGCATCGCCGAGATGAAATCCCGTCCGTACTGACGCCGATAGGCCTGACACAGCTTGATGCCTGCGATCTTCGCAACCGCGTACCACTCGTTCGTCGGCTCCAACGGCCCCGTCAACAACTGATCCTCCCGGATCGGTTGCTCCGCTGCACGCGGATAGATGCACGACGAACCCAGATACAACAACTTCGACACGTCGTATTCGTGCGCCGCGTGCACCACCGTGCCGTGGATCATCATGTTGTCGTAGATGAACTCGGCCGGACGGGTGCTGTTCGCCATGATCCCACCCACCGTCCCGGCGACCAGGAACACGAACTCCGGACGATTCGCCTTGAACCAGTGCGACACCTCCGACTGATCGCGCAGATCCAACTCGTCGCGCGTCGCCGTCAACACGTTCGAGAAGCCCTCCGCGTCGAGCTTGCGCAACAACGCACTCCCGACCAGCCCCCGATGACCGGCGACGTACACCCGCGCATCACGTGAAATCTGCATGGGCACCACGCTACCGATCCGCACGCGGCCGGGTGCCGCAGGCGACTACCGGTCGAGCCAGCCCATCGACGCGACGACGGCAGCCACCATCGTGTCGGCGGCCTCGGCGAGCGCGATGTGGGCGCGCTTGGTGAGCCCGTACGGGTCGACGACGTCGTCGTTCGGCGAGCCCGGTGACAGGTCGTTCGCCGTTCGACCCTCGCCGACCGCGGCGATCCAGGCGTCGTACGAGTCGACGACGCCGAGTGCCACGCACCGACGGGCGAGTTCGGGGAGGGTGAAGGTCGTCCGGAAGAACGACGCGTCGTAGGCGCTCAACGTGAAGACCTGTTCCCGTGTCATCGTGACCGCCAGTCGGCGACCTTCGCGGATGAGGAGATCGACGTCGAGCACACGGGGGACGTGTGCCCCGAGATCGCCGACACCGACGCGCTTCGCAGCGGTGACGGTGTGCTTGTGGACGGGCCACGACGCCTGCTGGATCCCGGCCGACGTCGCGTCGAGGCCGCGCTGCGCGAACAGCCGCGCGACCAGGGGTGCACGACCGACGTCCGCCTCGCCCACGACCAGCACTCGCACGCCCGCAATCTAGGCCGACCTCACGTCGGCTTCGACGAGTCACGCTGCCGGTGGCCGGTAGCCTGACGCACCTCATGGAACGGTTTGGTCTGGTCGGACTCCCCAACGCCGGGAAGTCGTCGCTCTACAACGCACTCACGGGCGGCGGCGCACTCGCCGCTCCCTACGCCTTCGCCACGAAGGACCCGAACATCGGCGTCGCTCGCGTGCCCGACGATCGCCTCGATCAGCTGTCGGCGATGTCGAAGTCGAAGAAGACGATCCACGCCTCGGTCGAGGTCGTCGACATCGGCGGGCTGGTCGAGGGCGCGTCCAAGGGTGAGGGTCTCGGCAACAAGTTCCTCGCCAACATCCGCGAGGTCGACGCAATCGTGTTCGTCCTTCGTGCGTTCGAGGACGACGACGTGCCGGGCCCGTCCGATCCGCTCGAGCACCTCCGCGTTGTCGAACTCGAGTTGGCGTTGGCCGACCTCGAGACGGTCGAGAAGCGCAAGGCCGCCGTCGAACGGCAGGCCAAGAACGACCGATCGCTCGCCGACGACGTCGAGGCGCTGACGATCGCCGAGGCGGCACTGTCGGAAGGCCGTCCGCTGTACCGCGCCGGACTGAAGCCCGACGTCCGTGCGACGCTCGCGCCGTACTTCCTCCTGACCAATCGTCGCGTGCTCGCGGTCGTCAACGTCGGCGAGGACGCCGTCGAACAGGCCGACGAGGCCGCAGCGCGCGTCGAGGCCGAGTTCAACGACGCCGGCGACAACGTCGAGGTCATCGGCATGTGCGTCCAGCTCGAGGCCGAGGCAGCCGCGATCTCCGATCCCGACGAACGCGCCGAGATGCTCGAGGGCTTCGGGCTCGGCGAAGGCGCCCTGTTCCGGATGGTCCGCTCGGCGTACCACCTGCTCGGATTGCGCACCTACTTCACGACCGGCGACAAGGAGTCGCGTGCGTGGACGTTCTTCGAGGGCTCGACCGCTCCCGAGTGCGCCGGCCGGATCCACACCGATTTCCAGCGCGGCTTCATCCGTGCCGAAGTGATCCAGTGGAACGAGTTGCTCGACCTCGGCTCGTGGTCGGCGGCGAAGGATGTCGGCAAGATCCGCCTCGAGGGCAAGGACTACGTCGCCCAGGACGGCGACGTGATGGAGTTCCGCTTCAACGTCTGATCCGAGGTTCGGCCGAGCCGGCCTCGAGCGCTGCCGTGAACCACGCGATCGTGCGTTCGAGACCCTCACGCAGCTCGATCGAGGGGTCCCAACCGAGGTGCTCGCGCGCCAACGAGATGTCCGGGCGTCGGACACGCGGGTCGTCGGACGGCAACGGGCGGTAGACGAGTTCGGAATCGGAGCCGGTGAGTTCGAGGACCAGTGCAGCGAGTTCGAGCATGGTGAACTCACCGGGGTTCCCGATGTTCACCGGTCCGGTGACCGGTCCGTCCAGCAGGGCCAACAGTCCGCGCACCTCGTCGTCGACGTAACAGAAGCTCCGGGTTTGCGAACCGTCGCCGTAGATCGTGATCGGCCGACCGCGCAGCGCCTGATCGATGAAGTTGGTGACGACGCGACCGTCAGCCGCCTGCATGCGCGGGCCGTACGTGTTGAAGATCCGAACGATCCGGACGTCGAGTTCGTACGTTCGGTGGTAGGCCATCGTGAGCGCTTCGGCGAAACGCTTCGACTCGTCATAAACCGACCGCTCGCCAATCGGATTCACGTGACCCCAGTACGTCTCCACCTGCGGATGCACGAGCGGGTCCCCGTAGACCTCGCTCGTCGAAGCCAGGAAGAAGCGGGCCCCGTCGCGCCGAGCGATCTCGAGCAACTGGCGGGTACCGATGCTCCCGACGTCGAGCGTGTCGATCGGGCGACGTAGGTATTCGGGTGGCGACGCCGGGCTCGCGAGGTGCATCACGGCGTCGACCCGATCGCCACCGAGATGCTCGCGGAGCGCGTCGGTGAAATCCGGCGCGGCCACGTCCGCGTCGAGGAAGCGGAATGCGGGGTGGCCGATCAGATCCAACACATTGCCGAGACGACCGGTCGAGAGGTTGTCGACGCAGACGACCTGCTCGCCTCGCTCGATCAGTCGGTCGCACACGTGAGACCCGACGAATCCCGCGCCGCCGGCGACCACCGTGGTTCGGGTCATGATCGACCGACGCCTTGGTACGAAAGGCCCACGGCCCGGACGTCGTCGGGACGCAGGAGATTCCTTCCGTCGACGACGCTCCCTCCCCGCATCGCTCCGGCGACGCGAGCGAGGTCGAGCTTGCCGAACTCGGGCCACTCGGTGAGGATCACGACGACATCTGCGCCGCCGACGGCGTCGTACGGATCGGCAGCCACGCTGAGATCACCGAGATGATGGAGTTGCGTCGGGCTGAGATCGCCGACTGTGGTGGGGTCGAACGCACGTACCTGCGCTCCGGCATCGCGCAATCGCCGAATGATCTCGAGACTCGGGGACTCGCGCAGATCGTCGGTGCCGGCCTTGAAGGTCAGCCCGAGGACGCCGACCGTCGGCGCCGCATGGTCGCCCGCTGCGTCGAGCACCTTCTGCGCGATACGACCGAACTGCTGCTCGTTGATGTCGATCACGCCGCGCATCAGCGAGAAGTCGTACCCGTGCTCGGCAGCCGTCGCGACGAGCGCTCGTGAGTCCTTCGGGAAGCAACTACCTCCCCACCCGGGTCCCGGGTACAGGAAAGCCGGACCGATCCGATGGTCGCTCCCGATGCCCTCGACGACACTCGTGATGTCGGCGCCGACTTGTTCGCACAGATTCGCGACGCTGTTGACGAAGGAGATCTTCATCGCCAGAAACCCATTGGCCGCGTACTTGATCATCTCCGCGGACGCAGGGTCGGTGGTCAGGACCGGTGCATCGAGCCGCTCGTAAAGCGACGCGACACGGCGCGCCGCCTCGGCATCATCGGCGCCGATGACGACTCGATCCGGATGCAGGAAATCGTGGACCGCCGTGCCCTCACGGAGGAACTCGGGGTTGGACACCACGGCGACGTCGTCCCGAGCCAGCGCCTCGCCGACCACGTGGAAGGACCCGACGGGAACCGTCGACTTGTTGACGACGACGGTTCCGGGCCGCACGAGACGTCCGAGGTCGCGGGCCGCCTCGGTGACGTATCGCAGGTCGGCCGATCCGTCGTCGGCTTGTGGGGTCGGCACACAGAGGAAAACCACGTCGGCCTCCGAAACCGCCGGGTCGAGACCCAGCACGAACCGAAGTCGACCGGCGGCCAGGTTCTCGCGAACGATCCCTTCGAGCCCCTCCTCGACGATCGGGATGGCCCCCGTCTCGAGCATGTCGATCTTGGCCTGATCGATATCGCAGCACACGACGTCCGCACCGAGGTGGGACAGGCACGCGCCGGTCGTGAGGCCGACGTAGCCGGTTCCGACGATTGCGACGGTAGTCATCAGGAGGCTCCCTTCCCGGTCAGGACGACACCGATCGTGCGAAGGCAGATCCGGAGATCGTGTGCCAACGACCAGTTGTCGACATAGTAGAGGTCGAGCCGCCGGTACTCGGCGAAACTCGTCCCGCTCCGCCCGAACACCTGCCACATGCCGGTCAGCCCGGGCAGGACTCGCAGTCGGTCGCGGAGTTCGACGTCCCACTCCTCGACCTCGGACGGGAGTGCCGGCCGCGGCCCCACCATGCTCATCTCGCCGCGCAGCACGTTGATCAGCTGTGGCAGTTCGTCGATCGACGTCTTGCGGAGGAACCGTCCGACCCGGGTGATCCGCGGGTCGTGGTCGAGCTTGAACAACGGACCGTCGCCGTACTTGTTCTGCGCAGCGAGCTCGTGGCGACGCTCGTGGGCGTCGACCGACATCGTGCGGAACTTCGTCATGGTGAACGGCTTGCCGCCTCGGCCGACCCGCTCCTGGCGGAAGAACACCGGACCGGACGAGTCGAGCTTGATCGCGATCGCGCTGACCAGCCAGAACGGCAGCGTCACGACGAGGATCGACAGCGCTGCGACGACGTCGAACAGACGCTTGCTCTGCGCCCGCCAGCCGTTGCGGATCACCGGTTCGATGTACATCAGCGTGCTGCCGTCGACCGATTGTGGGCGGAGGCGAGTGACGTCGATGTCGCTCAGCGAGGACGACAGTGCCACGTGGAACCCGTTGTCGGTCAGTCGGCGGGTGAGGGAGTTGACCGCGTCGGGATGGATCGAGTTGAGCGAGATCACCACGCCGCTGGCGTCGGCATCGAGGAGGAGTTCGTCGAGTTCGTCGACGGGTCCGAGCACCCGCACCCCGCCGCGGACCCCGACTTCCTCGTCGCCCACGAGACCGACCACCTTGTACCCGAGGGCAGGATTGCGTTCGTACATGTGCAACATGCGGAGTGCGTTGACGTCGGTACCGATGATCAGGATCCGACGAGACAGCGCGCCGGACGAGCGGAGCCGGTTGAAGGCACGACGAGCGATCGAACGCTCGAGCAGCAGCGCAGCGATCGTGCACACTGCGACGAGCAGCACCCACAGTCGCGAGAGCGACTTGACCTGGAACCCGAATGCGAGCAGCACCATCACGGCCACGCCGTACAAGACGGTGCGAATTACGTTGCGCCGCTCGTCGGCGGGCCGTTCGTTCGCGCGGGAGAGGTGGAGCTTGCTCATGGCCGCTCCGAACGCGAACCCGGGCAGCGACGCGGCGAGCAACACCAGCTGATTCCACGCCAGGTAGCTGGCGACCGGTCGGACCGTCTGCTGGATCGCCAGGGCGACGACACATCCGGTGACGAGTGCCGCTGCGTCGGCGAACACGAGACGTCGCTTGATGCCCGCGGCGGTCAGACGTTGCGTCCGCTCACCGGGGCCGTCGTGGACGACACGATCGACCACGGGGACACCCGTCGCCCCGACGGGTGACGTGTCAAGTTCGTGTGAAGTAATCTCGGTCGCCGAGGATGACGAAGTCGAGGTGTGTCCGCCGCTCATGTTGAAATAGTGCTCCCGCCGAGGATGATCCGCCGATGTGTCAGATCATGTTGTAGCAGTGTTCTTCCGGAAAATGCGAGCGAATATTTGTCACACCTGGATGAACAGGTGGTTCTGTCGACGCTCGGTGGTGACGCGAACGCGCTCCACGGATTCACTTGCATCATCCTTGAAACTCACGTCAAGTACTTAGGATGCATTTGACACTACCGTCTCGGCAGTCGAGATCCACCCAGATCGGATACGGTCCTCCGACGTGACGACCCTGCGCTGCGACCTGGTGCTCGAGCAGACGCTCGGGCACATCACCCATACCGCCAACCTGCGCTCGTTGGTGCCCGCGATCGATGACGTCGAGGCGAGATTCGTCCCCGTGCCGTTCGAGGTGGGCGGACGTCGGTCGATCCCGGTGTGGGACAACTGGACCGTCCGAGCGGGGCGCCGAGCCCGGCGGGCCGTCGACGAACTGTGGCGGAAGGAGGGCCGACCCGACGCGATGTTCGTCCACACGCAAGTTCCGGCCGTGCTGATGGGGCGCCGGCTGAGTGCCGTGCCGACCGTCATCTCCCTCGACGCCACGCCACGCCAGTACGACGCGCTCGGACACGTGTACGACCATGCGACGGGTGCGGCGCCCGTCGAACGGGCCAAGACGGCGCTCAACCGCCGGAGCCTCGCCCGCGCGCGCCACATCATCACGTGGTCGGACTGGACCAACGCCGACGTCGTTGACGGCTACGGCGTCCCGGCCGAGCGAGTGACGACCATCGCGCCAGGGGTCGATCTGGCCCGATGGCGACGCGACGACCCCCGCCCCGACAACGAGACGGTCCGGATCCTGTTCGTCGGCGGCGACGTCCGTCGAAAGGGGGGCGACCTCCTCGTCGATGCAGTTCGGCGGCTCCGCGACGATCCCGACATGCCCGACGTCGTCGTCGACATCGTCTCGAACGGAGACGTCGACGAGACCGACGGCGTCGAGATCCACCGAGGCCTGACCGCCAACCACCCCGATCTCATCCGCCGCTACCACGAGGCCGACATCTTCTGCCTGCCGACGCGAGGCGACTGCCTGCCCATGGTCCTCGCCGAGGCGGCCGCCGCCGGCCTCCCCCTCGTCTCCACCGACGTCGGAGCGATCCCCGAACTCGTGCGTCCGGGCGAGACAGGGGCGCTGGTTCCGGTCGGCGAAGTCGATCCGCTGGTCGACGAACTCCGTCGCCTGATCGTCGATCGCGATCGACGTCGTCGGCTCGGCGGCGGCGCGCTCGAGTTGGCGTCACGCGAGCACGACGCCGCGGCGAATGCCCGGCGGATCGTCGACGTTGTGCGATCGGTCGCCGACCTCGAACCCTGACCTAGTCTCCCACCGATGAAAGCAACGACGGTTCGATGACCCTGCGGTCGATGGTCGGCGATGCCACTGCGGTCGTACGAGCTCGTTGGTATCTGCGACGAGCGACCTCGGTGGGACCTCGGACGAGACTGCGCGGCCGACCACGGGTGATCGCTCGCGGCACGTTCGCCGTCGGCGACCGCGTCCAGCTCGTCTCGACGCCCGCGAGGCTCGAACTCGTCGCGGAGGCCGGCGGAACGCTCTCGATCGGGCGCCGAACGCTCGTGAACTTCGGCACGTCGATCGTGGCGCTCGATCGTGTGACGATCGGTGAGCGCTGTCTCATCGGTCCGCACTGCATGATCATGGACACCGGCTTCCATCACGTCGACCCCGACCGTCGGCTCGACCCGCCGACCGCACAGCCGATCGTGATCGAGGACAACGTGTGGATCGGCGCTCGATCGGTGGTCCTACCGGGCGTGACGATCGGCCACGACTCGGTGGTCGGTATCGGCAGTGTCGTCACCCGTGACGTCGCTCCTCGAACGGTCGTCGTCGGCGTGCCGGCGAAGGTCGTCCGCCACCTCTGATCCTTTTGCCTCGCCGTGTCTCGAGCGCACGCCGGCTCGGCGGGTGCCACCGTGGACGGCAGCCCGACCGTGCTCCGTCACCCTGCCGAAACGAACGCGCAAGCGGCCACGTGGGCGGTACCGTGGGATACATGGCGAGCGTCGGCGGACAGCACGCGAAGACCTGGATCGTGGGCGCCATCGCCGCGCTCACGCTGCTCGGCAGCGGTGTCCTGATCGGCGTCGGTGTCGCCGGATCCACCGACGAGGCCGTCGACGAGGTCGACGAGCCGACGGATGATTCGACCGCCGATGCAGACGACGCCGCCACCGAGCAGTCGTCCGACGTCGACCCGACGGCCGACGACGGGGCGCCGGTCACCGTGTGGAGCGACCCTCCTGCAACGACGCCGACGGCCACGGGCGACGCCGGGACGTTCGTCGAGACGTTCACCGGCAGCCCGGCCGTTCCGACGCCGTGGGCCAGCGCCGACTGGGACATCACGATCCACTCGCGCGACGTCGAGTCGCTCGATGTGCTCGACCCGATGCAGGCGGCGCACGGCCCCGACTGCTCTCCGCCCGATGCGACACATCTCAGCACCGAGTACGCCACGGCGGTGTACCAGTGCAAGGACCACCTCATGACGGCGATCAACGGCCCCGACTACGCCATGATCTACCTCACGCCCGATCAGATGATCGACTTCTCCGACGAGGCGGTGATCCGATTCGACGTCTCGACGCACCGCGATTCGGTCCGCGACTGGTGGGACGTCTGGATCACACCGTACGACGACAACCTGCAACTCCCGCTCGACCTCGGGTCGGAGGTCGACGCGACCGGACCCCCGCGACGTTCGGTCCAGGTCATGCTGGGCACCGAGAACCAGGTCAAGGCGACGATCCGTGACGAGTTCGAACCGGTCCTGTTCCCGAACTGGCCGGAGGACGTGGTGACCGGTGACGTGTTCACCGGCTGGGAGACGTTCCTCGAACCCGACGCACGACGGCGCGACACAGTCGAGATCCGCCTGTCCCCGACCCACCTCAAGGTCGGCATGCCCGACTACGACTTCTGGTGGATCGATTCCGACATCCCCGAGATCGAGTGGACATCGGGCGTCGTCCAGTTCGGACACCATTCGTACAATCCGTCGAAGGACTGCAACACGACCAACAATCCCCGTCCGGCGGTCGCCGAGTGCCTGCCGAACACGTGGCACTGGGACAATGTGCAGATGTCACCGACGGTGCCCTTCACGGTGGTCCACTCGTCGGCTCGGCAAGCGACGTCGGATGCACCGACGATGACACTCGATGCCCCGGCACCTGCCGATGCCCACCTCCGCTTCGCCGGGATCGGGCTCGATCTCGAGGTCCGGTTCGACGGTGGTGACTGGCAGCCGGCCCAACTGCAGGCGACCGTACGCGAGACCAAGGAAGAGCACTTCGCCAGCTATTGGCATCCGATCCCCGAAGGCACGACCACCGTGGAGTTCCGCGGCGACGACTGGTGGGCCGACCGATGGAGGGTCCGTGATGTCACCGTGTGGAGTCCGCACTCGCCGTGACACCAGCACCGACGACGGGCGACGCCCCGTCGGCAGAATCCCTCGGCTGCTCGCTCTCGGTCAGCGTCGTCGTGCCGACGTACAACCGGCGGCAACGGCTCGAACGCGTGCTGCGATCGCTGGCCGCCCAAGACGCCGGCGTGCCCTTCGAGGTCGTCGTCGTCTCCGACGGCTCGACCGACGGGACCGACGAGTATCTCGCGTCGACCGACGTACCCCTGCCCGTTCGACGAGTCAGCCAGGCGAACGCCGGACCGGCCGCCGCACGGAATCGCGGCGTCGCCGAGTCGCACGGTGATCTGATCGTGTTCCTGGACGACGATGTCGTGGCGGCACCCGATCTCGTCCGGCGCCACGTCGACGAACACGCCATCGACGACTCCCTCGTCACGATCGGTCCGATGCTCGACCCGGACGACCACGACATGTCGGCCTGGGTCCGCTGGGAACAGCTCATGCTCCGCAAGCAGTACGAGGCGATGCGGAAAGGTGTCTACGAGGCGACCGCCCGCCAGTTCTACACCGGCAATGCGGCCATCCGACGCTGCCACCTCGACGCGGTCGGCGGATTCGACGAGAACTTCCGCCGCGCCGAAGACGTCGAACTCGCCTACCGGCTCGAGCACGCCGGCCTCCGCTTTCGCTACCTACCCGAGGCCGTCGGATTCCACTACGCCGAACGGAGCTACGACTCCTGGCGAACGGCCGCGTACACCTACGGTCGCAACGACGTCGTGTTCGCCCGCGATCGCGGGGAGGACTGGATCTTTTCGTTCATCGGCGAGAAGCTCGACGAACACCGCACACCGCTCCGCTGGCTCATCAGGGCGACGGCCACCCGGCCGACGCTCGCCAGGGCGACGGCGACATCAGCGGGTGCTGTTGCCAAGGCGGCGGCGCGGCTCGGCGGGACACGCGTACCACGAGTCCTGCTCAGCGCGGTGTACGCCATCGAGTACCACCGTGGCGTCGCCGACGAGGTCGGCGACGCTGATGCGCTCAAGCGTCTGTTCGGCTGACCGCCTGTCGTGACTCGCGGCGACGCCTCAGTGTGCGATCGACCGGCACCTCGAACCAGCGGTGGATCGCGACCGACGCGATGACCGTCGCGACGACCGTGAGAAACACCGGCCAGAACCCACGCTCCGTCCGGCCGCCGTCGTAGAGCAGTAGCCACGGAATCCACTGGAAGATGTACAGCGCGTAGCTCGCCTCGCCGAGGCGCACCATCGTCGGCCGCTCGAGGAGCCGCCCGATCGGGGTGGGCCCCCAGGCCAACGCTGCGATGACGACGACGGCGATCGGCGCATACACGGCGAACAAGCGGAGATCGATCAGCGCGGCGGCGTTCTGAGCGTCGGGATAACACGCTGTCGCCGGGCAGGACGGGGTGAACTGGATCGCCACGACGGCAGCGATCGCGGCCAGGAGGAGTCCGAGACGAAATCGAGGCGATTCGAGACGCGGCCAGGGACGGGCGCCGGCGGCGCGCGACGCGAATACGACGCCGACGAGACAACCCGCCGCGAACTCCCCGACGCGCAACGCCGGGATGTTGGCGAGGCGTGAAACGATCAACCGGGTACCGACGATGTCGTCGGATCGGCTGAGCAGGAACCGGCCGACGAGCCACGACCCGATGAGCCAGACGAACGTCTGGGCCGCGAGGAGCGCTGCGATCAGGCGGGCAGGGGCTCGCGTGGTGTGTCGGCCCGAGATGGCGACGAGGAGCACCGGGAGCATCGCGTAGAAGAACATCTCGACCGAGATGCTCCACGCCGGCCCGTTCCAGATGTACATCACCTGGGCCGGGACCCAGGCATGGACGAGACCGAGATTGGCGAGCACCGACACGGTGGCCCGTCCCGCACCGTAGGTCGTGAACGGATCGCTCTGGATCACGACGATGGGCACGACGATCGCCAGTGCTGCTACATGGAGCGGCGCGATCCGGGTCACGCGTCCGAATCGATACCTCGCCCTGCCCGGCCGGTCGCCCAGCGACGCCCGGTACCGGACGGTGAGGAGGAATCCGCTCAGCACGAAGAACAGCGAGACGCCGCCACCGCCCTGGGCCAACCGTTCGGGCGAGACTCCTGGAACGAGCTCGGGAAAGTGCTCGACGAGCACCGACAGCGCAGCGACGAAACGCAGACCCGTCAGCGAGTCGATCCGTCCGCTCGCCTGTGCACTCGGGCGGGAGGCACCGCCCGCCACCGTCGCCATGTCGAGAGGGTACCGTGCGCTGCATCTCCCGTGATAACGGGCGTCGCTATCGACGGCCGAGGCGCCCCCGGATCAAACGCGTCGCGCCATCGATCGCGCGTCGCTCCTCGGGGCCGAGGGCTCGCAGGACGACGATCGCACCCGCGTACACGAGTCCGCCGACGACCAACGGAACGACGAGGGGTCGATCGCGTAGCGGCCAGATGACACCGAGCATGACGAACCCGGCGGCGAACGTCCGAGCCATCCGGCCGACCGTCGCTCGCGTGACCACCTGCCGGCCGAAGCACACGAGACCGACCGTGAGCATCAGGGTCTCGGTGACGACGTAGGCGAGGGCTCCGCCGATGGCGCCGTTGCTGTAGCGGCCGTCGGTCCACGGCACGAGCACGATGTCGAGCGGGATGGTCAACAGGACGGCTGCGACCATCACCACGTTCCAGAGTCGTTGGTGACGCGTGGCGATCGCATACCGGCCGATCAGGATCGTCTCCGACGTGATGATGAGCACGACGCCGAGCACCATCAGCACCTGACCCGCACCATCGAACTCGTCGCCGAAGAGGAAGCGGGCGAGCGGCCGTCCGATCGCCACCGCTCCGAGACCGATCGGCACCGTGAGCAGCAGAACCGACGCCATGGCGCGGCTGATCACATGACGGAGTCGGGCAGGATCCTGTTCGTGCAACCGACCGAAGACGGGGAACAGCGTCGTCACGAGGATCGTCGGCACGAACAGCAATGACCCGAAGAGCTGATCGGCCGTCGCATACCAGCCGAGCGCTTCGTCGCCGACGAGCAACGACATCACGACCGTGTCGACCTGCTGATACAGGATCAATGCTGCGTCCGCCACCATGAGCCCGGCTGACACGGTGAGGACGAATCGCATCGTCTGGTGCCAGTTGGGTCGTGGGAAACGCCGGAGGAACCTCACCATCAGAACCGCATTGAGCGCCGACGTCGCCACGCCGACCGCCGCGACGAGGACGACACCGCCTCCCAGAACCAGCACGGTCACGACCGACACCACTGCGACGATCTTGGTCACGACGTCGGCCATGGCGGGGTAGCGCATGTATTCGAGACCGAGCAACGCCGATCGAGCGGTCCCAGCGACGCTGCCGAACATCGAGACGACACCGATCAGGACGATGACCGAGGTCTGGGTCGACCCTGCGCCCGACGCCAGGAGATAGCCGACGACCGCGACCCATGAAGCGACGTAGCCGCATGCGCGAATGGTCAGAACGGGGCGGATCATCGCGAGGCCTCGCTCACGGTCCTTCGCGATGGCGAGCGTCAGCGATGTCGACGTGCCCAGCGCGACGAGCACGTCGACGATCATCCAGACCGAATAGGCGAGGCGGAGCTGGCCCTGACCTTCCGGGCCGAGGAACCGCGGCTGGACGATGGTCAGGACGGTCGCGAGGATCCAGGTGATCGCTTGTGACGACATGAGATCGGCGACGTTCTGGACGACCGTTCGCCGATCCGTCTCGACACCCACCTCGTCGGCCGGTGACGGCACCGGGGGGCCCCCTGGTGCTGGGGAATCCCGTTTTCCGGTCACCGACGGGACGATATCGTCGGTTCGGACTCCGGGGCGGACGTTCGACGTTCCAAAGGAGCAGGAAGGGCGGGACCGATGACGGCGAACAAGAAGCTGCTGCTCATGACCAACAGTGTGGCGATGGGGGGCATGGAGGAACACGTCCGACTCCTCGCCAAGGAGATCGACCGGAGCCGGTTCACGGTGCACACCGCAGTACCGGACTGGCCGGCAACCGAAGAGTTCCACCGGTCGATGGTGACGGCATCCGACTCGGTGACCCTCCTCGCTCCCGACCGCCGCTACGGCTTGGTCCGACAGCTCCGGGACGCATTCGGACTGTGGGGACTCGCACGCCGCGAACGCTTCGATGCCGTCCACCTCCACAGCACGACCTATCGCGGCTTCTCCGTCGCCATCCTCGCACTGCGATCGGCGGGTGTCCGCGGCATCGTCATGACCGAGCACCTCGCTCCTGAGGCGCCGGTCTCGGCGAAGTCCCGCCGCATCCGAGGTCTGACCACCCGGCTGATCCGGACGTTGGTGTGCGTCTCGGAGAACAACCGGCAATCACGCGAGCGTTACCTCGGCGTCGCGCCGTGCACGACCGTCGTGGTCGACAACGGCATCGACGTGGACAAGTTCGAACCACAGCCCGAACCCGACGAACTCGACGCGCTTCGATCCGACCTCGGCATCGCGCCTGGGGCGCCGGTCGTCGGTACGGCGATCCGGCTCGAACCCGACAAGGGCGTCGACGATCTCGTCGACGCGTTCGCCCTGCTCCGGCCCGACCACCCGGACGCCGTGCTGCTCGTCGTCGGCGATGGCTCGCTCCGAGCCGACCTCGAGCATCGCGCGAGCACCGCGGGGCTCGACGGAGCGGTGAGGTTCGTCGGATTCCAGACCGATCCGTCGCTTCACATACGCCTCATGGACGTGTTCGTGCTCCCGGTTCCGTTCGGGTCCGCGTCGATCGGACTGCTCGAGGCAATGGCGATGCAGCGGGCTTGCATCATCACCTTCGGCGGCGACCTCGAGGCGGTGCAGCACGGCGACAGCGGCTTCTGCGCTCGTCCGAACGACCCGACGTCGATCGCCGAGTTCGCCGGCCGGCTACTCGACGACGATGCCCTTCGCGCCTCGATCGAACGGGCCGCCGGCGACCGCGTACGCGCGCACTACTCTGCCGATCGAGTAGCCCGACAGCTGATGGACATCTACGACGAGGTACAGCGGTGACTCCCCCCATCCGCATCGGATTCATCATGGATCAGGTGGCCGGCCACGTGACCGGATACAGAAATCTGCGTCGCATCGCCGATCGCGACGGCGACATCGAGCCCGTGTGGTGTGAGATCCACTACTACGTCGAGGGCGGACGGATCGAGCGGACACGGGAGCGCTTCACGCCCTTCCTGTCGACACATCCGTTCGGCGTCGCACGCGGGCTCGTCGAGCAGCGTCGCGCCTACCGTCGCCGACCCTTCGACGTCATGTTCACCAATACGTCGATCGGATACGTCGACCCAGGCCCTGTCGCCCGGATCCCGACGATGTTCGACTTCGACTCGACACCGGTCCAACTCGACCGGATGGGCGGCTATGCCCCACACCCGGACTCGCGTCCCGTCGCTGCCGTGAAGCACCGCAGAATGAAGCGGCTGTTCGAACGAGTGTCGCTGAACCAGGCGTGGTCCAACTGGGCTCGCGACTCGGTCGTGACCGACTACGACATCGATGCCGACCAGGTCGTGCTCAACCCTCCCGGCGTCGACCTCGAGTTCTGGAACCCGGAGCGGCACGCACCACGTTCCGACGAACGTCCCGCCCGAGTGTTGTTCGTCGGCGGCGACTTCGAGCGCAAGGGAGGTGTCGACCTGCTCGACTGGCATCGCTCCGTCGAACCGGGGACGATCGAACTCGACATCGTCACCCGCGAGCCGATCACGGCGCACGACGGCGTGCATGTCCACCTCGGCGTCGGGCCGAACTCGCCCGAACTCACGGCGCTCCACCGGACCGCCGACGTGTTCGTCCTGCCGAGCAAGGGTGAGTGCTTCGGCATTGCGACGATCGAGGCGATGGCGAGTGGCATCCCGGTCGTCGCGTCCGACGTCGGCGGAACCGCCGACATCATCGATCCAGGCGAAACCGGTTACATCGTGCCGGCGGGCAACGTTCGGGAGCTGGGTCGGGCCATCGAGACCATTGTCGGGCTCGGCGACCGCGGTGAGGCGATGGGGCGTCGCGCCCGCGCCGTCGCAGAGCAACGGTTCGACCTCGAGAAGAACGCGGTGGTGACCCTCGATCGTCTGAAGTCGCTGGCGACCGGCGGTGCCCACTGACATGACGGGTACACCGACCATCGCACTCATCATCCCGACGCGGGATCGGCCAGGCTTCCTCGACGACGCGGTCGCGAGCGCAGTGCGCACGCTCGCCAGATCCGGACTCGACGGCGAGGTCGTCGTGGTCGACAACAGTTCGACCGACGGGCTGGCGGACGAAGCGCGAGCTGTCGCAGCTCTCCACGGTGCTCGCTTCGAACGATCGTCACCGGCTGGTGTCTCTCGGGCGCGGAATGTCGGTCTCCGGACGACCGACGCCGACCTGGTCGCCTTTCTCGACGACGACGACATGTACGACGATCGCTTCGTCGAGACACTGGTCGAGGTGCATCGGACGAATCCGGGTTTGGCGGTCGCGTTCGGTCAGCTCATGATGACGGACGATCAGCTCCGGCCGGTCTTCGTCCCGGTGCCCGCCGGTCCGTTCCCGAGCGGAGAGGCGTATGCATTCTCGCTCCGCACGATCGTGTCCTGGAACGCCTGCCTCAGCCGACGAGCCGCTGTGTTGGAGGCCGGGGGCTTCGACGAGACGGTGACGCAGAGCGAGGATTGGGATCTGCAGATGCGGATGTCCGCTCAGTGCGATGTCGCCGGCGTCGAGATCGTGGTCGGGTACATCCGGCAGCACGCTCGGGCTCGCCCCACGTACGCCCAGTGGCTCGCCGTTCAGCACGCATGCCGCACGGTCGAGCGCCGTGGGCGTCGCCTGGAGGCCCGCAGCCGACCGTCGAGGTGGCAACGCGTCATGAGTACCTGGCCGCATCGCGGGCGATCGGCAGACGGAGCGCTCGGACACGCCCGTGCGGCCGTCGAGGCCGGCGACCTCGTCGAGGCGCGACGGTTCGTTCGGGGCGCTGCGTGGCGATCGTTGCCGCACACCATTCGGCTGCTCCCGGCCTACCGCGACGTGTTCGCCGCAGTCGTCCGGCCGCCCCGACGATCAGCTGCGTAGCCGATCGCGCCAACCACGAACGATCGGACGCAGCGGGCTGAGCACGACTGCGTCGCGGGCCCGACGGGCGAGATGCGCGATACCGGTCGTCTCGACGCGCCGGTACTTCGTGACCATACCGTCGAGCTGACCGAGGGGCTCGAAGCCGCAACGCTGGATCAGACGTCGTACCGGCAACTCGTCCTCGTACAGGAACTGCGCGTTCTCGAGCGTCCGGGGTCGAGCCGCCACGTTGGCGAACAACAGCCCTCCCGGTCGGATCGCAGCGTGGAGATCGCGAAGGACCCGTTCGAGGTCGGGGATGTGCACCAGGGTGTCGATCGCGGTGACGACGTCGTACCGGTCGCTCTCGAGCCGCTCGTCGTTCAGGTCGATTCGGCGGACGTGGTCGCCGCGGCGTTCGAGCCGAAACCGGGCGAAGTCGAGCATTCCGGTCGCGATGTCGGCCACCTCGCTCTCGAAGCCCGAACGGGCGAACAGCTGGCCGGTGACCCCAACACCGCAGCCGAAGTCGAGATGACGGCGTCCCTCGGGTGGCCCCACATCGGCGGCGATCACGGCGCTCACCGGATACCGGTGCAACTCGGCCTGGAGGTAGGCGAACCAAAGCAGATCGAAGCTCCACGAACGCGTCGTGCGATAGAAGTCGGTCAGTCCGTCGGCACTGTCGCGTTCCTGGTCGGTCCACTCCTCGACCGACCAGGCCTCCCACCGGATGCATCGGTCGACGACTTCGCGGTGATCGAAGCCGTAATAGGTCGCCAGGTCGTCGATGACGCCCTCACGGACGTCGAGCGATTCGTACCGCAGTGACTCGGCGAATCGGTCGAGCGACCCCGCCGCGTGAGCACGACCGATGAGTTCCGACCAGTCGTCACGCTCCACGGGAGCGAGATCGAGCGGGTCGGGGTGCAGTCCGCCGCGTTCGATCGTCACCCGTGACCCCGTACTCGCTGCACGAGACTGCGCCCGATCCGCCGACCGCCCTCGACGACGACGTGCACCGGCGAGGTCCGTACGGCATATCCGAGGCTCGTGAGGGCGCGGTGCCGGTCGCCGGCACACCAGTTGTCGTGGGCGTGGTTGAGGAACATCGACGTGCACCAGCCCCGGTGCCTCCACATGACCGGCCGGAGCCGGACACGGTCGACCACCGGGAGGTCACCCGTGTGCCGACGGAAAATGGTGGCGACCGCCGGGTAGCGCCGCCAGGCCAGCTCCTCCTGCGGTTCATCGCGCTGGCGGAACAGCAACACGGGCTCCTCGACGGCAGCAACCGGATGGCGACGCACGATGCGCAGCATCCAGTCCCAGTCGTTGTCGCCGGGCAACGTCGGATCGAAATCGCCCGCTTCCCGGGCCGCTTCCATCCGCGTGACGATGGTGCCCACCTGCGGGAAGTAGGACAGGCAGTCGCGGAGCTGAGGGAACTTCGGCAGCGGCGAGTACGGGAACGGATCGCCGAACGGTGTCAGGTCGGGTCCGACCAGCTGTGCCTGCGCGTGGACGAGCGCCACCTCGGGATGCTCACGGAAGACCGCGAGTTGCGAGTGGAAGGCAGCGGGAAGCACGACGTCGTCGTCGTCGAGCACGGTGACGAAATCACCGGACGCGGCGCGAAGTCCGAGCGACCGCGCCTCGGCCATGCCCACTCCCTCGGTTCGGATCAGCCGGACCGGAAGTCGTGTCACCTGCTCGACGGTGTCGTCGGTGGAACCGTCGTCCACCACGACGACTTCCAGTTCGAAGTCGTGGGGGTCGAGCTCGAAGAGCGACTGCAAGGTCCGGCGCGCCAGTTCGGATCGATTCTTCGTGGCCATCACCACGCTCACGGTCGGGCGGGTCGGAGCGCTGACCGTCATGCTGCAACGTCCTCGATCGCTCGATACGCGTCGACCCCGAGCAGGTCGCTGACGGTGACGAACTCATAGCCCATCGACCGCAGCCGGGGGACGAGTTCGCGGATCGTGTCGACGGTGACGTCCTTGTCCCAGGCGGCCTCCAGCGGGAACGCGTCGTGGAAACAGAAGATCGAACCCGGTTCGGTGTCGGCGATCGCCGCCGACACCACATCGGCGGGGTCGGGCTCGGGGATCTGCCAGTCGAGCGTGTAGACGTCCCACCCGATGATCGTGTAGCCGAGCCGTTGCAGGCGCCTCCCCTCCCACGGGGTCAGCCAACCCCAAGGCGGTCGGTAGAGCGCCGGCCGTTTGCCGAGCACCGTGGCGATCCGACGTTCGGCGGCGAGGATGTGCTCGGTGTCGCCGAACGAGAGCCCGGCGCCGCGGCTGTGTCGTTCGGAGTGGCTCCCCACGACATGTCCTTCACGGTCGAGCCGCTCGACCAGTTCGGGGTTCAACCGCACGTTCTCGCCGACGCAGAAGAAGGTGCCGGGCGCCTCGAGTTCGCCGAGCGCATCGAGGAGTCGCTCGGTCGAGCCCCGGCAGGGCCCGTCGTCGAAGGTGAGCGCCACGCGACGCTCGGTTCGAGGCCCGTGGTTGACGTAGTGTCGACGACCGCCGTGCGGCGGCGACAACAGCTTCGTCAGCACCGGGTCGCCGACTGCGTACACCAGATCTGTTGCTCGCATCATGCACCCGCCAAGGTCGTTCCGCTGTGGTCGGTGACAGCGTAACGGCTGCGAGGGTTGCATCGGTACGAGTTACCATCAACGCATGCGGGAGGAAGCCTTCGACGGCGGGGCGTTTCTTGTTCGGTGCGGCGAGCGTGAGCACGACTTCCGCGCGAACGGCGTCCGAGTGTTCACGCCCCAGCGGCGTCATCTCGGCGCGATCAATGCGTGCCTCATCGATCGAGAGGCACAGTCGTTCCTCGGCTACGGCGACGATCGGATGACCTCACTCGTCTCGTCCGAGCCGTGGTGGCGCCGCTTCGACCGTCGACCCACCCAGTACCACCAGAACGGCATCATCTTCGGTATCGAAGCGGATCAGCACGAAGGTGTCGTCGGCGGCATTTTCATCCAGATCGACAGCGAGAACGTCCCGAACATCGGAGTCGCGGTCCGGCAGGAGTGCCGGAGTTCGGGCGTCGGAACCGCCGCGATCGGGCTCGCCGTCCACTTTCTGGTGCATCACTTCGGGCAGCCCCGTCTCACGGCCACGACGCTCAGCACCAATGTCCGAGCGATCGGGCTCGCGCGCTCGGTCGGTGGACAGATCGTCGAGGTCGACGTTCCCCGCGTCCTCGACGACGGGCGGGCAGTCTCGGAGCTGCGTCACGAGTTGCACTCGGAGGCGGCCGTCCGGCGGTGCGATCACTCGAACCTGTTGGCCGTGTGAAGCGCGTGACATCGCATTCGTCGGTCGCAGCGATGCGGGAACGGGCCATCGACGTCCTCGTCCGGGGCAGGGCACGTACGTCTGGCTACGACGTCGACACATCGCCGGTGTGGACGGCGGTGCACGACGATGCCCTGGCACGGCTCGGTCCACCGCCCGGGCTCTCGACGGCCGAGGTGGCCGAACTCGCCCGGCCGACCGATCGACCGAAGCTGCACGTCGTCGTTTCCCGACGCGGTGAACCCGTCCTCGTCTCGACACTCCGCCGGCGTCAGCAGCACTGGGAACCTGTGGCCGCGACGGTGGTGATCGGCGGCAACGTGTCGTCAGGGGCGCACGACCACGGTCTGGACATGATCGGACACGACATCGTGGTACCGGAGACGTTCGAGTCGCCCGCACGGTACCCGGGGTCGACCGCCATACCATTCGCAGTGCACGGCATGGCGCTCGATGGCCGACACGAGCACTACTGGCGGTCGTCCAAGGCATGGAAGGACGTGCGAGCGACGCGTGGCCGGACCGCCGAGGTGGAAGCCGTCGTCGGCGACGTCGGTGCCCTCACCTGGGCGATCGACAACTGGCGGTCGAACTGGTCAGAGCACCAGAGCGACGAGACCGGAGCGGCCGCCGACATGGAACGGGTCTGGCCCGGGCGCCTCGCGGCCGGCCGGTTGTTCGTCGTCGGGCTCCGCCACCGCGGCGACTACGTGGCGGCCAACGTCAACGAAGTCGCGTCGGGCGTCGTGTATGGCCTCATCACGGCGCGCGACGTTTCCTGGTCCAGAGGATCACTCGGGACCAGATTGATCGACGAGACGTTCCGCCTGGCGACCGAGTCGGGTCTCGAACGAATCGATCTCGGTGGGTACAGCGACTACAAGCGGAGATTCGCTCCGGTGTGCGATGTTCGACACACCATTCGGTACGACCGGCCGAGACCGCTCGCTCGGCTCGCAGCGCGTTCACGCACCATCGTCGGTCGCTGAGCCGAACCGTCGACGCACTCGCGCGGCGGCCCGCTCGACGCGATCGAGCTCATCGGGGTGGAGGACCCTCAGGACGACCAGCATGACGACATAGATGCCGCCGGCCACGGCGACGGGGACGACGATCGGCAACTCGCGGAGCTGCCATGCGGCGACCGCCATGACACCGGACGCAACGGCGCACTTGGCGACCCGGACTCCCGACGACCGTGTGACGATGCCGGGCGCGATCCACACCACGCCCACGACGAGGATCACCACCTCCGTGACGATGTACGACAACGCCCCGCCGATCGCACCGTTCCCGTAGCGGCGGTCGGTCCACGGCACGAAGGCGAGATCGAGCGGAATGGTGAGGAGCGCGGCACCGAACACGGTCAGGTACAGGGCAACCTCGCGACCTGTCGCAACAGCGAACTGCCCGACCAGGGTGGTGTGGAACGTGAAGATCAGCATCACTCCGAGCAGGGCCAAGACCGGTCCTGCGCGACTGAACTCGTCACCGAGCACCAGATCGACCAGGGGCTGGGCCACGACGACGAGACCGAGTCCCGCGGGCAGGCTGACCAGCAGCATCGAGTCGAACACCTTCCCGAACCAGTGCGTCGCTTCGCGTTCGTCGGCGGCGTGCATGCGGGCGACGACCGGGAAGAACGCCGCCGCGACCACCGTCGGCAGGAACAAGGTCGAGCTGACCAGTCGATCGGCCGCGGCATACCAGCCGAGCGGCTCGAAGTCGAGCAACGCGCTCATGACGAAGACGTCGATCTCGCGATACAGGGTGAGCGCGAGCGCTCCGCCGAGATACGGCAGCCCACGTCGGAGCACCGCCCGAACGGCTGCCGAGTCGGCGACGTACGAGATCGTGCAATAGGTTCGAACCTGCTGGTGGAGCAGGACGACCGCAACGGCGCTCGCAACGGCGCCGATCACCGCGACGACGATGACCTGCGCGTCGAAGACGGTCACGGCGATCAGTACCGGCACCACACCGATGAATCGCGAGATCACCGCGATCCGGGATGGTGCCACCAGGTCCTCGTAACCCTGCAAGGTCGAACCCGCCACGTCGGCGAACGTGGTGAACAAGGCGTTGACGCCCAGTACGACGAGCAACAGGCGCAGCTCGAGCGGTTGGCCGAGCAGAGCCGAAGCGAGCGCGACCACACCCGTCACCAGGACGAACACCAGTAGCCGAGCCCGGTAGACGGCACCCAGCAGCGTCGCACCGGCGTCGCGATCCCGCGCGACGTCGAGCGTGACGACCGTCGAAGTGCCGGCGCCGATGAACACCGCAGCAAGTGCCCACCACGTGGTGGCCACCTGGAGATGACCGACCGAGACCGCTCCGATGGAGCGCGAGACCACGACGATGAGCACGATGCTCATCACCCAACCCAGCAGTTGTGACGTGACCAGTGCGACGATGTTGTCGACGAGTCGACGCCCTGCGCGTGCGGTCGCGCTCATTCCGGCCCGTCGCCGCTCGAGCGACGACCGCGGGCGGCCAATCCCTCGAGTACGGCCCGACGATGCACCTCCGGATCGCGAGCGATTGCGCCGAACCGAGCGACGTGGTCACTCATCGGCCCGCTGTCGATCATCGACGGTCCCGTCCCGTCGAGGAGGGCGGCCACGAGTGCACCGTAGGCGACCGAACCGGCTCCGGGCGCCCGATGGAATCGACTGAGACCAGCGAAGCAACCGCCAACACGGATTCCGGCGTAGCCACCGACGAGGTCACCGTCTCGGTACGTCGCGACGGTCGACATGAAGCCGAGATCGTCGAGTTCGACGTACAAGTCGATCAGCTCATCGGTGAGCCAGGAGTCGCGACCTTCTCGGCAGCCCTCGAGTATCGCACGGAGTTCGACGTCGAAGACGATGTCGAACTCGGCCCGGTCGAGACGGCGTCGGACGTCGCGAGGCATCCGGCCTGTGGCACGTGTGATGACCGCCCGCTCAGGCGTCGTGCACCACCGAAAGTGATGCGCCCCGGTCTCGTCGTAGCCTCCGAGGACGAATCGGTTGTCGAGGTAGCCGGTCACCAGGTCGATCGCCGACACGGCGCGAACCGAGCGCAGGACGAGCTCGGCGCTCACCGCCGCCGAATCGGACTCGAGGCTCAGGAGCGACTCGATCGGCACACCCGGAGACGCCCACCGGTTGAAGCGTCTCGCGGCAGCATCGATGGCTCGCTGCGGAAGTTGCCGCACCGGACCGAATTGTCGGCTCAACTGCTCGGGCGATCTACATCGGCCGGAACGGGCCGGTACGGCTGGAGACCCGTCAGTTCGTCGATCCGAGCGAACTCGAGGCCGTTCGCCCGAACCCGTTCGACGATTCGTTCCAGGGCCTTCGCCGTCTCGACCTTGTCACACGGATCGACGTTGGAGGTTGCGTCGTGCATGAGGATCACCGAACCGGGCCGCACTCGGTCCGTGACGGTCCGGGCGGTGACCGATGCCGGTTGCTCCGGCACCTGCCAGTCGCCTGCGTCGATGTCCCAACCGATCGGCACCAACCCGAATGCCTCCGCGCGTCGACGTTCCCACCTCGTCATCCAGCCCCACGGGGGCCGATAGAAACGTGGCCGTCGACCGATTGCCCGCCACACGGCGTCGTCCGCAGCGCGGATGTGATCCAATCGCTCACGTCCAGGAGCCAGTGACTGTGTTCGGCTGTGATACATCGAGTGGTTGCCGATCAGGTGCCCGTCGTCGTGGAGTCGGCGAACGAGATCCGGCCGCGCCGCCGCCATCGCCCCCACGACGAAGAAGGTCGCCTTCACGTCCAATGCCTTCAGCGCATCGAGCGTGCGACCGGTGGCGGGTGGGGCGGGCCCGTCATCAAAGGTCAGCGCGACGGTCGTCGATGCGGGATCGCCGGCCGAGAACTGCGATCTCCAGGCGAGCCGCGGCGGCTGGAGGCACGCAGTGCCCACGCGGTCGACGACTCGGCGCCCCGCGGCGACAAGTACATCGGAGCCGGCCATGACCCGAGACTAGTTCCCAGTGGTTCACCAGCCGGTGTACACGAGTACTCTACTTCGTCGGGTTTCTCGCAGTAGGGTCCTGCGTCGAGCGGGGGCCGGGTCATCCGGTGCCATCCACCTGATGAACACGTCGAGGAAGACATCACCAGCCACTCTTGCGGGTCCGGCGGTCTCGGTTCTGATCCCGACGCGGAATCGCACGGACGACCTGGCTCAGCTGATCCCATCGCTGACCCAGCAGACGGTCGACGACTTCGAGGTACTCGTACTCGATCAGTCCGATGACCATGCCGCTGTGGAGCAACTGGTCGACGGAGTCGGGGACGAGCGTATTCGACACGTGCCTCTGCGATCGATCGGCAAGAGTCGCGCACTCAACGTCGGGATCCGGATCGCCCGCTCGGACGTGCTCGCGTTCACCGACGACGACTGTGTGGCCGGACCGCATTGGATCGAGAACGCGCTGGCATGCGAACGTCGTGATGCCATCGTGTTCGGCCGTGTCGCCGCGTACGAGCACGATGAGTCGATCGAGCACGTGCCGACGCTCGACATCGACGAGTTCGAGGAGACCGCCGGCCGACGATGGCGATCGGTCGGCGTGATCGGCATCGGCGCGAACATGGTGGCCCCGGCACCGCTGATCAAGGAGCTGGGCGGATTCGACGTCGATCTCGGTCCGGGTGGCGACCTCAAAGCAGGCGAGGACTTCGAGATCACGCTCCGAGCTCTTGCGCACGGGGCATACATTCTTCGAGATCCTCGGTTGGTCGTCATCCATTCCGGAGGCCGACCGATGAAAGACCGGGTCGCCTCGGCGCACATCGCCGAAGCCTTCGTGGGCATCGGAGCGAGCCTCGGGAAGCACGCACGTGAACGAGACATCCGTGCCGTGACGGCGTTCGTCGACGAACTCGCGCGAGCGCTGATGTTGTCCGGCCGCGCCATCGTCCGACGGCAGCGTCCGACGCATCTCCGGCGTTCGTGGTCCCTCATCCGAGGTTTCCTGCGCGGGGCGCGACGAGGGCTGTCGCTCGCCCCGGACGACTGGTCAATCAGGAAGTCGTCGCCAACGCCGCCAGGCGATCTCCGACCGTAATCGTCGTACGACGCGGCTCGAGATCGCTGCGCCGCTCCGATGCCACCATCTCCCCGACCGTCGGCGGAGTCCGTACATCGAGCAGGCGAACCGACCGGGCTGCCCGACCTCGGCTGCGAACGCGACGAGGTCGTCGGCAGCCGTCGACGATCCGGAGGTATCCAGTAGACGGTTCGCACCGTCGATCGCCAGGGCTGCCAGCCGATCCCCAGATGCTTGACGCAGATCCGCTCCCAGCGACTCGGGGACCCACCCCTCCGCAAAGAACAACGACAGGGCAGCGTGGCGATGCCGTAGCTCGGTCTCGAGGCCGTCGATTTGGCGAATCGACAGGTTGTCACCATGAACCCGATACCACGCGTGCACGGGTCCGCCGAGCCGAACCACATCCGACACGGCCGCGACCTTCAGCCAGACGTGGAAGTCGTGGGTGTGCGGGAGACTCTGCTCGTACCCCCCGACGTGGTGTTGGACCCTGGTGCGCACGACTGCTTCGGGTGATCGGATGGTGTTCGTCGCTTCGACGCAACGGCGGGTCAGCCACTCCTCACCGTTCGAGAACCGCTCGACGACGGGATCGCCGATGGACGATCGATCCGGCGCATCGACGAAGTCGACGGCCTCTCCGTAGACCAACCCCACCTCGGGTCGGCGCTCCATCACGTCGGCCGCCCGGGCGAGTGCTCCGGGCGCGAGCAGGTCGTCGGCCGAGACGAGCGCGAAATATTCGGCCGAGGCCCACCGCACCGCGTCATTGAACGTCGCTGTCGGCCCCAGGTTCACCGGGTGCCGGAGGTAGCGGACCCGCTCGTCCGATGCTGCGAGCGTTCGTCCGATCGACTCGGTGTCGTCGGTCGACGCGTCGTCGACGATCAGGATGCGAACCCTGACGCCGTCCTGGTCGAGGGCATGCGCCACCGCGTCGGCCAGGTATCGGCCGTAGTCGTAACACGGGATGCCGATGTCGACACTCGGCAGTCTGGTGGCGCTCATCCGCGTGCCGGAGGTCGGAAGTTGCCGACGGTCCGATCGACCGGCGCCCTGAATCCCCTCCAGACCCCGGCCGCGAGGTAGCGCGCCCTCCCGAGGACCCGAGGGATCTCCTTTCGACGAATCGCGCCGATGGTCGGTTCGAGGAGCAGTCCGCTCACCGACCGGGCGAAGGACGCCCCCACGCCGACGTGACCGCACTTGAGCAACTTCGCATAGGCCGCACCGCTGCCCAGGGCGTACCCTCGCACGAGTTGTCGACCTTGTTCGAATGTCCGGAAGCCGTGGTGGACGACCTCGGCGCCCGGCTCGAGCATGATGGCGTGCCCTCGTCGCAGTAGCCGCAAGGCCATGTCGATTTCCTCGCCGGCGACGAAATCGGCACCGGCGCCGAGTCGCTCGTCGAAGCCCCCGATCGCGAGCGCGACGTCGCGACGAAGTGACATGTTCGCCCCGATCCCGACGCGGGGATCGTGAGACCGCAATCGATCGATGCGCCGGCGGATCCGAATGTCGCTGATCGGGATGAAGCCCATCGACCAGTCCGCCGGTCCAGCGGTGACTCTCCCGTAGGCCAATGCGACGGTCTCGTCGGCGAACGGTGCGCTCATGTGCTCGACCCAACCCGGCGTGACCTCACAATCGTCGTCGGTCATTACCACGATCGGCGCAGTCGCTGCGCGGAGTCCGACGTTTCGAGCGACCGACAATCCCACCGTGTCGGTTCGGATGTGACGCACTCGCGCCGACGCTGCCCGGACACTCGCCGAATCGCTCTGGTCGACGACGATCACCTCGACATCGTCGGCTACGTTCGACTCGATCGATACCAACAAGCGTTCGAGATCGTCGGGTCGATTTCGGGTGCAGACCACGACCGAGGCGGCCGGCACGCTCATGGCCTGAGCCCGTCGACGGCGGCGACCACGTCGGCGAGCGCACGTTCGAGATCGGACCACACCTCGTCGTCCGACTCGGAGAGCTCAGGTCCACCGGCGAGCGCAACCTGCGTCGTTCGGTCACCGATGCGGTAGTGCAACGCGTAGTGGCGACACCACGGCATCAATGCGCCCGGGCGACCCAAGGCCGTGAACTCCTCATCGATCGTCGGGTGCGACAGCAACACCGACGGCGTGGTGGGGTCGAACCACCGCAGTCCGCGGAGGAGCCGGAGCCCGAGGTCCTCCAACCGTCGTGGCCACTGCTGTGTTCGGGAGGCGTCACGGATGCGACGGAGTGCATCGATTTGCACCACACTGCGGACCTGTCGAAGAGCCTGACGATGTGCTATCGCGGCCTCGCGTACTGCCGCCGCCCGCTCCTCGATGGGGCGATACGGATCGGTCAGCGCGTCGATCGCGGCGCCGAACTCCGACGCAGGCACCTGTGCGAACTGGAGTTCACCGCACGCGAACCCCGACGCCGAAACCGCCTGGCCGATCATCGGAACCGTTCCGACACGTCGACGGACAGCGAGGGCGACAGCGATCGTGAACGAGTCGACGGCGGCGACCCCCTCCGCACGAAGGTCGGCTTCACCCCACGGCATATCGGCGAGCGGACGTGACCACGCGCGCAGGTGCCCTGCGACATCGATCGCTGCCCTCTCGGCGATCGATTCCGGCAGTTCCGCTCTCAACTCGTCGATCGCCGCGCTCGCTGACCGATCCGGCGCCGAGATCGTCGGAACGGATCGCGCTCCCCGGCTGATGTCACCGACACCGCGAATCATGGTGTTCCCATCGAGCCAGGCTCGGAAGTTGGCGATCGCCGCCGCCCCACCGTCGCGGTGCACGACGAACTGGAGACTCGACCCGAACCACCGGTCGACGTTGACACGACCGTGCACACTCGCGAACAGTTCGGACGGCGTCCCGCCGTCGTCGTCCGGGTGCAGACATAACGTGAACAGCGCTTCCTCGAGCCGATCGAGCACTCGAGCGCCCGCGGATTCCGATCGGATCCGGTCGATCAGAGGTCCGCGAACGTGCTCGGAGGTCGCCGACACCAGCCCGAACGGCTGGTTGCCGGGCGTGTCGTCGTCGAGGATGCGACCGAGCGCGTCGTCGATACGAGCGGCGCTCCAGGTCGAGAGCGGCCCGAATTCGACGAGGAACAGGCGGCCCCGACACGCGACGGCGAGTGAGGACGGTGAGGAGGTTCGGCGGAACTCGGTCTCCGGGCCGACGAAGTGCAGTCCCGTCCCGAACAGGTTGGGGTACTGGCCCATCTCCTCCGGAGCCCCGGATGGACGCCGGATCTGCTCGTACCTGCCGCTCCGAACCTCGACGGCGAGCGATGCCGCCGCCACGACCAGGCTCGTGGCGCGCGAACGCAGCGTTCGATGGAGCGGGTCGTCTCGGAGTGTCAGGGTGGCGACGAGCGCCAATGGGTGGTCGTAACGGCGCGAATCGGCGGCTCGGAGGACGCGCTCGCGATCGACGTCGGGCATCCGCGCGAATGACCGCAGACCGGATGCGGCGAATACTGTTCCGGCCAGCGCCCGGCTCAGCGGCCGGCCACTGATGCCGTACCGCTCGAGGACCTCCGGTGAGGTGACATCGGCGAAATCGGGTGGGGGCGGTACGTCGTAGCCGCGAAGCCGTTCGAAGACGTCGACGTTGGACGTCGGACCGGTCACCCGGCCACGGCTCCCGGAGTTCGCGCGGTCAGCGAGACGGTCGCGATCACTCGCTCGATCTCGTCGTCGGTCATCGCGGGGTACAACGGCAACACCACGTGTCGATCCTGCGCCCACTCCGAGACCGGGAGGTCGTGGACGCCGCGGTACGGCGCCTCGCGGTGTGCGTTCATGATCCCGCGTCGCGACGAGACACCGTCGTCGAGGAGGCGCTGCATGAAGTCGCGCTGCTCGACACCGTCCGGGATTCGCACGATGTAGCTCTGGTAGTTGGTACGTGCCCACTCCGGTTCGAACGGCGGCTCGATCCCCTCGACCTCCTGGAACGCAGTGTCGTAGGTCGCCGCGATCTCGCGGCGCCTCGCCACGATCCCGGCCATGCGCTTGAGCTGTTCACGGCCGACAGCCGCCTGGATGTCGGTCATCCGGTAATTGAAACCGATCACGGCGTGTTCCTCGAAGATGATGCTCGAGGAGGTGTGACGGGCCCGGTCGTTCACCGACATGCCGTGTTGGCGGAGCAGTTTGAACCGGGCGTCGAGTTCGGCGTCGTCGGTGGTCAACATCCCGCCGTCGCCGGTCGACATGACCTTGCGCGGGTGGAACGAGAAGCACGCGACATCGCCGTGCGGACGACCGATTCGCTGCCAGTCGCCATCCCAGCGGATCTCGCTCCCGATCGCACACGCCGCGTCCTCGACGAGCGGTAGTCCGTGACGACGGGCGATGGCGGCGAGCGACGAGAGGTCGCACGGCAGGCCGACCTGGTGCACGCACAGGATGGCGGCGGTCCGTTCGGTGATCGCCGCTTCGACCAAGGCCGAGTCGATGTTCTTCGTGTCACGGTCGACGTCGACGAAGACCGGTGTGGCACCGCAATAGGTCACGGCGTTCGCCGTGGCGATGTACGAATGCGACACCGTGATCACCTCGTCGCCGGACGTGACACCGACCCCGAGGAGCGCGAGATGCAGCGCCGTCGTGCAGTTCGACACTGCGGTGGCGTGTGTGGCGCCCACGAACTCGGCGAACTCCGACTCGAACGCCGCCACTTCCGGACCCTGCGTGATCCAGCCCGACAAGATGACCCGTTGTGCGGCATCGGCCTCCGGTTGGCCCATCACCGGCTTGGCGATCGGCACGGTGGCGACGGGCGCCGTCATGGCCGTTCCTCGAGAGCGCTCCACCATTCGACGAGCCGACGGAGGCCCTCCTCCAGATCGACCTCGGCCTCGAACCCGATCCGCTCACGTGCGGCCGACACGTCGGCCAGGCGCCGGGGCACCGGATTGACGGACCGTTCGGGGCCGTACTCCGGCATGAGGTCGGAGCCCATGACCGTGCACAGTGCGGCAGCGAGGTCGTTCAGGCTCGTCTCGGTGGCGCTCGCGACGTTGAACACCTCGTCGATGACGTCGCTCTGCGCCGCGAGGATGTTGGCCCGCGCGATGTCGGTGGCGAACACGAAGTCCATCGTCTGCTTGCCGTCGCCGAAGATCAACGGCGGCTCACCGGCGACGATCCGGTTCATCCAACGGATGAGCACTTCGGTGTACACCCCGATCGTGTCCATACGTGGGCCGTACACATTGAAGTAGCGGAGCGCGACGTACGGCAGTCCGTACATGTCGTGGTACGAGCGCAGCAGTCCCTCGTTGTACACCTTGAGCGCGCCGTACAGCGTCCGGTTGTTGTACGGGTGGTGCGACTCGGTCGTCGGGAACTGCTCCGCCAGCCCGTAGACCGACGCACTTGACGAGGCGACGATCTTGCGCGCTCCGGCCCGGTGCGCTGCGTCGACGACGTTGAACGTCCCCGTGCCGAGCACGTCGTGGGCCAGACGCGGATCTTCTGCACATTGCGTGATGCGGATCGCAGCCAGGTGGAACACCAGGTCGGCACCGTCGATCGCACGATCGACAGCAGCGACGTCGCGAACGTCGCCGTCGATCACCTCCACCGGACCACGTGCCATCGCCTCGGCCAGGTTCGACATTCGTCCACGGGTGAGGTTGTCGAACACGACGATGTCGCCGTAGGAGCCGTCCTCCCGACCGGCGACCAGCAGGTCGACGATGTGGGAGCCGATCAGCCCGGCGCCGCCGGTCACCACGACCTTGTCGAAACTCGTCATCGCTCGTCTCCGTTCAGCGACTCGTGCACCAGTCGCGGACCGCGTCGACGACACGTTCCTGCTGGTCGGGGGTGATCTCGGGGAACATCGGCAGGGACACCACCTCATCGGCCGCCGACTCCGCCTCGGGGAAGTCGCCGCGTCCGTGACCGAGTTCGGCGAACGCCTCCTGCAGGTGCACCGGGATCGGGTAGTGGATGCCGGATGCGATGTCGCGGTCGGCGAGGAAGCTCATCAGTCCGGCCCGGTCGTCGGTGCGGATCGCGTAGACGTGGTACACGTGGCGCCGCCCATCGACCTCGGTCGGCGTCCTGACGTCCACGTCGGCGAGCCACTCGTCGTAGCGGCGGGCGGCTGCCCGCCTGGCCTCGGTCCATGCTTCGATGTAGGCCATCTTGACGCGCAGCACGGCGCCCTGGACACCCTCGAGGCGATAGTTGAACCCCTTGAGGACGTGGTGGTACTTCTCCTCGGCCCCCCAGTCGCGGAGCATCCGGACCCGGCGCGCCAGCTCGGGGTCGCTGGTCGTGACCGCGCCGCCCTCGCCGTAGGCGCCGAGGTTCTTGCCGGGGTAGAAGCTGAAGCAGCCGGCGTCGCCGATCGATCCGGCGCGTCGTCCGGCGTACTCGGCGCCGTGCGCCTGCGCCGCGTCCTCGACGACCGACAGTCCGCGTCGACTCGCGACATCGATGATCGGGTCCATGTCGGCGGTCTGCCCGTACAGGTGGACCGGGAGGATCGCCTTGGTGCGATCGGTCACGACGGCATCGATCGCCGCCGGGTCGATCGTGAACGAGACGGGATCGATGTCGACGAAGACGGGCGTCGCGCCGCAGTAGTCGATCGCCGAGACCGACGCGATGAACGTGTGCGGTGTCGTGATCACCTCGTCGCCCGGACCGATCCCGGCAGCGAGCAACGCCAGATGCAACGCGCTCGTGCCCGAACTGGTGCCGAGGGCGATCTCGGCCCCGGCGTACGGTGCGAACAACGACTCGAATGCCGCGACCTCGCTGCCGAGCACGAACTGCGTGCTCTCGAACAGGCCGATCACGGCGGCATCGATCTCGTCCTTGATCGAGTGGTACTGCGCTCGCAGGTCGACGAACGGGACGGGCGCAGGCGTCTCGGACGGTCCGGTCATCGGGCCACCGTCCGCATCTTCGGGACCTCGACCGGGAGCCCGTTGTGCGTCATCGATTCCTGTGCCGCCTCGAGGATCCGCACGACGCGGAGTCCGGCGTGGCCGTCGGAGTCCGGTGTCGTCCCGTCGACGATGCAGTCGACGAAGTGCTGGGTCTCGAGCGCCAATGCCTCGACGTTGTCGAGGCGCGGCGCCCACATGTCGCCCGTGCGGTACCCCACGTGCTTCTGATACACCTCACGCGGGTCCTCGTCGAGGATGACGCCCTTGTCGTACACCTTCACCTTCTCACTCATGTCGACGTCGTCGAACACCACCATCTTCTCGGAACCGCAGACGAGCGTCTGCCGGACCTTCACAGGTGCGAGCCAGTTCACGTGGAAGTGGGCGATGAGATTGTCGGGGAACATGCACGTGATGTACGCCATGTTCTCCGGCTGACCGGCGACGTGGGCGACGCCGGTCGCCGCGACGGTGATCGGGTCGATGCCGAGCAGGAAATCCATGATCGACAAGTCGTGGACCGCCAGGTCCCACATCACGCTGACGTCGCTCTGGAACAGACCGAGGTTGACGCGCACCGAGTCGTAGTAGTGCAACTGACCGAGTTGACCGGTCGTGATCAGTTCGTGGATCTTGCGAACGGCGCTCGTGTAGATGAACGTGTGGTCGACCATCAGCGTCAGCCCGGCATCGGTGGCCAGCTCGATGAGTCGCTCCCCCTCGGCCGAGGTCCGGGTGAACGGCTTCTCGACGAACACGTGCTTGCCGGCGAGGAGCGCTGCCTCGGCCAGCGGGAAGTGCGAACTCACCGGCGTCGCGATCGCGACCGCGTCGACCGCCGGGTCGGCGAGCATTTCGTCGACCGTGCGGTAGGTCGCCACCGCCGGATACAGCTTCTCGACGACCTCGAGTCGCTTCTCGTTCGCATCGCACACGGCGACGACGGCGCCGCCGTTCACTTGAGCGAAGTTCCTCACCAGGTTCGGCCCCCAATAGCCGTATCCGATCACTCCCACACCGATCATGACGTTCCTTCCGTCTCGACCGAGGTGGCCGCAGCGGCCGCCTCGGCGGTGTCGAATCGTTGTCCCGACGCGCTCACGTAGCCGATCACACGGGCAGGGTTGCCCACGGCCAAGGCATGGGCCGGGACATCGCGAGTCACGACTGCTCCGGACCCGACCATCGCCCACTCACCGATCTCGACGCCGGTGACGACGACGGTACACGCGCCCAAGGCCGCTCCCCGCCGCACGATCGTGCGACCGAGCACCCAGTCGTCGGTGTTCTTGAGCGTGCCGTCGGGGTTGATGGCCCGCGGCACGAGATCGTTCGTGAACACGACGTGCGGGCCGATGAAGACCCCGGTCTCGAGCGTGACGCCCTCGTAGAGCGACGCATTGTTCTGCACCTTGACCCGGTCGCCCACCGTCACGTCGACATCGACGAAACTGTTTCGTCCGAAGACGCACTCGCGGCCGATTCGAGCGCCGCGGCGTATCTGGACATTGGCCCAGATCTTGGTGCCTTCGCCCACATCGGCGCCCTCCTCGACCGTTGCCGAGGGGTGCACGTATGTCGTTTCCACGCTCGCTTCCAAATCGCTCGTCTCCCGCCGCTCGAACAGCCGAAGACCCTATCGGACCCCGTTGACGAGAACTTGAGTATTTCGAGGGGGCAGGCCTCGGCGCACTCGGCGTCGCACCGAGGTACATTCGGCTCCGATGGAGGCGTCCGGAGCGGTGGACCGTTGAGAGAACACGTCGAGGAATGTCGACGCCTCATCCGTCGCGACGCGGCCCGATGGGTTCGCCCGGAGCAGATCGCCGACGACGACGAGGTGACACCGACCGTCATCATGCGTCTGCTCGTCCGACACCCGTCGTTCCGGGCCGTCGTCTGGTTTCGCGTCGCCGCGCTCGCCAACCGGTGCCGGATGCGCAGCATCCCCGGACTCATCCAACGACGTCTGCTGGTCAAGTACGGACTCGAGATCCCTCCGGGCATGGACGCCGGCGGCGGTTTGTACATCGCGCATCCCGTCGGATGTGTCCTCGTGGCCGAGCACGTCGGGGAGAACGTCACCGTGATCGCAGGCGTCACGTTCGGCACGCGCAACGACGCCCGATGGCCGACGGTCGGCGACGGCGTCTTCGTCGGCGCCGGAGCGCGGGTCCTCGGCGGCATCACGATCGGCGACGGAGCATCGATCGGCGCCAACGCCGTGGTCGTCCACGACGTCGAACCGGGAGCGACGGTGGTCGGGATCCCTGCACGCCCGGTCGTCCGTGGCAGCTGACCTCGACTCAGCCGCTCGGATCGAGCCGGCGGAGCGGTCTGGCCGGCGAGCCGGCGACCACCGTGTCGGGTTCGACATCACGGGTGACGATCGCGCCGGCGGCAACGATCGAACCCGCACCGACGTGCACGCCCGGAAGGATGATCGCGCGCGCTCCGAGCCATGCCCCGTCGCCGATTCGAACCGACATGCTCCTCAACCCTGCGGCGCGGCGCTCCGGCCCGCCGATCTCGTGGGTGTTCGTGAGGACGACGACCTCCTGCGCCAAGGCGCACCCGTCGCCGATCTCGATCGACGCGGACGTGTCGAATCGGCAGCCCGCGTTGATCCAACAGCCACCCCCGATCCGGAGTTCGTCGCCTCCGGACACGGTGATCCGCCCGCCGATCGTCGTCCCGGGTCCGACGGTGATGCCCCCGAGCCGGAGAAGTCGGGCGCGGAACCGATTGCCGACGAGTTCGGGCACGAGGGCTGCGACCGTGAGCGCGACGCTCCGCCGCGGCCGGAACGACGAAACCTCCTCCCTGACGGCGTGTGACAACCGTCGTGGCACGTTCATGTCGGATCGAACCGGGGGGTCACCGGCGTCACCGTAGCTGCCGTCGTCACGGACCGACCGTCACGGCGGCCGCTACGATGCGCGCCATGGCGGGATGCAGCGTTCGTCACGGGACATCGACGCGTTCCTCCGACCGATGAACTCGACACGTGCAGCGGCCGCTGCGATCGGCCTGGGCGGCGCGGCGATCTCGACGGTCGCCGCGATTCCGGTCGGCTACGTCACCGTGCTCGGCGCGATCGGGACGCGGCGGGTTCGAGCCGCGCGACGCGACCGCCGACCGTCCACGTCGTTCACGCTCCTCATGCCTGCCCACGACGAAGCCGACGGCATCGGTCGATCGCTGCGTTCGATCGCCGCCGCCGACTATCCGGCGGAGCTCCTCGCCGTTCACGTGGTCGCCGACAACTGCACGGACGCCACGGCCGACGTGGTCCGACGGAACGGTTTCGAGGTGCACGAACGAGCGGACACGACGGCACCCGGGAAGGGTCCGGCGCTGAACTGGCTCCTCGATCGGCTCGAGACGTCCGACCGCGTCGGTGACGTCGTGGTCGTCGTCGACGCCGACACCGATGTCGACCCAGACTTCTTCGTGGCCATGGACGAGGTGTTCCGTACCGGCAAGGTCGCGGTCGCACAGGGTTTCTACTCGGTTCGAGATCCGGACGCCTCGCCGGCGACCAGCTTCCGCTACGCCGCGCTGGCGTGTCGCCACCACGTCCGGTCGCTCGGTCGGCGCCGCCTGGGTGGATCGTGCGGGTTGTACGGCAACGGGATGGCCTTCAAACCCGACGTGTTGCACGACCGGCCGTGGTCGAACCACCTCGTCGAGGACGCCGAGCTGCAGATCGAACTGCTGCTCGACGGCGTCATGGTCGAGTATGTCGCCGACGCGATCGTCCGGGCGGAGATGCCGACCGCGCTCGACCAGTCGGAATCGCAGCAGCGCCGATGGGAACGCGGTCGGATCGAGATCGCCCGGCGATTCCTGCCCCGAATCTCGTCGGCGTGGCGCGATGGTGCCGGCCCGTCGACCCGTCGCGCGCTCGCCGACGCAATGTTCGACCTGACGCTCCCCCCGCTGTCGGTCCTGTTCACCGCTCACATGACCGCCGCTGCGCTCGCTTTGCCCGGCGCCGCGCTCGGCAGAACCGGCGATCGCCGCACGGTTCTGGTATCCGGCGCGTGCGTCGCACTCGTCGCGGCCCACGCCATCGGCGGCCTGGCCGCGGTCGGGGCCGACCGGTCGCACTACCGAAGCCTGCTCGATGCGCCGCGGATCGTGGCCTGGAAGACCGCACTATGGCTGCGGTCACTGCTCCCCGGAGGCACGACCGACTGGGTGCGCACTCGCCGAGCGACGGAATCGCCGTGACCGACGCACTCCCACCATCGCTGGTGTTCGGCGTCCCGATCTCACATGTCGACAACGACTCGGTGGTCGATCGAATCGTCGAACTCGCCACCCTCGGACGGCAGCGCGGCACGACCCACCAGGTCGCCACCGTCAACGTCGACTTCCTCGTCAACGGACTCGGCGATGCGGCGGTCTTGTCGATCCTCCGTCGCGCCGACATGTGCCTCGCCGACGGCATGCCGGTCGTCTGGGCCGCTCGGGCGTTCGGGGCACCGCTGCCCGAACGGGTCGCCGGCGCCGACCTCGTCCCCCGCCTCATCGAGGCCTCTGCCCGGACCGGGCTGCGCATCCACATCTTCGGCTCGTCGGCCGACGTCGCCGAACGCAGCACAGCGTTGCTGCACGAGCGCTATCCGGGGGCACGCTTCTCGATCGACCCCGGCCCGATGATCCCCGACCCGACGCACGTGGACGACGACGTCCTGGCATCGATCGCAGCGACCGGTGCGGACGTCCTCCTGGTGGCGTTGGGCAACCCCAAGCAAGAGCGGTTCATCACCACTCACCGCGAGCGACTCGGGATTCCGGTGTCGATCGGCGTCGGCGGTTCGCTCGACATGCTGACCGGCGAGCGCCGTCGTGCCCCGCAGGCGGTCCAGCGTCTCGGGCTCGAATGGGTCTACCGTGCCGCACAGGAGCCGCAACGTCTCGGCCGACGTTACGCCCACGACATCCGGGTCTTCGTCCCACATCTGCTGCGTGAGCTGCGCAGCGTTCGGGGCCGACGCGACGGGGCCGACCTCGCGATCACCGTCACCGGCACCGAGATCCGCGCCGACCTCGTCCCGAACGGTGCCGACGGCGTTCACCGCCACGACGACCCGGCGTGGGGAGACGCCGTCTCGTCGATCACCGGCGGCGGCGACGCTTCGCTGACGATCACTTCCGGATCGCTCGCACCAAACGACCTCGCGGCGGCGCGTGTGGCCGGACTCGTCGTCCTGGCTCGCCAGCACGGCGTGACGGTGTCGTCCGACGGGGTCGACGCATGGCCCCATCCGCTCCGGCCGCTCGGGCTCGACCTCGGCATCTGATCCCGGCCTCTGATCCCGGCCTCTGATCTCGGCGTCGGGCACCGACCGGGAAGTGGCCGACGCGAGAGGTTCCCGCCCGATACCATCGGTTCGAATGTTGTACGAGGCCCTGGCGGGCGACGACCACACCTCGCAGAGCTCGGCGTTCTGGTGGCGCCTGACCGACAATCTGTTCCGCCGTCTGACCTGGTTCCTGCTCCCGATCCTCCTGCTCGCCGGACTCGGCATGTATCGGGCCGCCACGACGACCGACCTCTACCGCTCGTCCGGGACGCTGAGTGCGACGAGCAATCCGCTCCTCCCCGAGCAACAGGTGAGTGGCGTCTCGGCACAGTTCCTCGAGTCGCCCGCTGCCGCGAACGCTCGCATCATCAACGAGCGGCTGCGGACCGACTCGTTCATCAACGGTGTCGCGGATCGAGCCGGACTCGGCGACGCGGTCGAGTCGGGCGAGGTCCAGATCGACGTCCTCCGTGGCAACGTCTGGGCATCGGCCAACGGCGACTCGATCCTGAACGTGAACGCCACCTGGGCCGACGGCCAGACGAGCTTCCAGCTCGCGGTCGCGACGATCGACGAGTACGAGGCGTACCTCAACGACACCGTCGTCAGCGCGACGCGAGAGGCCGAGGAGTTCTACAACGCCCAGCTCGTCAAGCGCGAGCAGGAACGTGACGACGCGATCGAAGAGCTGGAGGCATTCGTCGACACCCTCGATCCCGTGCCGCTCGGCGAGGACCAGCCGGTCGGCGTACAGATCGAGATCGACCGCCTCGCCGATGCGGTGACGACCGCCGAGGCGGCGGTCGACGCCACGGAGGCGCAGATCGATGCTGCCGCGCTGACCCAGTCGCAGCAGATGTCCGAGGCCGGACGGAGCCTGACCACGATCGACGAGCCACAGGTACCGTCCGCGCCCGAGACCTCACTGGTCCAGCGGGCGTCGACCGTGATCGCGTTCGCACTGCTCGGGACCGTCATCGCCTTGGCCGCCTTGATCACCACGACGGTCCTGAGTACAGCTGTCGCATCACCGGCCGACCTCCTCGGGATCGAGGGTGTCGAGCTCGTCGCGACCGTGGGCGACAAATCGTTCGGACGACAACGGCGACGTCGTCGGGCGGGAGCAACGACATGAGCGACGCGACCGGTTCGAGCATCACCGCACGTGAACGTCGGATGCCGGCAAACGCCGGCACCGCGGGCTCGGCAGGCGCCGCAGGCCGTTCGATGCTCACCTACACCGACATCCCCGCCGACCTCGCCGAGGCCGTGCGCGGCATCCTCAACCGGCACGAACTGCGCGAACAGGCCGGTCTCCCGCCCACGATCGCCGTGACCGGCCCGGCTCGCGGCGCCGGTGTCACGACGGTGTCCCAGGCGTTGGCCACGATCCTCGCACAGGAGCTCGGACGTTTCGTGTGCTGGTTCGACTGCAGCTGGATGCGGACGGGCCGCGCAGACCACGACGATGGCCGTCCGGGCCTCATCGACATTCTCGAGGACCACGGTCAACTCAGTCGCGCGCTCCTCTCCTCCAACGAGCTGCCGCAACTCGTCTGCCTCTCGCCAGGGTCGGTGCCCGAACCGAGCCGCAACCAGATCGTGCGCTCACACGAGCTGTCGGAACTCCTGCGGATCCTGTCCGACGAGTTCGACCACCTCGTCTTCGACCTGCCACCGGTCCTGGGCCACGCGAATTCGTTGGCGTTGCTGCGTCAATCCGACGCTTCGCTGCTGGTGATCCGTCATCGATCGACCACCATCAGCCAGGTCCGGCGATCGCTCGAGTCGATGGACCCGACGCCGAACCTCGGCGTCGTCCTCAACCAGTACCGGACCCGGATCCCGGCGGGGATCCGACGACTCCTCGGCGAGTAGCCCCGGACCGTGCAGGTCTTCGTCGCGTTCCTCCTCCTGGCGGTGCTTGCCGGTGGAGCGCGTGTCGGCCGCCCGGTCCGTGAACACCCGGTGCTGCTGCTCGCCGCGAGCACCATCGCGGCTGCCGGCTTCTACAGCCTCCGGGTCGTGCTGTGACGCTCACTGCCGACACGACGCCGACCGAGTCGCAACGAGCGATGCGTTCCGAGAGCCGCGCCTGGTGGTTCGGGTACACGGCCGTGGTCGTCACGGGCTTCGCGATCGCCGCGGTCGTCCAGCGCAGCGTCGGCTCACCGTACCTCGGTCTGAGCCTCGTGCTCCTGCTCGGGATCATCGTCGGCTGGACCGTCTTCCCACGGGCCTCGCTGTACGCCACGTTGGCGCTCACGGCGGTGAGCGACCAGTCGACGATCGCGTGGTTCCCGTTCGCGAAGAACCTCTCGAGCCGCGAGTCGATCTCCTTCGTCGCCGACCAGCTCACGGTCAGCCCGCTCGATCTCGCACTGCTCACCGGCGTCGCGATCTCGATGTTGCGGCAGTTCGCGACACGACGTCGGCTCGTGGCGCAGAACCCGATCGCCCGCCCGATGTGGGTGTTCCTCGCCTTCGTGCTGTACGGGTTCGTGCGCGGGATCTCGGGGGGCGGCGACCTGCGCGTCGCCGTGCTCGTCGGGCGACCCTTGCTCTATCTGTTCTTCACGTTCGTGATCGCCGTCAACGAGCTCCACGAGCCGCGACACCGCCGCTTCGCCTTCGCGGCCGTCGTGGTCGGCGTCGTCGTCCAGTCGATCCTGTCGATCGAGTTCTACACGCGGCTCAGCCTCGGCGACCGGGAGACCCTGGAGAGCTTCACCGAGCACGGTGCCTCGATCGGCCAGGACCTGCTCATCGTCTTCCTCATCGTCCTGTTCTTGTTCAAGGTCCGGGTCAAACCGCTGCGTTGGTCGGTGGCGATCGGTGCCATCCCGGTCGTGTTCGTGTACTTCCTCGGACAGCGGCGGGCCGGGATCGCTGCGCTGCTCATCGCGGGAGCAGCGGTCGCCATGATGCTGTGGTGGCGGGAACGACGGCGCTTCTTCGTCGTGGTGCCGATCGTCGCGATCCTGCTGGCGGGCTACACCGGCGCGTTCTGGAACTCGACGTCGGGGATCGGCTTCCCGGCGCAGGCCGTGAAGACGATCATCGCGCCCAGCTCGGCGTCGGAGAAGGATCTGAGTTCCGACCTGTACCGACAGATCGAGGCCTACGACCTCAACTACACCATCAGGACGGCACCGCTGACGGGGTACGGCTTCGGTCGCCCGTTCCTGCGCCCGGTGCCGTTGCCCGACATCAGCGTCTTCGAGTTGAACGCCTACCACCCGCACAACTCGATCCTCTGGATCTGGATCAAGCTCGGGTTCTTCGGATTCGTCACGATGTTCTACCTCTTCGCCCGAATCCTCGTCATCGGAATCGAGCGGACCCGGGAGATGGCGACCGGCGTCGACTTCGCCGTGCGGTTGTCGTCGGTGCTGTTCGTCCTGATGTACGCGGTGTACAGCTACGTCGACGTGTCGTGGGATGCGAGGAACACGGTGATGCTCGGCCTCGCTGCCGCGATCGCGACCGCTCCCGTCGGTCAGTCCGGATCGCGATCCGAGGATGCGTCGCCCCGTTCGTCGGCGCTGGGCCGTGCCGACGGCGAGTCGTCCGACGCCGCCACCACCTCGGCGAGCCGGTCGGCGTAGCGTTCGACGTCGGCGTGGCGTTCGGCCCATTCGCGCGCGGCGCTGCCGAGCCGGCTTCGACGCTCGGCGTCGTCGAGCAGGGCGACGATCGCCGAACGCAGCCGGCCGGCATCGCCGGGCGGAACGTACACACCGTTCTCGTCGTCGACGATCGTGTCGGTCTGTCCAGGCGTCCGGGAGCAGATCACCGGCCGTCCCATCGACATCGCCTCGAGCATGGTGGTGATCCCCGCCTGGAAATCGACGTCGTCGAGCGGCATGACCACGAGGGCCGCCCGCTCGTAGACGGCCCGGAGCTCGTGAAGGCTCAGCCGCTCGATGGCCACGTTGGCGGGGATCGCCCGCCGCGACGAGCTGTCGGGCTGTTTCGACCACGGGCTGGCGGCAGCGATGACGACCTCGACGTCGAGTCCGTCGACCGCCTCCATCAGGGTCGGGTAGTCGCGACGCTCGAGGCCGGCGGAGCAGATCACCCGACCGGCATCGACCGTCGACGTCTCCGCTCGGAAGAAGGCGGTATCGACCATGAACGGGGTCAGGACGACGCGGTGCGGCGACACACCGAACTCGTCGACGACCACGTCTCGCTGTGACGTGGCGTACACGACGAACCGGTCGATCAGCGGTGCCAACCGTCCGAGCCGGAGCACCGCCCGCTTCGACCGGGTCGAGAGGACGTGCACGATCATCACGTGCCGCGCTCCACGGCCGGTCCACGGCGACAGGCGCGCGAGCAAGGCGAGCGGCAGTCCGACCTGCTCACCGTCGGTGAGCACGACGTCGTAGTCGTTGCGTCGACGCCAGCAGTACCACGCCAGAACCGCTCCGGCGCCGCCGATCCGGCCGAGCCGGCGCCCGATCCGTCCCGTCGAGGTCATCGCGGCGGGGACGTCGACGAGGTCGGCCCCGATCCGCTCGGCGATCACCCGATAGTCGGCCTTGGGCCGCGACCCGCCGGCCACCGCCTCGTCGAGGTCGACGGGGATCGTTCCGGACACCGTCAGCAACACCCGGAGCTCAGTCATCGATCTCGACCTCGATCTCGGTGATCGACCACGGACCGAGCGTGACCGTCAGGTGATCCTCGGAGACGGCGATCTCGGGGACGACCTGGTCGAATGCAGTCGCCTCTCCCGAGTCGGCGACGTTCGCAACTGCGTTCGCTGCGGCGACGGCGCCGCCTCCGTCGAACGCGATGTCGACGGACTGCTCCTCGTCGGATGCGTGCACGACGATCAAGGCGTACGAGCCGTCGTCGCGACGCGTGGCGTGCAGCCGGCTGGCGCCGATCTCGGATCCGTGTGTCACCTCGACGAGCTCGCGACCCGCCCGGCCCCACGCTGCCATCGCCGCAAAGGTGGGATACCGATCGCCCGTGGCCTGGTCGACGAGTCCGTAGTCGGTACCACTCTCGGTGACGCCGTTGGCGAAGTTCCAGTGGTTGGCCATCTCGACGCCCAGCGATGCGAGATCACCGATCGATTCGGTGAGGAAGATGGCGTTCATGACCTGGGTCATCGCTGCCCCGGTGTCGCCGGCCTCGAACGACACGAGATTGAACTCGGTGAGCGCGATCGGCACGTCGCCGGGCAGCGACCGTCGCGTCAGCTCGACCACGCCCGGCCAGAGCTCTCGCGAGCGTCGCGCGGCGGCATCGGCGGCCGGCGTCTCGCCGAACGCGTACTCGTGGATGATGTAGAAGTCGTAGCCACCGGCGGCCGCGGCGATCACCTGCGATCCCCAGTCCGACCACGCGGACGGATCGGGTACCCCGACGATGCCGACGTCGATCGTCGGGTCGATCGCGATCATCGCTGCGCGGATGTCGACGAAGCCATCGTGCTCGGCGTCACCCGTGACGTACTCGGTGCCGTTGCAGGTCCACACCTCTTCCCAACCGAACGAGGCGCAGGACGAGCCGCCGGTGTCTGGCCGACCACCCCACACCTCGTTGCCGATCTCCCATGCTCCGATGCCGATCGGCTCCGCAAGGCCCCGCTGGGCTCGCAGGGCGGCCCACGTGTCGACCGTGCCCCAATCGACACCGTTGCGGTCGACGCCGATCTCGCGGTCGTCGCCGACCGCGCCGTTGAAGAACGCGACGAGAGCCGCGGCGCTCTGCGCCGTCTCGTTGACCGAGACGGTCCACATGCCGTCCAGTCCGGTGTCGACGAGCAGCCGTCCGTAGTCGGACGGGCGGATCGCTCCGTCCCAGATGCAACCGTCGACGCCGAGCTCACACGACGACCAGCCGTAGACGCTGCTCCAACTCCCGCCGGGCATCCGCACCGAGGTGACCCCGGAGGACGAGAGTGCCTCGCGGAACCAATCCTGTTCGATCAGGTCGGGGCCGAGCCACGCCGGGATGTTCGTCCCGAGCAACCGGTCGTCGATCCGGATCGTGGGTTCGTCGGCGTGAACGGTGTAGCCGCCGAAGACATCCGGCGGATCGGCGGTGGTTGTGACGACGTCGGGATCGACCGTGTCGTCGCCGGTGCCTTCGACTGTTTCCACGACCGGGGTCGCCGGCGACGACATGACCGGCTCTGCCGCCGGAAGCCCGCCGCCGGCACACGCCGCCAGGACACACGCTCCCGACGACATCACGACCGCGGCCGCTCGGAACGATCGGGCACGACTTCGCACCCACACACCGTATCCACCTCCACGAGGTGAACGTTCGGCGGCCGCCCCGTGAACGCACGGGGCGACGAGTCGCCGGCCTTCGTCACGGAATCGCAACATTGTGCGCAGGCTCCGTCATCAAACCTCAAGAGTCCTTCAAGCGACTCAGGCCCGCCCGACCCGGAACCGATGATGACCCCGTCGGCAGTCCCGCGCCGACGAATTCATGGAGGACCTCATGAAGAAGCTCATCGCCGCCATCCTGACCTTGTGCGTCGCGGTCCCGCTCGCCGTCACCGCCTCGGTCACCTTCGGCGCCGCCGACGACACCGGCTGCTGGGACGAGTACGACAGCACCGGAAGGCGTCTGTACGGCACCGTCACGCCGAAGGACCTCGCGCTCTCCGACTGCACACCTGCGCCGAACTGCAAGACCCGACAGTCGAGCAACGGCAGGGTCGTCCGCCTGCTGGTACCGCACAAGTCGAACCCCGGCACGGCGTGCGCCAAGATCGTCGCGACCACTACCACGACCACTCCGAAGACGACGACCACGACCACCACACCGTCGACGCCGACCGCACACTTCGCCACCCTGCCGCCGGGATCGGCGCTGCCGACCGATACCCAGTGCGCCGCCCAGGTGCGACCGATGACCGAGAACCGTCCTGCCAACGCG